>JAUIDY010000116.1 GCA_030428385.1 Rhodothermia bacterium | reverse complement strand
GCTCGTGCCATCTCTCATCATCGTTAAAATAATCTGATATTTTCTTTATGCCACGCTTGTGTATATCACAATATAGTGTTATAATACTAATGCAATCGTCAAGTAACACTCACTTTTTCAAATGGTACTCAAAATGACCAACACCAAGAAACACTTCACCTCCCTCGGCTTCGTCACCTTCGTTCACGCCTTCAACTTCGATTCCGGGCGCGAAGAAGAGTTTACCGTCAAGCATCACGGCGATACCATCGAAGCCATCGTGGATCGCACGGGCTTCACGGTCCCCAAGAACAGCGAGCAGTTCACCGAAGTAGCGGAAGCCTTCCACATCGACCGCTACTGGAAGATGCTCGAAGAGAGCGACGTGCAGGGCTACGGGCGCATGTGCTACGCCTAAGTCAACAGAGGGCGGCTTCACCAACGGAGCCGCCCTTTTTCTTTCTCTTTCATGACAAGCCCTTCAGACCGATGCTACGCGCCTTAGATACGACCGAACCCCTAGACCGCTACCTTGAACTCCGAGCCGAGATAGAACGCCTACAGGAAGAACTGGAGACGCTAAAACCACAGATCACCGCCGCGTTGTGGGATGAACCCGAACAGCACACGTTGTACCGGGGCTGTGAGATTTCCCTAGGAGAACGGCGGTACTTCGATTACAGCGACGCGGTAACCCAGTTACAGGAAGAACTCAGAGCCCTCAAGATGCTGGAGCGGGCCAACGGCACGGCGAAGCAGCGCAAGCACATTTCCTTCCCTGTGGTGAAGGTCTTACCCAATGCCGCCTGACGTTACTTGTTGTGCCTGTATCCCAAACATATCCCAAACAAAATTCTCTGGCCCAAATTAGGCCCATAATTAGGCTAAATATGGCGATTTGTGAATATGGTTTTCTGACTACGGATCAGAAGGTCGGGTGTTCGAATCATCCCGGGCGCGCCACCAAAAACGGCCTAAATGAAGCATAATTGCGGATTTTAGGCCGTTTTTCTTTTCTGCTCTTCTGTCCGCATCTTGCTGCACTATTTTTCCCCATAGTTTCCCTGCAGGGGAAAAGTGGGGCCATCAGGTTACAATCGTTTCTCGCAATTGTGCGTTTTCCAGCCTTAGTTCTTGGATGAGTGTTTGGAGTTCGTCAACGGTGAGAGATGTCTTTGAAGGTCTTGTTTGGTTTCCAAAACACTTCTCCATTTCCTCTCGAATAGCGTCGGGCCGCAAGTGGGCATAGATCATGGTTGTCTGGATATCTGCATGCCCCAGCACTTCTTTTAGGCCGTAGAGGTCACCGCCGCGTAAGACCCTCCATGATGCAAACGTATGGCGTAAGCGGGTGATTAAGGGGTGAAGGGGCTTGCACCATAGCGTGCAAATTAGCATACTTCGACACTTTTTTCTATCGACCCCAACTTCCATGACCAACCCGCGCGCCCGCACCAAAAGCCTCATCGTCCAAGCCACCGGCGACGAACTCATCGTCTTCGACCAAGACCGTAACCTTTCCTACGCGCTCAACCCCACGACGGCGCTCGTCTACAAACACGCCGATGGAACCCGCTCGGTTCGTGACCTCGTAGCCGTCCTTCAAGCAGAGCTTGGCGAAACCGTCGACGAGGATCTTGTGCAGATGACACTCGACAAACTGCATAGAGCACGCCTCCTGGATACATCAGCGGATCGCAGCGCCGAGATGATGCGCGCCACCCGGCGTCGCTTCGTGCGCAAAGTGGGGCTTGTTGGAGCATTGACGTTGCTCTTGCCCGTTGTGGAAACCGCAGTGGCTCCAACAAGTGCGATGGCGCAGTCAGGGGATAGCTGCGACAGTGATTCAGATTCTGGTTGTGTTTCTGAGTCCGCAAGTAACCTATGTGCATGCCCCTGCCTAAGTGACTTTTGTAACAGTGGCAGCGACTTCTGCGCCAGCGCCTAGCATCGGGCAGGAGTTACAGAAGGAGGGAGAAGAGGTTGTGAGGGGGTGAGATGTGGAGTATCGCTAATAAAGAGAATGGCATGGGATTTCCACATGGAGGTCGCTCCTTGAACTATTCCGAGCGCTTCACGATGGCAGATGTGCGGTTCATCGTAGATGATGCGGTGCGTGCGGTGCCAGACGGCCCGTTTCCAGGCCTCACCGCTGCCGATCTTGACGCGATGGCGCAGGAATGGCGTGCGTGGGAGATGGTGGGGATTATATGGGGAACGGAGGTTTCCATTCCCCAGGCTTTCGCTGTTGGTCACCGTCCAAAAGCGTGCTCCATCGCAGCCTTGTCTTCAGGCACCTTCGCCACGAGCAGGCGCCGCAACGTCGCCGTCTTCTTGCGCTGATGCGCCTGCATGCGCCGCAGGATGTCGTCCAGCATCCGGATCGCATCGTGCACGTAAGGGCCCTTGTTGAGCATCACACATTCGGCGCGCTCAGCCATCGCCGCGTCGGTGATCTCGGCTCGTGAAGGCAGGCCCTTCTTGGCCAGGTTTTCCAAGACCTGCGTGGCCCAGACCACGGGCACATGGGCCGCCTCGCTCAACCACAGCATTTCTTCCTGAATCTCTGCCATACGCTCCCATCCGCACTCGACGGCCAGGTCCCCCCGCGCAATCATGACCCCGACAGGAGAACTCCGCATGGCCGCCAGGAGCAGCCAGGGCAACTGCTGAAACCCCCGCTTTGTCTCGATCTTGAGCAGGATGCCGAGGCCTCCGGCCCGGCGCTTTTTGAGCTCATCCTGCAAGACGATAACATCTTTTGGGTCTTGCACGAAGGACAGCCCGACCAGGTCTGCATGACGCGCCACAAAGTCTAGGTCCGCAAGGTCTTTCTCCGTCAGGCTGCTCAGGGGCAACACACTTTCCGGGAAGTTGATGCTCCGGTTTGCGCGGAGCTTGCTGCCGCCTTCTTTGGCGTGAGTGATCTCTACATGGACCGCGTCTTCACGGACGGAGCGAATCACCCCGCCGATCTTCCCGTCGTCAAACTTGACAGGTTCACCGGCATGCAGATCGGCGAAGACCTCTGGCAGCGTGCACGCGACGTGCGCCGGGGCCAGCACGCGGCCCTGATCGTCATGCCCAGCCGGCTGCCCGGGCACCGGCGCGCGGTGCAAAACGAGGGTATCTCCCCGCTCAAGGAAGATCGGCTGTTCGAGAGATGGCAAGGTCCCCACGCGCGTCGCGGGAGCTTCTATGTTGCGGCCGCCTTTCTTCGCGTGCAGTTCAAGCATCATACCCACCTCCACGTAGGCCGTCTGGCATGCCTCGGCCCAGCACCCGGCGCCCCGGCGCTCGACAACCTCTAGCTTGCGCTTCTTGCCGCGCGCGTCTTGGAAGCGGATCTGGTCGCCGGGGTAGACCTGGGCAAGCCATGCTTCTTCGACGGGAAGGACAGCGTCGGCGAGTGCCTGCTCGGGAACTGGCGCACCGGCAGGGACAAGCCAGACCCTGGCGGGGGCCATGATGCGCCCGCGCAGGTCACGTTGCGGCTTCCAGCGCACCACCTCGGGGCCCGGCACCAGCGGACCGGTTCGGAGCTTGGGTCCGGCCAGATCCATCAGGATGCGGCAGGTGCGCCCTGTCTCGCGGCTGGCTTGCCGCACATGATCAATCATTTGCGCCCAGGCAGGTTCATCGTCGTGCGCACAGTTGATGCGCGCGCAGTCCATCCCGGCCGCCAGCAGGCTGCGGACCAGCCCTCCGTCGGTTGCTGCCTGTGACGGGAGCGTCACCATGATGCGTACGCTCCGCCCGGCGGGCTTCGGGCCCAGGAGCGCTTCGGTATGCGTAAGAAGCAGTTGCCGTCCCTGCTGAAAGTCGATGGCGGGAGCAGGCGCTGCACCGGCGCGGCCTGCCAGCCGGTAGAGCGCGTTCAGGACGGCAGCCAAGCTTGCCGTAACGTGGGCTTCGGTACGACCGAGCGACGAGAGGCCGCGCGCGGCAAGGTACAGTTGCAGATCCCGCATATCGAAGCTGCGTAGAGCCAGATAGTGCAGCAGATTCCGAGCGCTTTCTCGAAAAGCAGGATTCGCCGCCCGAACAGACGCAGCAGCCTGCTTCTCTCGCTCTTGTGCATGGCGGAGCAGCGTAGAAACCTGCGTGATCAAACACCTGATTTGCGCCGGATCCGGGCCTTCCCCTTGATCCGGCTCGTGTATCTTGTCTACGGGCAGTGTAGTTTCTCTCGTGAACATCTCTGGTAGCTGAGGCGGTATTCCCTTCCTATGACATCTCTTACCTGCTGTTTTTAGATCCCGTGTTTGCTTGCCACATAAGCAGGCACGCCAGCAAAACCGATAACCCCAGCGATCGACCGTCTCGTCGATCATGTACCGAACGGGGTCAGCCTTTGCCACGTCCACCTCAAGCGTCAGGCGAGTGGTTTCTTCCGCCCCTTCCGCATCAACGTGCGTGGCCACGATGTGCGCCCTTCCCTTGCAAAGGCAATGGCCGTAGCCCATCCGATGCCGGAAGCAGCCCCGGTTATGAGCGCGACCTTTCCTTCGTGTGCGGCTGCCATTGAAGAACCCTCCTTTTGATGCCCCCGTACGGCGTGCGCTCCGTATTGTATAGCCCGGAACATCGAGCCAGTGACGGAGAGAACCTAGATGCGGTGTAAGCAATGGTTGCAATCGGGGCTGCGCTATCCCCGTCGTGCTCCTCCATCGCCGGATCACAAAGCAACGCGACTGGGGCCGCGCGTGTAAGGATTTGCCTCATAGCTGTCTCCGAGCCTGACTTACATGCTGAAGGGGGTGAGGCTCGCACTTCGAACCGTGTTCTTCCACGTTCTTGCTCAGGAGGATCCGGCTGGCCTGAGGCTTCCGGCACCAGTTGGGAGGAGGCCTGAAAATCGCAGCATCGGAAAGGGAAAGACCATGACACGCGCCCAAATAACCATTGATGGGAATGAAGCCGCTGCCTATGTGGCTCATAAAACCAATGAGGTCATCGCCATCTACCCGATCACACCGGCTTCGCCCATGGGGGAGCTGGCTGACCTGTGGAGTACCCAGGACCGGACCAACCTCTGGAACTCGGTGCCGCGCGTGGTCGAGATGCAGGCCGAGGGCGGAGCCGCCGGGGCCGTCCACGGAGCCCTTCAGGCCGGGTCGCTGACGACCACCTTCACGGCCAGCCAGGGCCTGTTGCTGATGCTTCCCAACATGTATAAGATTGCCGGTGAACTGACCCCGACGGTCTTCCATATCGCGGCACGTTCGGTGGCGGCCCAGGCCCTCTCGATCTTCGGCGACCACAGCGACGTGATGGCCGCCCGCGCCACCGGCTGGGCCATGCTCTTTTCAAACGCCGTCCAAGAGGTGATGGACTTCGCCCTCATCGCACAGGCCGCCACGCTCAAGAGCCGGGTTCCCTTTCTTCATGTCTTCGACGGCTTCCGCACCTCGCACGAGATTCAGAAGATCGAGCGGCTCTCAGACGACGACCTGCGCGCGATGATCGATCCAGAGGCGGTGCGGGCGCACCGGCAGCGCGCACTCTCGCCGGACCGCCCCTTCATCCGGGGCACGGCGCAAAACCCGGATGTCTTCTTCCAGGCCCGCGAGACGGTCAATCCATACTACAACCAAGCCCCGGCTCTCGTGCAGGCCGCGATGGACCGCTTCGCCGAACTCACCGGACGTGCCTACCACTTGTTTGACTACGTAGGCGCCGAGGATGCCGAGCGGGTGATGGTACTGATGGGCTCCGGCTGTGAGGCGGCTGAGGAGACGGTCCGCTACCTCGTGGCACGCGGCGAAAAGGTCGGCGTCGTCAAGGTGCGGCTGTTCCGGCCGTTTGCGGCCGAGCGCTTCGTGGAGGCCCTGCCGCCTACCGTCCGCGCCCTCGCGGTGCTGGACCGGACGAAGGAGCCGGGCGCGGCAGGCGAGCCGCTCTATCAGGACGTCATCACGGCTCTCAGCGAGGCCCTGGCCAGCGGGAGCGCACCGTTCACAGCGTTCCCCACGACCATCGGCGGACGCTATGGACTTTCGTCGAAAGAGTTCACCCCGGCCATGGTTATGGGCGTCTTCGACGAACTGACGAAGGAGACACCGAAGAACCACTTCACCGTCGGCATCTACGATGACGTGACGCACACCAGCCTCGGCTGGGACCCGTCGCTCGACATCGAGCCGGACGAGGTGACGCGGGCCGTCTTCTGGGGGCTTGGCTCCGACGGCACCGTGGGTGCCAACAAGAACTCCATCAAGATCATCGGCGAAGAAACGGATCAGTACGCGCAGGGCTATTTCGTTTATGACTCCCGGAAGGCGGGAGCCCGGACGATCTCGCACCTGCGCTTCGGCTCCGCTCCCATCCGCAGCACCTACCTGATTCAGCGTGCCGACTTCGTGGCCGTCCACCAGTTCGGCTTTCTCGAACGCTACGATACGCTCAAGCAAGCGCGGCCGGACGCCACGTTTCTCCTCAACAGTCCCTACGGCCCGGACGAGGTCTGGGACCAACTGCCGCGCCAGGTCCAGCAGCAGATCATTGACAAGGGTCTTCGCTTTTACGTGATCGACGCCTACCGCGTGGCGAAGGAGATGAATCTGGGAGTGCGGATCAACACGGTCATGCAGACCTGCTTCTTCGCGCTCAGCGGCGTCTTGCCGCGCGAAGAGGCCATCGCCAAGATCAAAGACGCCATCCGCAAGACGTACGGCAAGCGTGGCGAGGCGGTTGTGCAAATGAATTTCGCGGCGGTAGACGCGGCGTTGGCTCACCTGCACGCGGTCGAGGTGCCGGAAGAGGTCACCAGCACCCTGCATAACCCACCGGCCGTCCCGCCGGAAGCGCCGGCGTTTGTGCAGGAGGTCACGGCAAAGATCATCGCGGGCGAGGGCAACCTCTTGCCGGTGAGTGCGCTGCCGGAAGATGGCACCTATCCGAGCGGCACCACACAGTGGGAGAAGCGCAACCTGGCGCTCGACGTGCCGGTCTGGGTGCCGGATCTCTGCATCCAGTGCGGCAAGTGTGTGATGGTCTGCCCGCACGCGGTCATCCGGGCCAAGGTTGTCGGTGAGGAAACACTGGCCGGTGCGCCGGACGGCTTCCTCGCTTCCGACGCGATGTGGCGTGAGCTTCCAGGCCACCAGTACACGCTGCAGGTGGCTGCGGAGGACTGCACCGGCTGCAAGCTGTGCGTGGAGGTCTGCCCGGCGAAGGACAAGTCGAACGTCCGGCGCAAGGCCCTCAACATGGAGCCACAGCTTCCTCTTCGCGCGCAGGGCCGCGCGCACTGGGACTTTTTCCTCGACCTTCCCGAGGTCACCGACAACGGATGTCCGCTCAAGTTCACCAAGACGAAGGACGTCCAACTCCTGGAGCCGCTTTTTGAATTTTCGGGGGCCTGCGCCGGCTGTGGGGAGACGCCGTATCTGAGCTTGCTCACCCGCCTCTTCGGCGACCGGGCGTTCATCGCCAACGCCACGGGCTGCTCGTCGATCTACGGCGGCAATCTGCCCACGACGCCTTGGAGCGTCAACAAGGCGGGTCGCGGACCGGCCTGGAGCAACTCGCTCTTCGAGGACAACGCGGAGTTTGGCCTCGGGATGCGGCTGGCGCTCGACAAACAGGAAGCCTACGCCCGCGAGTTGGTGGACCGCTTGCGTGACGTCGTCGGTGCCGAACGGGCCGACGCGCTGCTGGAGGCCGACCAGTCCGACCAGGAAGCGATCAACGCGCAGCGGGCACGGGTGGCGCAGTTGAAAGAACTGCTTGAAGGACGCGATGACCCGGCGGCACAGGACCTCTTGAGCTTGGCCGACGTGCTCGTCCGCAAGAACGTCTGGATCGTCGGCGGCGACGGCTGGGCCTACGACATCGGCTACGGCGGGCTCGACCACGTCCTCGCCAGCGGACACAACGTCAACATCCTGGTGCTCGACACCGAGGTGTACTCGAACACGGGCGGTCAGTCCTCGAAGGCGACCGCACTGGGCGCGGTCGCCAAGTTTGCGGCCGGCGGCAAGGAGACGCCCAAGAAAGACCTCGGCATGTTGGCGATGAGCTACGGGTACGTCTATGTGGCACAGGTCGCGATGGGTGCCGACGACAACCAGTCAATCAAGGCCTTTGAAGAAGCCGAGTCGTACGACGGGCCGTCGCTCCTGATCGCCTACAGCCAGTGCATCGCCCACGGCATCGACATGGCCAAGGGCATGCACCAGCAAAAGCTGGCCGTCGACTGCGGCTACTGGCCGCTTTATCGCTACGATCCCCGCCGCAGCCGCGAGGGCCTGAACCCGCTCCAACTTGACTCGAAAGAGCCGAAGATCCCGTTCCGGGACTATGCCTACAACGAGAGCCGCTACCGGATGCTGACGCAGACCAATCCCGAGGCGGCGGAGCGCTTCCTGAAGCAGGCCCAGGAGAACGTGCGCGCACACTGGAAGAAGTACGAGCAGATGGCGCGCACTCCGGCTGGCGATGGGGCCACCGCCAAGGCTACACTGGCTCCGCCTGCCGGAACGCTTCCTCCGGAGGGTGCGACCTCAGCCTCCGAGAAGTCAGGTACCCGGGCGGTCAAGCCTGGCAAGCTACCGCCGGGATACGCTCCGAAAGCATGAATAGCGTCCTTGGGAAAAGCATACATCGAGAGACCAGAATCAATCAAATCTCACCATCGCCATGGACCTGACCACCACGTACCTCGGCCTCGAACTCGCCCATCCCGTCGTGCCTTCCGCCTCCCCACTGTCTGAAAAGGTCGATTCGATTTGCCGCCTCGAAGACGCGGGCGCGGCGGCTTTGGTGATGCACTCGCTCTTTGAGGAACAGCTCACCCACGAGAGCCACCGGCTGGATCACTACCTCGACTACGGCACGGAGAGCTTTGCCGAGGCCTTGACGTATTTCCCCGAAGCCGAGGCCTATCACGTTGGGCCGGATCAGTACCTGGACAAGATCCGCCGAGCCAAAGAGCGCGTAGACATCCCCATCATCAGCAGTCTTAATGGCATCTCGACCGGCGGGTGGACCCGCTATGCCCGCGAGATCGAGCAGGCCGGCGCCGACGCGCTCGAACTGAACATCTACTACATCCCAACGGACCCGCGCTTGACGGGCGCCGAGGTAGAACAGCGGTATGTGGAGATTGTGCAGGCCGTACGGCGGCACCTCTCGATCCCGCTGGCGGTGAAGCTGAGCCCGTATTTCAGTGCGCCGGCAAACCTGGCGCAACGCCTGTCCGAAGCCGGCGCAGAGGCCCTCGTTCTATTCAACCGCTTCTACCAGCCGGACTTCGACTTGGAAGCGCTGGAGGTCGTCCCGCACTTGGTCCTGAGCAGCTCCGACGAACTGCGTCTGCCGCTCCGATGGGTAGCGATGCTCTACGGCCGGGTCGACGTGGACTTCGCCATCACGGGTGGCGTGCACACGTACGAGGATGTCTTGAAAGGCCTGATGGCGGGTGCCCGGGTCATCATGATGGCGTCCGAATTGCTCCAGCGCGGTGTGCACCGCATCGGGGAGATCATAGAGGCGCTTACGGCCTGGATGGAGGCGCATGAGTACGAGTCGGTGCGGCAGATGCAGGGCAGCATGAGCCAGCAACACGTGGCCGAGCCGACCGCCTTCGAGCGCGCTAACTACATGAAAGTGCTTCAGTCCTGGCGGCCCGACCCGGCCGGCCATCTTCTGTATTAGGCACTGCCCTTGAAGCGTTAAGTATTCCGGCGATTGCCACGGTCGGGAAACAGATCCACGGCATCGGCATGCTGTTTGGCGACAACCGTATCCACCTGCTTGCAGGCATCCCGTTCTGTCTGTGCCTCCAGCTTCTGACGTTACCACGTTGAACTGTACAGGCGGGCACTTACCCGCGCACGCCTTTTCGCCGCCGCTCCCCGTTATGAATGGGCGGGGCACCAAAGAACTGCTTGTAATCCCGGTTGAAATGGGAAGGGCTGTTGTAAAAAACTCCAACAGGGTTGATTCGGGAAATTCAAGCTGCGCGAATCTGAATTTAAGGTTTTTCCCTACAGCATCAGCGGGCCCAAGACTTGGCTTTTCCATGCGGAAGGTTGAACTTGTAATGACAAGCAAGCCGTGATAACCATGCGTACGTTTCCCATACTTCTCCTAATTGCAACCGCTGGTACGTCGCTGGGCTCAATGGCGAAAAGGTAGCGCGAGCAGTACGGCTGGATCTGCCATTCATTGAAGGTGCCTGGGAAGGCACACTGCTCACCGATGGAGAAGATGGTTTCAGCCAGACGATGATCGAAAGCGGCAACCCGGTGGAGATGGGCCCCTACGGAGGCTTCATTGTCGTGATCCCGTATTCAAAGAACGGATAGTACCGTCTACGTCTCGATGAAATATTTGCTCTACACCGCGATGCTTGGGTTTGCCTGCTGGATGGTATCAGAGGTGCTTGAGATCGTTCAGAACGGGTACAGTCCCGCCGTCTACTATCTGACGACCGCCTATCATTTTCTCGCTGGGCTGGGTGTCTGGGGTTTGTATAAGGCACAGACACAAGACAAGAACGTGTTTAATCTGGTCAGTGCCGCCATGGCTTCGCTCGCCTACCTTGCCCTCACGCTGTTTCCCATTCAAGTCATGCGGTCAGGGCTTTCAACGGCTGATTTCGTAGAGGCAAATCCTGTCTACAAACTGGGAGCCTTTGTGTGGCTCATCGGAATGTTGCTCTTCAGCGTCTCCCTCATCCGAACGGGATTTTTCCCGAAATGGGCTGGCGTTATCGTGATGATCGGCACCGTGATCTTTGCAGCCACCCCGCTGCTGGGATGGCCTCAACTCTTGGTCAACGTCACGAACCTGATTTTCGCTGCAGCCGTAATCTATATCAGCGTCATCGGTTTGAAGCCTGCCGTCCCTGCAACGGCTGGTGGGTAGATGTACGCGGAGCCATGAGGTTGGCAGCGTTCACCTCGAAGCTAGCAAGCCTAACTCGCAGTGCAGCCGACCGAGGGCTTACCGGTTGGTATTTTGCTCGCGTCAGGGTCTCCGTTGCTTCGAGTAACCGCATCAATGCCCACAGCGGCTGAGCTTCACCGTTATACCTCTTGAAAAAGATAAACGACCCTGCTGGTCGTACCTGAAGGCCCTTGATGTCAAAGCCGCATTGTTAACGAGAGAAACAGCAGATTCACGACGTCTCAGGCTCATATTGAAAGACCGCCTCCAGCGGTACCTCAAAAACAGCGGCGATTCGAAAGGCCAACTCTAGCGAGGGCGAATACTTCGCCGCTTCGATGGCATGGATCGTTTGCCGAGTCACCCCAACCTGATCAGCCAACGCCTGCTGGGTCATCTCGCCGTTGTGAAACCGCAAGGTCCGGATGGTATTGCGAATTAGAAACTTGGCCATGTTAGGTCCCTTGGCGGTAGCAATAGAGTTGCGTCAGCGTTTTTGTGAGGCTGGTCAAGAGGAAGAGGATCAGCAATGCATGGAGCGTCATGGACGGGGTCGCCCTATACACGTTCATTGCGATTTCCTCGCCGAATAAATTACTAATGAACAGGTGGGCAGCCATCATGCTGATGGCGACCATTACAAAATAATACGCGTTTCGGAACCCCTTGCCTTCTATCAGGATGTCTCGCTCATCCTTGTCGATTCTTCCCGCTTTTGTATGCTTGGAAAGCCCCAGAAGAAGCTCGACGACGAAAGCGATCACAATCACTTTTATGAAGATGTCTATCATCCCAGCCGTATAACTTTCCATCCCTTCGGGCAATCCCCAAACCATCATCAGATATAATCCCAGAATCGCGAGGGTCGAGGCCAGCGAGACCCAGGCATAGAGTTCTTGTTTCGACATATTCGCTTCTCCGTTTCTTAAAAAAGGCCGTGCTAACCCCGATCTTGTGTCAGGTACAGATTGTTTTACGTGAAGTAAAAAATAGGTTACATCGCGTAAAATATTTTTTACATGCGAAGCCGCGTAGAGAATATGGTATAGCAGCGTATGCAGCCGACCCAAGCCCGTCGGCGCTTTCCGAGCGTTCGTGCTTCGCGGCACCACAGAAGCTACTTTTGAATGAACTTGCCCCGTATGCTTTGGGCGGCTGAACGCCAAGCCGTTAGAGACCCAGGTAAAACCGATTTCACCGATACCTTTCTTGGTGGCGAGGAGATAAGCAGTCGGAAGCCCTTCATGGGTTCGTAGCACGCAGGCTATTGCATTCGTCCTGCCATGAGCCGATTCTAGGAAAGCGTCGTGTCGTAAAGAAACGAGCGCCACCCCTTAACGATTGCTGATGCCTTGCCGTCACAAACACCTTCTTTTGCTCCTTCTTGGAGGATTACCTGGGTTTTTCCTGAACGTGTGTTTTTCAGGAACGGGGGGGCGGTGATGAAGCATGCCCTGTTGCTCCTCGCTATGGCCGCCGTGGCCAGTTTGACCCTCCCTGCCTGGGCGCTGGCACAAACACAAGGTGCCCACCCTACGATGCCCCACGAGTTGGGCAAGCCGTTCCTCACGACCTGGCAACAAAAAGACTATGCCCTCGCGGGGAATCAAAACTGGGCGATTGAGCGCGATGACCGGGGGGTGATGTATGTCGGCAATAACAGTGGCATCCTGGAATACGATGGGGTGTCGTGGCGGCTGATTGAACTCCCCAATAAAACGGTTTGCCGGTCGCTGGCCAAGGATGCCCATGGCCGCATCTATTTCGGTGGCGTGGGCGATTTCGGATACCTCGCGCCCGATAGCGTCGGGCAGATGCGGGGGGTCTCCTTGTTGCCGCAGGTGCCCGACGACGCCCGCGACTTTGGGGATGTATGGGAAACCCACGTTGCGCAGGGCGCCGTTTATTTTGCGACGGCGGATTACGTGTTTCGCTGGACGCCCCGTGCGCCTTTTGCTGGTGAGATGGAGGGGGCGGAAACCATTAAAATCTGGAAACCAGACGATGCCTTTCACCAAAGTAATGTGGTGGATGATGTCTTTTACGTGCGCGAATGGGAAAAAGGCCTGCTGCGGATGGAGGGGGATTCGCTGAAGCTGGTGCCCGGTGGCGAGCAGTTTGCCAACGAGCGGATTTATGTAATGCTGCCTTTTTCCGGTGACCGCATGGCAAGCGAAGGAACGTCCTCACCGGATTCGGTAAACCGTACCGGGGTTTTTCCTGATCACAAACGCATCCTCGTGGGCACGCGCACGCAGGGCCTGTTCCTGTACGATGGCCAGACCTTTCACCCCTTCAAAACCGACGTAGACGCATTTCTCCAGGAGGTGCCCCTGTATTGGCCCGGTGCGGTGCTCCGGGGTGAAGACGTGATGCTCAATACCAACGGCGGCGGTGCCGTGCTGCTGGATCGTAACGGCACGTTGCTACAAACCATCGACCGAAGCACCGGCCTGCCCGATAACGGGGTAAATTATATCTATTCCGATCCCGCCCGCCCCGAAACGCAGTGGCTGGCGCTCGATAACAGCATTGCGCGGGTAGACGCCACCGGGCCATTCAGCACGTTTGGTGCCGCAAGCGGGCTGGAAGGCATCGTCCAGAATATCACGCGTCACCAGGGCGTCCTGTATGTTGCCACCATGGCGGGCATCTTCTACCTCGACGCGGCCTCCCGAACCTTCCACATGGTTGAGCGGTCGGCGGGCAATTCCTGGAATTTCCTGGCGGTTGATGGCGAACTACTGGCGGCAACAGAGACTGGCATTTCTCGAATCAATGGTTACCAGGCCACCTCGGTGCGTCCCTCGGTCAACCATGATTTTTATTCGTATGTCCTACACCGTTCCCAACAGGACAGCCAACGCGTCTTTGTTGGGCTCTTAAGCGGCCTGGCTAGCCTGCGGCGGGAGCAGGGCATCTGGTACGAAGAAGGCCGTGCCCCTGATCTTCAGGACGAGGTTCGGACCCTGGTTGAAATGGACGACGGTACCCTATGGGTGGGCACGAATGCAACGGGCGTGCTGCGCCTCATTTTTCCCGGCAATGGGGAAGATATCTGGCAAGGGGTGCAGGTAGAACGCTTCGGCACCCAGGCGGGCTTGCCAGAGGGAACGGTGGAGGTGTATGAAGTGCGCGGCTCCCCTTATTTCGAGACCACGGAAGGCCTGTATCGTTTTGATGCCACCCATCAGCGTTTTGTGGTAGACAGCACGTTCGTGGGCGGGTACTGGGAGGAGCAATGGGGACGGCCCCTTGCGGATGGGCCTACGCGGGTTTGGTTATACCTGGGCGCCGTGTCGCAAGGCACGCGCCAGGCAGATGGCCGTTACCAATGGCTTAAAGCCCCGTTTAGGCATTTATCCGATCAAAAAATTTTAACGCTTTATCCCGAAGAAAATGGCGTGGTCTGGTTCGGCAGCAATGAAGGCGTTATTCGCTACGACTCGAACATGGAAATCAACGTCGCCGTGCACTATCCGGCGCTGGTGCGGCGGGTGGTTGCGGGGAACGACTCACTGATCTATGGGGGCACCGACCTTGCGCTCGGTACCTCCCGGAAGGAGGGTAATACCACGTCGGGCATGGAAGCGCACTTGGAGGGGGTGTTACCGTATGCGGACAACAACATTCATTTTGCCTACTCCGCCTCCAGTTATGAAGATGCCAGCCGCCTGCAATTTCAAACGTGGTTGGAAGGGTTCGACGAGGGATGGTCGAACTGGAGTGACAACAGCGAAAAAGAATACACCAACCTGCCCGAAGGCACCTACCGCTTCCGGGTACGGGCGAAGAATATGTACGAGCACCTGAGCCAGGAGGCCGTCTATCCTTTTGCTATTCTGCCGCCGTGGTATCGCACCTGGTGGGCGTATGGCACTTATATGCTGCTGTTTTCAGGGCTGGTCGTTGCAGGAAGCCGTGTGCAGCGCAGGCGCTTGGTTACAAAGGAGCGCCAACGGGCCGAAGTTCGGGAAACCCGCTTGCGGGCCCAGGCCGCCGAAGCGAACAACAAAGCACTTCAGGCAGAAAACGAGCGCAAAGAATCGGAATTACAGAAAGCGGTTGAGTTGAAGGCGGCATACGAAGCGCTTGAAAACGCCCATGAACATCTAAAATCCACCCAGCAGCAGCTTATCGTGCAGGAAAAGCTCGCCTCCCTCGGTCAGCTCACGGCGGGCATTGCCCACGAGATCAAGAACCCGCTCAACTTCGTCAACAACTTCGCCGAGGTCAACGAAGAACTCGCCGACGAACTACGGGAAGACCTGGCTGCGCATCCCGAAGCCTTGGTCGCTGTGGCCGACCTGCTGGTTGACCTCAAGCAGAATGCCCAAATTATCGGGCAGCACGGCAAACGGGCGGACCGGATCGTCAAGTCCATGATGCAGCACACCGCCATTGGCACGGGCCAGCCCGAACGGACCAATATCAATCAACTCGTCTCGCAACACCTCGATCTGGCTTACCACGGCAAACGCGCACAGGTCGAAGGGCTTCAGGTACAGATCCAGCGTGATTTGAGCGACGATGTGGGCACGGTGAACGTGATCCCCCAGGAGATCGGGCGGGTGCTGCTGAACCTGCTGGGCAACGCCTTCGACGCGGTTCATGATCAGATGACCAAGGTAAACGGGGCCTATACGCCCACCGTGTCGGCATCGACCCAGCAATTCGAGGATCGGGTAGAAATCCGCGTGTCGGATAATGGCCCCGGCATCCCCGAAAAAATCCAGGATCGCATCTTCGAGCCGTTTTTTACGACGAAGCCGTCGGGCGCGGGGACGGGACTAGGGCTCAGCTTAAGCTATGACATCATCACGCAGGGGCACGGCGGGACGTTGACGGTGGAAAGCGAGGAAGGCCAAGGGGCGACGTTCATCATCACGTTGCCCCGGAATAATGCGGCGGCAGATGCAGACCTGTAATACCCATTCCGTTTGTGGCTGTCGGGATAGCGCAGGTGTTTCTTTAGGCGTTCCCTCTCCCTTGATGGGAGAGGGCCAGGGTGAGGGTGAAACACAAGGGTGCTTGTGGCAACGACGCCCCCCACGCTGTCTCTCCCCTGGCGGGAGAGAGACCCCTTTCTCGCAGGAACGTATCCAGACATCAACGATCGTAATCCGTATAAGAAGCTGTTTCGGATCTGGTAGGAGTAGTGGGCTGAAACGTCTTTGCCTTTATTCCAAACACGTCGTTGAACACGCCGCATTCCCGCCTCCAACAACACCCTGCTTCCACTTACGGAAGGTAAACCGTTCTGCCTGTCTTGGCAGACTCCATCGCGCCATCGAGGATTTCCATCACGATCAGGTTGAGTTCAAGCGAAGACAGATCCAGACCAGGCTGAATGTCGCCACGCACCACGGCAGCCAGGTAGGAAAAGGGATCATCGTGGGGCGTTGGCAACGGCGGTACCGTCAGCCGCGTCTCGGCGGCGTCGGCTTCCGTTCGCACCCGCAGTGTCGAGCCGTCATCCGCATGCACATAGCCGGTCTGTCCATACACCTCCATATCTTTTCGGCTAAAGGGCCAGTTCCATGACGCTTGAATAATGCCCTGTGCTTGGGGATAGGTCACGATAATCGTCGCCTCGTCATCCACCTTGGGATAGCGTTCCGGTTTGATCTGCTGGAGAACCGCGGTGACGGACAGCGGACGTTGCCCCTTCATCAACCACGTAATGAGGTTGGCACCATAACAACCGAAATCCGTCAAGGCCCCAGCGCCGTTATAGACGGGATCGGTCAGCCATTCGAGAAATTCGCTGTTGACACCGATCTCCTGCGGCCCGGCATGCCCGTCGTGGACGACAATTTTTCGTAACGAGCCAATGTGTCCCGCCTCAACGCGCTGATACGTATCGTGGACGCTAGGATACCACGTCGTTTCGTAGTTGGTGAGCAAATGAATGCCACCAGCGCGGGCCGCTTCTGCCATGGCGCGGGCATGGTCAAGGTTGATGGCCAGGGGCTTCTCGACCATAACATGAATGCCCCGTGCGGCAGCCACCTCAACAACGCGCCGGTGATCCAAGATGTGGGTAAACACCGTGAGCGCCTCCGGCTGCGTAGCATCGAGCATCTCCTCGAGCGTAGCGTACACCATATCCATCGGATAGCCATGTTGCTCCATATAGCGGCGCGCCAAGTCCTCATTGGCTTCCACAACCCCGACGAGTTCAATGTCGCCACGGTCTTCGCGCCCCAGGATCCAATGTACATGGGTATGTACGAGCCCAACGACACCTACCCGCAGGGGCGATTCTTCCATATTGGACTGTGCCATAACAGTGGTAGGTATCCACAGGAGGAGCAAGAACAGGAAACGCATGGCAATACAGGGGTGCATGGCAAACTACGTATCGGGGGAGGGTATCATACAACAGGGCAGCCTCGAAAACCGCACGCCGTGTGAAGGTAGCATAGCGGCCCATCGCTCGCAATGGCTACAACCACGACCTTCTCCTGTTCGAGCGGGGCATGTACGAGGCTTCGGAGGTGCGGGATTTGTTGGATGCGGGGTTGGCGGAGCGAATCGTGGAATTATGCGGCGTGCGTCCGTATAATTCTGGGAAGCAGGTTGGCCCTTTGTTCGAATGAACGTATCTTCAGGAAGTGGAAAACGGCGCGTTTGCAGGCAGAAAAGGCATTTGCATAGACAAACGGAGCGCTGAAATATAACCTTCTAGAAGGAAGGCGTAAGGAGTTATACGGAGTGAATCCGTATTATAATGCGGACTGAGTCCGTATAATTACAAGTTATACCGCTGAAACGGTATGCATGAATTCTATACAATCAAAAAGGCAGCACTTCCGATAATCACCTCTGCTGGATTTGAGGAAGAAATGGAAGTGAATAGACCAGATGCTTTTGGTTCGATCCAT
>JAUIDY010000115.1 GCA_030428385.1 Rhodothermia bacterium | reverse complement strand
GCTTCTCATCGATCGCCACGGCGTGGTTTCCTTTTTGGAATACACCCATGCGGTGGGTGGGTTTGAGGCAAAAAGAAGGGAGTTTCAATTTTCCGTTCACGCAACACCCGTTTCCGAATGATTGTTGTTGAGCAGCTTTTTAAATCGTTTAAGCTCTCGCGCAAGCAGCGCAAGGAAATGGGAAACGGCTTCAAGGGAAGCACGATTGATGCCCTCTTGGACGTATCATTTACTTGCGAAGCGGGACGGGTTTTCTGTCTGGTTGGTCCGAATGGAGCGGGCAAGACGACAACGTTGCGGACCATTGCCACCATGCTTCGTCCCTCACAAGGGAAGGTGACGGTAAATGGGTTTGATTCGGTGCGGCAAGCTCGTGAGGTGCGGCGTTGTTTGGGGTTCTCTACCGGAGCCACTGCACTGTATGATCGCCTAACGCCCAACGAACTCGTCATGTATTATGCCCGCCTCAACGATATTGATACGCAAACCGCACGTCGTCGGCGCGATCATTTCTTTGAATTGCTGGGAGTAGACTCGTTTGCAGGAAGGCGCATTGCCAAGCTATCCACCGGGATGAAACAGAAGGTTTCTATCACACGGACATTAATCCACAACCCAGACGTATTGGTTTTTGACGAGGCAACGGCAGGATTGGACGTCATGGCTGCCCGAAGTATTCACCTGCTCATCCAGCATTTGCGCGACGAGGGACGAACGGTTCTTTTTTCGACCCATCGGATGGATGAAGTAGAACTTCTAGCAGATGATATTGCCGTGCTACACAAAGGGACCTTGCGGTTTAACAATTCTTTTGATGCCTTCAAGGCGCAAATGCAGGCCGATTCATTGGAGGAGGAGTTTATTCGGATTGTAGAAGGGGCTGGCAGTAATCACCAGTTTAAAGAGGCGTTGGCCCAATCCTTGGAATAAAAGATAGTGGCATGCGGATCATCTGGATCATTTTTAGAAAGGAGTTGATCGATACCCTGCGGGATCGCCGTACGATGGCGATGATGCTGTTGGTTCCGTTGGTGCTTGTCCCTGTTATTGTCATTCTCGTGACGCAGCTACAAGCGAGGCTCGTCATAAGCGCCAGAGCTCCACTTATGCGCGTAGGCGTAATGGAAAGTGGAAACGGAGATGAGTTTATGTCGCTCATCCGCCAAGAGCCCGATATGATGGTGGTAAATCCGTTGCCGCCCGTAGGGCTCGGGATGTTGATGCGCCGGGATAGCATTGATGCGGCCTTTATTATTTCGGCTGATTTTGATCCCGCTTCGGGTGAAATTAGGCCCGGGCAATTCGAGATGGTGGTGGATTCCGACGTGGGGGCAGAACTCAATCGACGCCGCCTTAGAGAGGTGGTGAATAAATACAGAGACGTATTGTTGGCGCGTCGCCTTGCAGAAGCGGGGTTGGATTCTTCCTGGGTAGCCCCTGTGGTAGTAGAAGAGCGCGAAATGCGACGTCAGTTTCTCTTAATTGGGCAGTTATTCGGAGGGATCTTGCCCTATTTCTTTATCATCTTCTGTTACCTTGGTGCCATGTATCCTGCCATAGATCTGGCCGCTGGAGAGAAAGAACGAGCCACGATGGAAACGCTGCTCACGTCGCCAGCTTCGCGATATCAGATTGTGATGGGTAAATTTGGCGTAGTCGTACTCTGTGGACTTGCATCTGCGTTTATGGCCATTGTAGGATTGTACATCGGTGTATCCCTACTGAGAAACGTGCCGTTCGAATTGCTCGACTCCCTACGCGCGGTATTACATCCGGCTCGCGTTTCACTGGTAGCCTTATTGCTGGTGCCTCTTGCCATGTGTTTTGCAGGGCTCATGCTAACATTTTCGATTTTTGCACGCAGCTTTAAAGAGGCCCAGAGTATCCTAAGCCCTTTTGCCATTATTACCGTATTGCCTGCGGTGGTTGGGTTATTACCCGGCGTGGAACTGAATGTGAGAACCGCGCTGTTTCCGATGCTCAATATCTCTGTAGCCATGCGGGAGATTATCGCGGGCAATATTTATCCATTTGGTCTTTTTCTGGTCTTTATTTCACTGGCAGGGTTAGGGGTACTTAGTTTGTATTTCTGTACGCTTTATTTCCGTCGTGAAGAAGTGATTTTCCGCAGTTGAAATCCCTACCATGCGTGCTATTCTTGTCAAGTCGCCGGGAGGTCCCGAACAGCTGGTACTTGGCGCATATAGAAGGCCGTCACCATCGGCTGGCCAAGTGCTTGTTCAGGTTGGAGCAACAGCATTGAACAGGGCCGACTTGATGCAACGAGCGGGAAAGTACCCGCCTCCACCAGGAAGCAGCCCACTGTTGGGACTCGAAGTGGCAGGAACGATTATTGAGAAAGGGAGCGAAGTCTCTGGTTGGCAACTCGGTGAGCGGGTGTGTGGGTTGCTCGATGGAGGCGGATATGCCGAATATGCTGTCATCCATCAAGATTTATTACTCCCTATACCCGACGCCTGGAGCGTAGAACAAGCCGCAGCGATTCCCGAAGTATTCCTCACCGCGTTTCAGGCGCTGTACTGGCATGCTGCTCTGAAAGAAAATGACACGGTTCTGATACACGCTGGAGCAAGTGGAGTAGGTACTGCGGCCTTACAAATGGTACGTGCGAATGGTAACCCATGTGTTGCCACTGCTTCAGCTTCAAAACATGAAGTGTGTTATCGGTGGGGAGCGGACAAGGTGATCGATTACCAATCAACCGACTTTGCGGAACACGTCTTGGCGTGGACCGATGGAAAGGGAGTAGATGTCATCGTGGATTTTGTAGGGGGCCCTTATTTGAAGCAAAACATTAAGTCAATGGCATTAGATGGCCGACTGATCATGCTTGCGATGTTGGGTGGCTATCACGTTGAGGCACTGAGCCTAATTCCCCTTTTTAGAAAACGACTTCAGGTAATTGCGAGTACGTTGCGAAATCGCAGTCTGGAATACAAAGGCCGTTTGGTGCAGGCGTTCCGAGAAGCGATGTGGCCGAAGTTGGTGGATGGTCTGTTGGAGCCCGTCATCGATTCGGTGTATCCCTGGCAAGACGTACAAGCCGCACATCAGAGGATGGAAGCCAATCTGAACACGGGAAAAATTATTCTTCGCGTCACGGATTAACGAGGATGGACCCCGAGTCCTGGGCGGTCTGGGAGAAGGAGCCGTCCTTTCTGTATTGAAACCCCAACAAAAGGGTCATCTGCCAAATGGAGCAAGGCGTCAAGGTCAATGAAGTCGGCCAGCGGGGCAAGGTGCGCAGCGGCGGTGACAGCAACGGAGCTTTCAATCATGCAGCCAATCATCACTGATAACCCCAACGCACGGGAAAGCGTGACTTGTTGTCGCGCCGCTCGCAGACCCCCGGCCTTCGCGAGTTTGATGTTTACCCCATCTACGACCGGGGCAAATCGTAGAATATCCTGTATGGTCTGAATACTCTCATCGGCAATCAGCGGCGGGCAGTTGGTAGGACACAATGCTCGCAGCGCCTGCCAATCTGCCACCTCTGAGCTACGGATGGGCTGTTCAATGTAAAGAACCTCGAGGTTGGCTAGGATTGGAATAATCTGCGCTGCTTGTTTCAGAGACCAACCGCCATTAGCGTCAACGCCTATTCGCGCATTCGAGGCTTCTTTTACGAGGCGTATGAGGGCTACATCTTGTTCAACTTCTGGATGTCCGAGTTTTATTTTTAGGACCGGCCAGTCCTGAAACGATTGCAACGTCAACTTGAACTGCTGGTCATCGCCCGAATGACTTAAGGTCACGCTGCTGGGGGGCGCTTTCTCCGAAGAGAGGCCCCAAAGTTGGTAGAGCGGGTAGCCCAGGTGTTGCCCCCAGCGGTCATGCATGGCCATATCAACAGCTGCCATCGCAGGTGGTGGGCCATCCGGAAGCGCATTTAGTTGATGTTCGAGCCCGTCGGGGATGTCTATCGGGAATTGGTCAGCTATTTGGTCCACATACGCCTGAATGTCTCTTAAGCGATAGGGGTAATACGGCGGCAGTCCTGCTTCTCCAAACCCTCTCCCAACTCGGACGAGGGCATTGGTGCGTTGCTTTGTGATTCCATGCGCAGTGCGGAAGGGGACCTTTAGTTCTAAGACGAGCGGTTCTGCAGTAGGGACGGGCATCGCGCTAAGGGGAATTCGGTGGAACCACTTGATTACCAGTACACAGAGCGGTGTATTATAAACGAGCACGCACGTTCCATCTACCTCCCGCTTCTCATGAAACGCTGGATACGGCTTATTTTGCTCTTCTGCTGGGTAGTCCCGGTATCTGCTCAGGAGTCCTCCTTTGACGTTGAGGCATATACATCTTTTCTGCAAGCCAATCAGAACCTCTCTGCCGAAGAACTGCTTTCTATGCATCCAAGCGGTTCATTCGCTCGAAGGGTGTCTCCTTCAAACCAAACCGGGCTTTATGCCGACAGCCTTGCCCTTAAGTTTGAACTAACGGATGACGAACGGATGCTGTTGGATACGCACGGATTTATGGTAACTGAGCGGAAATCCTATGATTCGTTCGGCCATGCGTTTGCAGAAATATATGCCTCTGACCTTCCTGTTTTTATTACATCTGATGCCATTCTGCATGCGTTTCATCGTTCATACGACACCATCTTGATGGACGTAGAAAAGGCAGTGCTTATCCCAAAGTTGGTGGCGCTTCTTCAAGCGATGCATGAGGCCCTTCCAGCCCTTGCGCAGACCTATCAGGCAGACGAACGTGTAGACCGCTCTCTACGCGATGTGGATGTGTACCTGACCATAGCCCGCACATTGCTCGAAGAAGGGGAGATTCAACCCTACTATTCTGAAAGCCGCGATGAAATAAACACTTTACTAGATCTGATATTAGCAGAAGAGATGGCGGTATATCCTCTTTTTGCGGAGAATTGTCGCAGGCTGGATTTCAGCCAGTTCACGCCCCGGGGACACTATACGGATGAGCCCGCGCTTACCCGGTATTTTCAGACAATGATCTGGCTTGGTCGTACGGAGATGTATTTGCTCGCACCGCAGACCGATGAATGTGGCCCGAGCGAAAACGATGTGCAGCGACAAACCATCGATGCTTTACTTCTTATGGAAGCTGCTGAAGTCAGTGGTTCGATGGCGCTCATAGAGGAGATGGATGGGACCATCAAGCGGTTTGTGGGTGAACAAGACAACGTGACGCTGAATCATTTGAGCGGGCTTCGTGAAGGCCTTGGTATTACTCAAGCCTCTCAACTGGCAGAAGAATCTACGTTTCGCTCCTTTCAGCAATCCCTAGAGCAGGAAGCATGGGCGTATCAACGCATCCAGTCGCAGATCCTTGTAAATGGTACCATCACGGAGCCTGAGCGGACACGCCCCGCCTCTGCATTTTTGTTGTTCGGTCAGCGATTCGTGATCGATTCGTATGTGACCGGATCGGTGGTTTACGACAAGGTGGCGTATCAAGGAGAGGCGGTTCGTCGAATGTTGCCCTCTACGCTTGATGTGTTGTACGCGTTGGGAAACGATGCTGCCGCCCAACTCCTTGAGCCAGAATTACAGACCTATCACTATAGCTCCAACCTCGCGGCCCTCCGGTATCTTGTTGACTCCTACGAGCCATCTTTCTGGTCCCAATCGCTTTACAACGGGTGGCTAGATGCCATTCGGGCCTTAAATCCTCCCACTGAACGTGTGGGATTGCCTGAATTTATGCACACGGCCGCGTGGTGGCAGCAAAAGATGAACACCCAATTGGCCGCTTGGGCCCAATTGCGGCACGACAATCTTTTATACGCGAAACAATCCTATAGTGGGGTACCTGGCTGCTCTTTCCCCTATAGTTTTGTCGAGCCGGTGCCCGCCTTTTTTCACGCCATGGGACGTCTGGCAAATACGGCTAAACAGCAATTGGGGCAGTTGGAAAGCGAATCCGTAGATGTAAGTGCCATCACATCCTACTTCGATTTTTTGGGAGGCGTGTCGGACACCTTAGCCGTCTTGGCCGAGAAAGAGCTCGCAGGCCTTTCGTTTGATCAAGAAGAACAATCCTTCCTTCAGGGGATGCTTTTTAAACGGCAGGTGGGGTGCTACACTACCCTGGATGGATGGTATCCACAACTATTTTATGGGTATGACGAAGAAACAGAAAACACCGAGCAGGTGCGTACTCCCGACTATGTTGTAGCGGATATTCATACAGCCCCCGCCGATGCAACCGGGAATTATGTGGGCTGGGTACTGCATGTCGGTACTGGGCCCATCAATCTCATGGTCGTGACGGCGGACGTGCCACACGTGGGGCCCGTAACATTTGCCGGGCCGGTGATGAGTTATTACGAACATCTGAGTACCAACTTTGAGCGTCTGACCGACGAACTATGGGAGACGGCATATGCGATGGAGCCTTCACTCCGCCCTGACTTTGTCAACGTGTATCTCGCGGATGAACGGGGCCATGCACGAGGGATGGGGGCCATGCTTACCACCAATTCGGAATCTCCCCGCTTTCAAGAAATCCCCAACGTTGATCATTTACTCGCTGCAAATTACCCCAACCCATTTCATTCGCATACGGACTTGGTATTTGTGGTCCCCACAGGATGGTCGAATTCCCCCGTTGAATTGACCATCTTCGATTTACAGGGAAGAGAGGTGAGGCGGTTGATCGATGAGATATTACCAGCGGGTCAATACACCGTTCGTTGGGATGGACTGCTCCATTCGAATGTGCGGGCAGCCAGCGGGGTTTATTTCTGTCAACTCCGTATTGGGGAGCGACAAATCACGAGAAAAATGACATTAATTCGGTGACACGCAGTTTGGAACAGCACAATGATGTAAATCCAGAAATCCCCTTTATTCAGCCATCGCTTCTCTGATGAAGAAGTCCATTTTTAGCGTTTCTACCTCCTCCAGCCGCTGCATATACATGTGTTTAAGTAATTCAACTCGCTGACTTGTCAGTTCGATTCTGGTACGAATTTCCTCACTCACACCTGCAGCTTGGTACGCCTTTATTTCCCGGGTGGCTTTTTCGATCTCTTCCTGCAGGTACGCTACTTGCATTTCCAACCGGACCATCTGGCTTTTGCGACTTTGCTGCGATTCCATTTCTCGATGTAATTCCGTGAGCTGTGCCTCTTGGTCTCGTAGTACCTGAGCCTGCTCCCTCATGAGGGCTTCTTGGCGTTCCTGAGCACGACGAAGGGCAGCTTGATGTTCTTCGGCCCGGCGTGCCAAGACTTCACGTGCTACAACCGCAGGATCCTGGGTTGTGCGTACATCATCGTGCTCAAGAATGCTCGAGCTTGAAGCCGAAACCTCTTCCGGATTCATCCGAATCGTTTCTGAATTGGTTTTGGTGATGCAGGCGGCCAGAAAAACCGGAAGGATTAACAAGACCACAGGGATGAAAACAAAGCGATGAAAGGGTTTTCCCGAAGTTGCGAACGTGTTTTTCATGGCATGAAGTCTTTTTTTCAGGTTCGAGTTTGGAGCAATCATGCAGAGAGCAGTTGGACCTACAAGATCAGAAAGGGAGGAAAAGCGGAGCAGGAGGGATGCATATTGTTTTGGGGGGACGAGGTCTACTTGAAGGACTTCTTCATCACAGGAAATTTCGCGCTCCTGATCCATGGCCCTACGGAGAATCCATACAAGTGGGTGAAAAGCAAAAGCATAGCAGAACAGCCGGCAAATCCACGAAAGGGCATAGTCATGCCGACGAATATGAATCAGTTCATGATTCAGTGCGAGGCGTAAGGCACCCCGGTCAGATAGCAACGACTTGGGAATCACGATCACAGGTCGTAACCATCCAAAAGTAAGAGGGCTTTTTTCGTCGGGCATTTTCATGAGCGTCACCGTGCGAGAAATACCTCGATCCGATGCGAGGAGTGAGAGATACTCCTCAAGTAAGGGATCTTGGACAAGGGCGAGGGAACGCTTGAAGGCACGAAATGCGCGAATATGGGTCCAGAGACGAGCCAGCATGATCAGGCAGATGCCGCCTGCGAGGACGATCAGAATCCCGAAGAGTAATCTTCCGTTATATGGGGTTGAAGGAACGGATGTGTTGGGCGAACTGATTGGAGCAAACGAATGAGGAGGAGTCAATCCCTCCGTTTCAAGTACAGGGAGGCTTTCGTCATACGTTACCACATCAGGAAGCAAAGAGGACGTGGCAACAAGGGGGGCGACGAGCGGTGCCAAGATGAGGCTGGCTGGCAGGGCTAGAAGAAGAGCGACATGAGCATGATACCGGGCAAGAGCGGGGAGCTTAAATAGCCAATGAATACAGACAAAGGACAAAAGAGCAAGGATCGTCCAAGAAGCAAGCGGAAGCCAAAACCAAGGAAGACTATGACTTCCAAGAAGTACAAGCCAATCAATGAGAGCGTTCATTCGCGTCACCAAGTGAATCAAAGAGTTTTATTATGGCAGTACGCTCTTCCTCAGATAAGTCCTCGTGTGTCACAAGAGATTCCACCAATTCTACTGGTGAACCCTTGAATACTTTTCTCAGAATTCCTGTGAGGAGGCTATGCTTGACTTTCTCCGGTGGCTGGGCAGCCTCATAGACATAGGCATTGCCTTCTTTCTCGTACACCAAATACCCTTTCGTCGCAAGTTTTTTCATGATGGTCATGATAGTGGTGTAGGCCACTTTGCGCCTTCGGGTGATCTGTTCATGGACTTCGGCTACAGATACGCGTCCCATGTCCCAGACGTGCTGGAGCACTTCCATTTCTGCTTCGCCGAGTGGTCCTAAGGAAGATTTCTTCATCGATACCGTGTTTACGATGGATATAATACGATAGGTATAGTAGAGATGCAAAATAAAATCTATACAGGCCGAAAAAAGTGTCCTGTTACCTAATTAGTCAGACTTCGAATCGGAGCGGGGAGTTGACCGCCACGCCTCGCAAGCACGTGGTTGCCCAAGCGCGATACGGGAAGAATAGGAGCGCTGCCTAATAAGCCCCCAAACTCAACAAAATCGCCTTCTTTCATCCCATGAACGGGAATGAGCCGAGTGGCTGTGGTTTTGTTATTGATCATGCCGATGGCAAATTCGTCCAGCATGATGCCAGTCAGTGTTTGGGGAGACGTATCTCCTGGGAGGGCGATCATGTCTAGGCCCACCGAACAAACTGAAGTCATTGCTTCCAGTTTTTCAAGAGAGAGGTGACCGCGCTCTGTGGCACGAATCATCGCCTGGTCTTCTGAAACAGGAATAAAGGCTCCGCTGAGGCCGCCAACGTGGGTTGCTGCCATTAATCCGCCCCGTTTTACGGCTTCATTTAAAAGGGCTAAGGCAGCGGTTGTCCCTGGGGCTCCTACATCCTCCAACCCCATGGCTATTAGAATGTCGCCTATTGAGTCACCTTCAGCAGGAGTGGGAGCCAAGGAAATATCAACTATTCCGAATTGTATCGGAATGCTAGTGATTTCGGCAAGTCGTTTTGCACATCGGTGTCCTACCAGTGCACCTGCGCGGGTAATTTTAAACGCTGTTCGTTTGATGGCGTCGAACAGCGTATCGAGGCTTGCTGTCGTTCCAATTTCTTTGACCGCGCGAAGCACCACGCCTGGTCCTGAGATGCCAACATTGATAACAGCCTCAGGCTCGCTGATGCCATGAAAAGCTCCTGCTACGAAGGGGTTGTCTTGTACTGCGTTGCAAAAGGTGACGAGTTTGCAGCACCCCAACGAGTGCTGATCAGCAGTGAGACGGGCCGTATCCTTAATCACCTGTGCCATCTGTTGCACGGCATTGGCGTTAATGCCCGCAGCCGTAGAACCACAATTTACAGAGGCACATAGATGTTTGGTACTGGCCAAGACTTCAGGAAGGGAGGCAATCAGGGCTTCATCACCATAGGTGCTCCCTTTCTCGACCAGTGCAGAGAAGCCAGCAAGAAAATCTACCCCAACGTGTTCAGCGGCTGTATCTAGCATACGAGCTAGGCTGACAAAATCGTCTCGTGAATGACCGTCGGCAATTAAACTAACGGGCGTAATGGCCACGCGTTTGTTCGTTATCCGTATGCCGTAGAGGGCTTCAATCTCTTTAGCTACCCGGACATGATGGGCCGCGACCCGACGAATTTTTTCATACGAACGTGCGCGAACCGTTGCTGGGAGGCGGCTGCTGCAATCACGAAGTGAGATACCTAGTGTGATCGTCCGAATATCAAAGTGTTCGATTTCCGTCATACGAACGGTGTCGATCACTTCGCGGAGGGCAAAATGCATAAAGAAAACCCAGGCTTAGGGGCGATGCATGGCGTTGAATAAGTCCTCGTGCTGCACATAAATGCGAACCCCAAACGATTCAGCAAGGTGCTGTAGTTGTGCTTGGAGGCCGGTCACAGAGGTCCGAGGATTCGAAATGTCTGCAATCATGATCAGGGTAAAATAGCCCTGTAAAATCTTTTGCGAGACGTCGAGTATGTTGGCACCCGATTCGAACACTGCTGTTGAAATACGGGCTAACACCCCAGGTTGGTCATGACCAAAAGCGGTGATCAGCACCCGTTCTCCCGTACCCTCGTGGAAAGGCACGGGCGTGGTTCGTACCGAGGGCTCTTCTAAATACGACAAGACCGAAACAGCGATTGATTCAACGCGATCCGGAGTAACGTCTGGGCCCAGCGCCTGGGCAATGCGATCAACCAATGCACCTATATCCATACAAGTAGAAGCTAAAGTCGGCTTTTCGGTAGAGGCAACATAATAATTATTCTGATTCGAAATGCGAAGTGGAAAGCCATGAAAAAGGGCCATGCTATCCGAAACAGCATGGCCCTTTTCTTTTGAAATACGCTCTTTTTGATTACGGTTTAGTGAGGGCCGTGAAGAACGGCATCAGCTGACCGCCGCGATTTCGAAGGACCCGCACCAAAAACGTTTCACCCTCATCGACATTGTCGTAGATGCGCTCAAAGTCGTCAAAATCAGCTACTGGTTTTTTGTCGATTTCGGTGATTATATCTCCTTCACGAAGTTCCGACTCGCGGAAGGCAGCACTGCTCTGATCGATGCCAGAAATAAGGACTCCGTCTACGTTTTCTTCAAGCCCAAGTTGTTGGAGCAAAGCGGGGCTCAGATCCTGAAGCTGTAATCCCAAGCTTTCCATTTCTTCCTCCGCAGAGCCACGGCGAGGTTCAGGTGCGGAGTCGAAGGAAGCGAGGGCTTCGTCATCCCGGGTACCGAGCAGAACGGAAATGTCGAGGGTGTCATCACCACGAACGACAGTGAGCGTCACCTCCTCGCCGGGGCGCATGTTGCCAATCATCGTCCGCAATTGATTGTTGTTTCTGAGTTCATCGCCATTAACTGCGGTGATAATATCGCCTTCCTCGAGACCAGCAACATCAGCGGCACTACCCTCTACGACATTGGCAATCTGGGCCGAACCTTGCGAGACATTTTGCGCTTGCGCCAAGGCTGGAGGAACACTGTTAAACGTCACCCCCAAGAAAGCACGTTGCACGGAGCCCGTTTCAATTAACTGCGTCACGACGTTATCAACGACGTCGACAGGGATAGCAAAACCGATTCCTTGGTTCCCACCTGAACGAGAAAGAATGGCGCTGTTTATGCCAATCAGTTCACCGTTCAAATTGACCAGAGGGCCGCCAGAATTTCCTGGGTTAATGGCTGCGTCGGTCTGTATAAATGCCGAAAAGACGTTGAGTTGGGTGAGGTTGGTACTGGTACGTCCCATGGCGCTGACGATTCCAGCGGTAACCGTATTATCCAAGTCCTGAGAAAGGGGGGAGCCGAAAGCCAGAACCCATTGCCCAATCCGAACGTCATCCAATTCCCCAAAGGACACGGTGGGCAAGCCTTCCTGCTCAATCTTAATCACAGCAAGATCACTGTCCTGATCCGCGCCAATGACGGTTGCATCCACGATCTCTCCCGTGGCAAGCTTCACCTCAAGCGCATCGGCTCCATCGATGACGTGATTGTTGGTGATGATGTAGCCGTCTGCACGTGCGATGACGCCTGACCCGAGGCCTTGCGCCCGTCGTTCTTGATTTGGGCCTTGCTCACGGAAAAAGAATTCGAAGGGTGTGCCGTTCAGGTTAGGGGTTTGCTCCACGCGTTCAGAACGGATTTGGACAACCGTGGGAAGGACCGATTCCGCAACGGTGGTGAAGGCATCCTCTAAAGAGAGCACTGGACTGGCAGGATCTAGCTGGACAACGGTATCTCCGGTGTCCTTCGCGTGGGAGGAGCTTCCAATATGGTCGCCCGCATCAAAGAGATTTGCTCCCACCGTGGTAAACATGACCCCGGAGAAAAAGGCAGCCAAGGCAAAAAAAGCAATCGAAACTTTGCGTTGAATACTCATGGTTATGGCGGTTTATGGTTGCGTTTATGTCAACGGGCATGCTTGTTAGGAGTGCCCATACGCTGTCAAAGTGGCAGGCGAAGCCTATGCCATTCGTCATGAAAAAAACGTGCCGCCCCGTAGAATTCGTATCTCGATTGGTGCGGAGTGCAATTTTTTTAACATCCCTTCCAATTCTCACGGGGAGGCTCTATAAAAGATGCACTTGTCACCACAAGACAACTGCCCAATTATGAACCGGGAATACCAGGTTCAGTCATGTCACGAACATTGAGGTATTGATCCAGTGCTTCATCAGAAAGCAGTCCCATTCGTTTTACCACTTCGCGGACCGAGCGACGTTCCTTCGCTGCGGTTTTCGCGACTGTCGAAGCCATGTCATACCCAATCGCAGCATTTAGCGCAGTAGCAATGGATGGGTTGAGTTCTAGTAATTCCTGGCACCTTGCCCGGTTGGCTTGGATACCTTCCAGGCAATTCTTTAGAAAAGCGTCACACCCATTGGCAAGAATCTCAATGCTTTCTAACATCGCATGCGCCATGACGGGCATCATGACATTAAGTTCGAAGTTGCCATGCTGACCGCCAATGGTGATCGTCGTATGATTGCCCATGACACGAGCACATACCATCATCATGGCCTCGCTCATCACGGGGTTCACCTTGCCTGGCATAATGGAAGAGCCAGGCTGAATGGCAGGGAGTTGAATCTCGGAAAGTCCACTTGTAGGCCCGCTCGACAGGTGGCGGATATCGTTAACTATTTTAAGAAGCGAAACCGCAAGCGTGTTTAGTGCTCCCGAAGCCATTACAAAACCATCCTTGGCGGCCTGTGCTTCGAAATGGTTTGGGGCTTCCTTAAAAGAAAGACCCGTTGCTTCGTTTAAATAGTTGATTGCTCGCTCTGGAAACTCGATGTGTCGATTTATCCCAGTTCCAACAGCGGTGCCCCCTAACGCCAATTCTTGCAATTCGGTGCTGGCCTGTTCGACCCGGCGAATTCCATGCTCAATCTGTGAAGCGTAACCGGCAAACTCTTGACCTAGGCGAATCGGAGTGGCGTCCATCAAGTGGGTCCTTCCGCTTTTAAGGACATCGTCGAAAGCTACGGCCTTGGCCTTAAATCCATCACGCAACCGACGCAAGGCAGGAAGCAACTCCTTGTGAAGGGCAATGCTAGCGGAGACATGCATTGCCGTTGGAATTACATCGTTAGATGACTGCGACATATTAACGTGATCATTGGGATGTACCATTTTACTCCCTCGATCACCTCCCAATTCCTCCGTGGCTGCGTTCGCAATGACCTCGTTGGTATTCATATTCGTCGAGGTTCCACTTCCTGTTTGGAAGATATCCAGCACAAAATGTGCATCGAATTGTCCGTCTGCTACCCGCTGTGCCACGGCTCGTATTGCCTGGGCTTTTTCGGGTTCTAGGAGACCTAGGTCGTTGTTTGCCTGTGCTGCAGCGTCCTTGATATAACCAAGGGCCTGAATAAATCGGCGGGAGAATCGCAGGTTTGAAATGGGAAAGTTGTCTTTGGCCCGTTGTGTTTGGGCCCCATATAGCGCGTTTTGGGGGACACGAACGTCACCGAGGGAGTCTTTTTCTATGCGGTAGTCAGACATGGATTCAGGATTCAGGTACGTATGAACCATAAATATACATGCTAACGAGGATGATATATCGGGAGCGAAAGAAAGAATGGGCAAAGTTGGACCTACCCAAGGCGATATTGAAAAAAAATCACAGGAAGAGAAGGGGCAAAGACCATCCTGCGATCTTGTTATCATTTTTTGTAGATTCACCTTCTACATTCGAATTAATTCCTTCTCATGCATCTCATTTACTCCGTTGAGGAAATGCAACGGCATGCCGAACAACAGCGGTGCGCCGGATACAAGTTAGCATTGGTGCCTACGATGGGGGCCCTTCACGAAGGACATCTGTCACTTATCGAATCCGCAAAACAGCACGCCTCTCACATTACAGTTTCTATATTTGTCAATCCCACCCAATTTGGTCCGGGCGAAGATTTTGACCGCTACCCACGCCCTCTTGAAAATGATTTGCAGTTGCTAAATAAGTATGGGGGCGTGGATGTTGTTTTCGTACCGCCCACTGAGGCCTTCTATTCTACGGGTACCCACGAGCACCAAATGTGGGTGCATGCTCCATCGCTTGAACAACACCTTTGTGGACCACATCGGCCGGGACATTTTCGTGGAGTCACGACGGTAGTGACCAAATTATTCCACAGTTGCCAGCCTCATTTGGGAGTGTTCGGGTTAAAGGATGCACAGCAGTTCCTTATTCTGCAACGGTTGGTTCACGACTTGAACTTTGGCATCGAACTTGTCGGTGTACCTACCGCACGGGAACCTGACGGTTTGGCGCGCTCATCCAGAAATCGGTACCTCAGCGTCGAAGAGCGTGCGCAAGCAATTGTTCTTTCTAAGGCTGTTGAAGCAGCGAGAAGGCAGATTCTGGAGGGGGAACAGCACCCCCAACCTATCGTAGACACGATGCTTCAGATTTTGGCTGAAGCACCGGATGCGAACGTCCAATACGCTGAATTGGTGGATACGAAACGGATTCAACCAATAACGCAGATTCAGGCTGGGCAAGAAGTGTTGGCCGCTGTGGCTGTGTTCTTCGGCAAGACCAGGCTGATTGACAACGCGTTTGTGCAGATTCCTGCTGTATGATCGTCGACCTAGGACCTACCGCAACATTCAATGACCATTACCATGTTTAAAGCGAAGCTTCATCCGCTTCGTGTTACCCAAGCTGATCTGTACTACGAGGGGTCCATTACCGTGGACGCCGAATTGCTCGAGACTGCTGGGATATTACCCTATGAAAAAGTCCAGGTGGTGAATGTAAATAACGGGGCCCGTTTGGAAACCTACACCATCCCTGGAGAGAAAGGAAGCCGAATCGTTTGTCTTAATGGCCCTGCGGCTCGGCTGGCTACGGCTGGCGATCAGGTGATAGTCATTTCTTATGCTGAGATGACGCCACAGGAGGCAATCCATCACCGCCCGCGTGTAGTGCTCATCGATTCTCAGAACAACCCGAAAGAAGTGATTAACTTAGACGTGGCCGCTCCCAAGGTTGTTAGGCCGGAAGAATTGATGGATGTCCCAGTGCTTATTTAGCGCCTTCACATATGCGTATTTAAAGCGGGGGTGCTTCTTCGAAGATGCGCCCCCGCTTTTTTAGTATTCGGGTTCATCCGTAGAGCGCTCATACGCATCAATAATATCCATCACTAGTCGGTGGCGAACAACGTCGGATCGGTCGAAATACACAAAGTCAATTCCTTCAATCTGTTCTAGAATTGTACGGGCTTGAAGGAGTCCACTTTGGGAACGACTGGGAAGGTCAATCTGAGTCGCATCACCCGTAATAATGGCGCGGCTATTGACTCCGAGTCGGGTTAAGAACATTTTCATTTGCTGAGTGGTGGCGTTTTGCGCTTCATCGAGAATGACGAACGCACTATGCAGTGTTCGACCCCGCATATACGCCAGGGGGACTATTTCTACGATGTTTTGCTCCATAAAGGCCCGAAGCCGGTCCCGGGAAAGCATGTCTTCAAGCGCATCGTATAGGGGACGAAGATAGGGGTCTATTTTCTCTCGGAAGTCTCCTGGTAGGAATCCTAGCTTCTCGCCTGCTTCCACCGCAGGGCGGCAAAGGATAATACGTTTCACCTCTCGGGCATGCAGCGCAGCAACGGCCAACGCAACAGCGGTGTACGTTTTTCCAGTGCCAGCGGGGCCGATGGCAAAAACCACATCGCTTCCTCTGGCAGCTTCTACCAATCGAAGTTGATTTTCCGTTCGAGCTCTTACGGTCCCGCCGGCAGGGGTGTACAGGACCACGTCATTTATCTTCGTTACATTTCCAGTCGCTCCGTCACCGGAAGTGAAGAGTGCCAACACCGTATCAACGTCGTTTTCAGTGAGATTACCATTTCGGTTTAGAATCACGGTAAGCTCTCGAAAAACACGGTCGATTAGCTCAAGAACATCAGGGTTCTCTCCACGAAGCAGGATGCGATTGCCGCGTGCCGTGATTTGTGCGGGTACAAAAGCTGCCTCGATCTTGCGCAGATACGTATCATTGAATCCAAATAGAAGGAGAGGCTCTACCCCTTCAATGTTGATGTTTTTTTCAGCCAAAGGAAAAGGGTCATTTTTTTGATGAATCGGGAAACCCAGGTGGGGCGAGGTCGCTCAAACAAGCCAAGTAGTAAGGGGGTGTTACGTGAGTGATGCTAGTAGGTGCCCCTGCTTTAAACGGAGAATTAGAAGGCTATGAAACGGGCATTTGTGCTTGAATTTACTAAAATGAACGGAGCGGGGAATGATTTTATCGTTATTGACAACCGCTTTTTCTATTTCTCACCCGATGAGTTGGCTAGCCTTGCCGCACGTTTTTGTGCCCGTCGTACGGGTATTGGTGCTGACGGCTTACTGGCGCTCTCGAACCCGGAAAACCCGTCTCATCATTTCCGCATGCAATATTTCAATGCCGATGGGTCCTTGGCAACCATGTGTGGAAATGGCGCGCGGTGTTTGGTTCGGTTTGCCCAACTGGCAGGGGTTGGTGCATCCTCCATGCTGTTTGAAACAGAAGTTGGAGTATTCGAAGCCAACGTTCCCACTGAGCCTGACCAACAAATTCGCGTTCGCATGAACCCGCCCAAAGGCTGGACCCCTGACTTTAAACTCCAGAATCCATTATCGGAATTGCCAACGCACTACATATGGACTGGGACTGAACATGTTGTGCAGTTTGTGCCCGATGTGCTAAAATGGGATGTAGCGAGACACGGACGAGCCATTCGTTATGATCCCGCGTTGGCTCCCCTAGGAGCCAACGCTAATTTCGTTACTGTGCATGATGAGGGAATGGCGATTCTGGATGTACGAACGTACGAACGGGGAGTGGAGGCTGAGACCCAGGCCTGTGGTACAGGCGCGTTGGCGGCAGCCGTGTCTGCTCGTGTGCTGGGTTATGTGCAAGAAAACACCGTCAAAGTAAACATGCCTGGCGGCCAACTTGTTGTGGAGATAATTTCTGAGGAAGGGGAGATTAAGTCCCTGTTTCTAGAAGGTCCCGTTGAGACGGTTTATCGCGGTAGCGTATCCCTGTAAAAAAGGAGGCCTCCGGGGGAGACCTCCTTAAAGGGGCGCAAGGCCCCAGTCAAATCAGGTATGGCCCCCCATGAGGAAGCCTCTTTGTTTGGTATCTGGGATAGCCGGAAGCTTATTGGTAAAAGTTATGGCGGTAGTCCCGAACATCAGCTTCTTCGCGAAGCGTGGCGAGCCATTCCCTTTGAACCTGCGTCTTTCTACGGCTTTCCAACTCCGTGCGAAGCTGGTTAGTTTGGGAGTCTGACATGGAAGCCGGTTCGTCAATACTGGTAACGCGGGCGACAAAGACCCCATTTTCACCAGCTATAACACCTGAATCAGCTCCTTCAGCTAGACCCA
>JAUIDY010000114.1 GCA_030428385.1 Rhodothermia bacterium | reverse complement strand
GACCAGGTAATAACCCCTTTTGCCATTTTAGAGCTCTTGAATTGAAGAAAAAGGGATTGAGAGAGCGAATTCGAAAAGTCAAAGGGGCTGCAATGACCTCATTTGCTGTAGGACGCTTTGAGCTTATTCTAGAAGAAATACCATCAGACGGCCATGAAAGCGCACCTCACATCCTTAATAGCACCGAACCTGACCTTCCAATTTTAGATCAACAACTAACGGTTTCTCCTTCTTTCAACCCTGAATATTCCGAAATAGGCCGTGTACCACCTAAGCTTAACCAATGTAAATCTTGCTTCGAATATATATGGGATGCCGAAACGGTATGTCCACACTGTAGCAATCATGTATCTGAAGCGAACCGACAATACGAGATCGACAAGGCTCGGCGAGAGGCTATCATGAATAAATTATTATCTATAATGGATCATCATAATCCTAAAAAATAGGATTATCAAAAAAAGTTTGGAGACGAAGGTGTAGTTGATTGTACTTACATTTGCTGCTTTTTTCAAAACTTAACTTGCAAGTATTATTTGCCTATTCAATGTCCCCTAAAATCCAGAAAGCATATGATCTTATCACTAATTATCATAATGCTAACTTGGAGGCCGACGACGATGAATTAGATGCAGCTCTAAGCCTAAGGCTACAGGAAGTAGAAAATGACTATTCCTTACCTGATCTATTGGTCCAATATGGAGGACAACATCGACTATACCTAGGTGATACTTCATATCATCATATACGGACCCTATATCAATGCTTAGAGCCTTTCAAGCCTAGGAAGCTATTAGACCTCGGCAGTGGTTATGGTCGGATCCTATTTTATGGGGCGCTATTATGGCCAAGTGTGCATTTCACAGGAATTGAGATGGTTTCTCATCGCGTCTCCGAGGTGTTGCGTGTTCGCGATGAGTTTAATCTTTCTCATTTGCAATGCATACAGGGTGATGTGACCAACACAACCTGGCCGCAAGCTGATATTTATTGCTTAATTAATAGCTTCACGCCAAGTGTCATGCCTATCGTTGTAGAGCAACTACGACAAATTTCATGTTGCCAATCTATTATTTTAGCATCAGCTTCAACCTCAAACCTCATTCTTGAAGGTCAAGGTTGGCTTGAAGAAGTTCCTCATGAAAATGATAAAGGGGCACGTCTCGGGATTCGCCTATTCAAAACAGCCTCTTAAACTTATTGGCCAATGAAGGCTTCAGAAAAGAAGCAGAAAAGTTGGGAACTAGCTCAAGTTAAAGTGTAAGCTTCCAAATCAATGTGCTTAAATACGCTGAGACATGAGCGTACTTGGGCCAATTCTGCTTCATCTTGATCAAAATCTGCCTCAAAGCTGTGAATCAATTCACCATCGTGAATGGCATATCGATCCGAACCGACAACTAGACTGGCGGCATGTACCCCCATTAAAGAACACGTTTCAAAAAAAGCGGCTTGCTCCATTTCAAAATAAGAGATCTGCGGAGTCTCACTTGACCAGATGGTGTTGTTAACTAATGCTTCTATTAATCCAGATGGTTGTAGATAGAAGATGGGGATGCTATACCCTAGGCCTAGCCTAAATGACCATCCACTCGCGGTCAATGCATCCTTAAGCGCAGATGCTAGCTCTTTGGAAGGTTTGGAAATGAGAGCAAGTTCATCAGTAGACTCATTAGCGAGCATTACTGCTGCGCAATCTCGAATAGACCCTTCTGAAAGAAGAATAGCCCCTGCTTCAATATCCTCTGATACCAGCCCGCAGGTACCTACGTGAATGATGTAACGTGCCCCTAATGCTACTAATTCGGCTGCTTGGGTAGTTACACCTCCTGCTCCAGGAAGACCACGATTTATTAAAAAAGCGGGATATTGGTTTTTTGGGGAAACATGGTAGAGAACATTAGGGGTTGAGGTGCCTGTCTGTAATGTCGTGTACTCGGTCACGTCATACCCCAAACGGGTTAGAAGCTCTGTGACATGAGCATCATAGATTATCACAGCATATTGAGGTAGACCTTCAAGAAGACACCCACGAAACCGAGGTTGCTTTTTTAAATACGCAATGTAACCCTCAGGACTATTCAAGCGAGGACTTTTACCCCAGGTATAATATTCTCCCAAGGGTATTCTTTTAGGATCTAAAGTCATGGATTATAAACTTTTCTTGGTACCCTAAAAAACCAGTTACCATCAGGGTTTTCAAGAGAAAGAACAACTTCACTCTGATTTGCTTCTTGGCCATAGAGATGCAAGAAGTCCCTTAGCTGGTGAACAGAATTTACGATAGAACGTGGCTCCGCAAAGCAGTAAACAAGCGTCGTTGGCTCATGTAGAGGATCTATTGCGTTGCCTAAATATGCTCCACGGACCAGCAAGGACGTTGCCCCTCCACCTATTCTAGACAAAACACTTTCAGCCCTTTTAATCCATCCCTCAACATCGAGTATAAGCTTTCCATTTCTGTCGAGATGGGCAATATATAGGGTTACTTTCTCTCGGTAAGCTGACTCAAGAGCACCAAGGGCTTCCCCAAACTCATTCTCAATAATATCGAAGTAATCTCCAGAATTGGGTTCCATAATGACGACGAGGTTTGTGAGAAGGTAATTGTTAATTACGATATTTCATTCAAGTTTTCCTGTGAAATATTTTGTTTATAACTTTCTGACTGACCTCCTCCCAAGAAACTGGACCAGTGTAAAGTAGAGACTCGGCGATCCGTATCTTCACCAAAAAGCACCGGATGGCCATGAAGAAATCCAAGTTCTCCGAAGCCCAGATCATCTATGCCCTGCGCCAAGCCGAGGGCGGCACCAAAGTCGCTGAAGTCTGCCGCAAAATGGGTATCAGCGAGGCCACGTTCTACAACTGGAAGAAAAAGTACGGCGGCCTCGGCACCTCCGAGTTGCGACGCCTGCGTCAACTCGAAGCCGAGAATGCGCAGCTCAAAAAGCTCGTCGCTGACCTCTCCCTTGACAAGCATATGCTCCAGGAGGTGATCAAAAAAAGCTAGTATGTTCATCGCAAGATCTTCGAATCTCCGGGGGCACCTGGAGGGGCTGGAGAGGAAGCCTCGAAAAAAGCTAATCGGCTAGGCAGTTCATACGACTGCCAAAGCCCGCCTTAGAGATTAGTCCTCCCTAGCCATCGTCGTCGTCTCACCCGAACAGCATCTTTCGCCTGGACGGCGTGGCCGCCCCAGAGCGCGTATTCACTAGCTTGGACACTACGATGACTCTCTTTCTTGGCATCGACGTCGGTCAGGATCGCCTTGATCTTGCGCTTCTTGATCCTGAGGAGCGCCTCCACTCGAAAAACGTTCGCAATGACGCTGCGGGACATAAGGCTTTGCTTCGCTGGCTCGGCCGGTTTATCGACGACTTGAGCCAGGTTCACGCCTGCCTGGAGGCCTCTGGAGGTCTTCAGGATGCGGCGGCGCTGGCGCTTCATGCCGCAGGACTCCTCGTCTCGGTGATCAATCCACGCCGGGCAGCCGCTTATGCTGCAGTACAATTGCGACGCAGCAAGACCGATGCAGCCGACGCTGCTTTACTTGCCCGGTTTTGTCAGCGTGAGCGCCCTGACCCCTGGAGGCCTCCCTCGGAGGAAATGCGTGAATTACGCCGACTTACACGGACACTTGATGCCATCAAACGCGATCGTGATCGTACGCGGAATCGGCACAGAGGCTCAGCAGGAGTGGCACAAGAGGCGCTTGCAGCCCTGCTCCAGGCTTACGCGGAACAGATTACCGCCTTAGAGGCGGCCATCGCAGACCACCTTGCGGCGCATCCAGAACTCGAACGGCAGCGCGATCTGCTCGTGTCGATTCCCGGTGTTGGCATGCAAACCGCAGCCGTTGTGCTGGCCGAGTTGGGGCGGCCGGAAGCTTTCAGCAGTGCCCGTAGTGTCGCGGCGTACGCTGGGTTAGTAGCTCGTCATCATAGATCGGGAACGTCGGTGTGGCGGTCGCCCCGTCTCTCGAAGGTTGGAAGTGCTCGTCTTCGCCGAGCAATGTACTTTCCTGCCATCAGTGCGATGCGCCACAACGAAGCCGTATACGTCTTCGCCGAGCGACTGCGCGCACGGGGGAAAGCCAAGATGGTAGTTGTGGGTGCTTCCATGCGGAAGCTATTGCAGATCTGCTATGGGGTGCTCAAGAGCGGGCAGCCATTCGATGCTACACTGCACCCAGCCGCTTGACTTTCTCCAACACAGCATCTGTGAGGCCAGCACAACGACGCGAGTTGGCCACGTATCTGGTCGAGCAGTACCGCATCTCTGCTCGCAGAGCGTGCCGCGCCGTCGTGTTGGCCCGATCCACCTTCCATTACCACCCCAAGCCCCGTCATGATGAACCGCTTGTAGCACGCATCCGTGAGATTGCCCTCACCCGTGTGCGTTATGGCTACTGGCGCATCTATACACTGTTGCGTCGGGAGGGTTGGCATGTCAATCACAAGCGGGTTTATCGCCTCTACAAGGCCGAAGGGCTCAATCTTAGGAGTAAGCGTCCCCGTCGCAACAGGACGGCTGCCCACCGTCTCGAACGGGTTGAGCAGACGAGACCGCATCAGGCTTGGAGCATGGATTTTGTCTCAGATGCGCTCTTCGATGGACGGAAATTCAGAGCGTTAACTGTAGTGGATAACTATAGTCGGCAGTGCTTGGCGATCCATGTCGATGCATCGATCCGAGGCCATGATGTCGTGGAGACAATGAACCGCATCAAGGCACGTCATGGAACGACCCCCGAGCGCATACAAGTGGACAATGGCAGCGAGTTTATCAGCAAGGCGTTGGACCGTTGGGCCTACGACCACGCAGTGACGCTCGACTTCTCAAGACCGGGCAAACCGACCGAAAATGCGTATATTGAGTCATTCAACGGGAGCCTCCGCGACGAGTGTCTGAACGTGCACTGGTTTCTGTCGCTGGAGGATGCTCGTCGAAAGATTGAGACATGGCGACAGGACTACAACGCCTACCGTCCGCATCAATCGTTGGGCGGCTTATCGCCCGAAATGTACCTCGACAACTACCTCCGAAACACCGCCGATTCTCTACTTCTGGCTGGCTGAACTACGGGGAGGAGGTCAATAGAATTATTTGCCCAAGAGATCGAAGATCAAAAAACAGAGATTGCGGTAAAGATGGCTGAGTCGGGCATTGCCAATCTTGTATTCAACAAACTCTGTGGCATTATAGCAGCGATACCAGAGCCAAATGTTTCACCTGCGTTCAAGTTGATCAAAGCTGTTTACAATGCCTTCAGCTCATCGAGCAGTGTGACACTGGATACCTCTATTGCCTAAGCTGCTTACGCCCAACATGAATTCGGACCTAATCAGGCACTCGATACGGCATAGCCTCCGGCTAATGTTATCCTCCTCTTCTTCTCCACACCGAATTGTCGAATGCGCTATGACCGGTCATCGGCAAACTGTCTCCACTGAACCAAGGATATTATCCTACTATAAAACAACGCGGCAGCAAGCTACCGAGGTTTCTGCTTCACGGCTAAATTGCTTGTCCTACACTGAATGATCAGAGGGGGGAGGTCATAGGACTTCAAAGTACTGACGGTGACTTTGAAATTTTAGGCAGAAAGATTGATTGTTACACCTTACTAGTTTAACTTCAAAATGAGCACTTAATGCAATCCTAGATCCAAATGAATAGCGTATATCGTATTGACTCGGTCGAAATTCAGCGAACTATTAGGGGAGGCGTCTCTATTTGGCGAATAGTTGCAAAAGGAACCGTCCCCACTGGTGGGTGGAGTAATGGTAGATTGATTCAAAATGATCTGAGTAACCCAGAGTTGGGATACTTCGAATTTGATTTTGTCGCAGATCCACCTCGCCCTGGAGAGATCGTAACGAATGCTTTAGAGCCAATCGAAGCAGAAGATTATCTACTTGAGGAACCAAATGTACAGACATACAGAATTGTCATTCATTCAGATCGAAATGCTTTTGTTGTGGAAGGTTATCCTGTTTCGGGTAATGATAAAAAACATGAACAGATTCAGATACCTAATTCTGATAGCTTGAATCTTGAACAAGTTCATGAAGGATACCACTACTCTTTACAAGACCCTCCCATATCACTAGACTTCTTTGCTGGAAAAAACACAGACAACAGTTATAAAATTGCGTACGCTTCACAGAGCGCAAACTGGGAGTACAGCGCGGAAGACTGCACATTTATTGGCATAGAACGCAAATTTTACAGGTTTAGAATATATAAGTGCTTTGTCTACTCTGATGGTAGCTTTAACTTTTTACTCTCGGACAGACCTAATCGACACGGTGATTATCCAGTCTTCTGGTATGGATCCCATGGAGAACTTTTCGGAGTATATTGGTGTACCCGGAAGCGTATTTGACCTGCTTCAAGCAGTGCTTGTACCTATTTCGCTTTTCGTCGTGCTCATGGCATCTCAGTAGATGGCACTTGCGGCAATGGCACAACCATCGCTTGCACGGACTCGGCAGATGGTAGAGAGTTTAGCTTTTTCAGTTCCGGGTCTCTATTTTTCAATGAAGTCTATCTGACTTCTGTTCGACAAATCCACAATCTCGCTATGTCTAAGAAACAAGAGGAAGAAATGTCACAAGCACCCAACTACACATCTGAGGATTGGTCGGCTTGGTGCGACAGGATGCCCCCTGGCCCAGAGCGACTGCACGTAAAGGGCACAATCGTATTTCCATCCAGCGGCTACTCGGCAGAACTAGTGCGTGCGGATCCTCAAGGCATTAATCCTGATGACCTCCTGCTCAACCTTATTATATCGCAGCCGCAAGAAGAAGGGACTACAGCAGAGGAGAAACAAGAAGTATCTTACTCAGAAGAAGGTTGCTTCAAAACTGTGACGATCCTTCCTAATGGGATCCATTTGGATGTGAAGCCTGTCTCTTAAATCTTAAATGAATCACTGAAGCGGGTTCACTCCAGCTCCATTGTGACTACCAAGGCATTAGTGCTACTTTTTTCATCAAAATGACCAAACAACAAGCCAAGTCAGAATCGGATACGCCATCTTGCACAGCGAGAGGGACGACTTAGCGACGCCTGTTCTTACTTTTTTTCAACATCACCAAACGAATTTGGGAACATCTAATTGCTATATATGAGAATGACGGACCCCAAAGTTGCGTCTTGTTTGGTGGCAGAAAACCAGTTGGGTGATTCTGTTATAATAGCTCTTAAGAAACAGCGCGGGTGGTTGATGAGCCAATACGACCTATCAGGTTGTATACTGTCCTTATGTGCCACCGGCCCTTTCCTGTTGCTGTTGGCACAGCACGCCGGTTTAGCTCATCGGTGATCGCTTGATAGGTCGTAAATCCTTCCTGTTTCAGTTCCTCGATCACCGATGACATAAGCACTGCGAATTCATCCGCCTCTTTCTGCCGAGGCGCGTTGATCTCGCTAAGTCGTGGGTTGCCCAGTTTCACGCCCCTCCGCCTAGCCACGGCTAGTGCTGCCTTTGTACGCTGGCTAATACGGCGCGACTCCTCCTCTGCCATCGCTGCCCGAATGTAGATCTCAAACGGCGTGGCATGCGGCATATCCGCGACGAAGAACGGCACGCGGCTCTCCATCAGCCCAGAAATAAAATGGACGTTCCGCGCAAGCCGATCCAGCACCGCGATCACCAGGCTCGCCTTACGCCGTCTGCATTCGTTTAAAGCGGATTGAAGCTCCGGCCTATTCTGATGCTTTTTGCCACTCTCGATCTCCGTGTATTCAGCAAGGAGCTCCCCTCCTACACTGGTTAGAAAGCGGCTGACGTACTCTTGCTGCGCATCGAGGCCAAGCCCAGAGCGGCCTTGCTTGTCTGTGGAAACGCGGTAGTAGGCAATAAATTGTTGCTTCTTCGACATAGCGTTGGCTCCTTCTGAAAGACCGCAATATATGTTTTATTTATATACAAATGCTCCTTTGTCGGTGAATATAACGTATCTGGCACATCCTCAAAAGGCTGATTACACCTGGAAAGCCTGCTCTGGTCTCTACATTCCTCAGCGTGGTTATATTTCGAGCACTCATGTGTCTATGTAAGCAGAAGTTAATGTGTGCCCGTCACTATCTAGAAGTGATTGGGCTTTTTTTTCCACCAACAGACTCCAGCAGGCATGGTCTCGCCAATGAGGCGAGGCGGTTCGAGCACCCGCTCGGTAGGGATTAAGCAAAAACGACCGTTTTTGAGTACTCACATCTCACTCTGCAGAAGACCCGGCAATTCAGCATTTTCGTGTTGCAAAACCCATTGCAAAATCAATCGTTCAAAACTAGCCTAAGTTGACCGTTTTTGAGCAATAGGTTTTGTACCAACGATGAGGAAGTGTCATGTTAATCGGATATGCACGGGTTTCCACACATGACCAGAAGCTTGATCTTCAAATAGATGCACTTCAGGCTGCTGGGGCCGAGAAGATCTTCTCTGACACCGCGAGCGGAGCAAAGGCAGAGCGTCCTGGGCTCACTGATGCCCTTCAGTTTTTGCGGACGGGCGACACCCTCATCGTTTGGCGGCTTGATAGGTTGGGGCGTTCGTTGCTCGACTTGATCAAACAGGTAGATGCACTTCGAGAACGTGGAGTAGGCTTTCGTTCACTAAATGAAGGAATAGACACGACGACGGCGGGAGGTAGAATGGTCTTTCAGATTTTTGGCGCTCTCGCCGAGTTCGAACGTAATTTGATTCGCGAACGCACGAAGGCGGGACTTGAGGCTGCACGAGCACGTGGCCGCAAAGGCGGACGTCCACCAGCACTGACAAACAACGATGTTAGAAAAGCACGATTGATGCTGCAAGATCCAGATATCACGATGAAAGAGGTCGCGTCTACGCTCGGAGTTGCTACGTCAACGCTTTCGCGTCACCTTAAGAGGCAGTCAGTACCTGAATAGTCAGCTTCATGAAAGATTTTTGGTTCGAGGAGCCTCCAAGTTTCTCTGAAAACGATGCCCCAGTCGACAAGGAGCGACATCAAGCTACTTTAAAAACTGAGCTCGAACGCCTGTACGGTTTGAGGCCCAAAGAGCCCCGAGAAGATGCTCTGTTCGAAGATATACTCCCAAGAATTGTAGAATGGGAGCATGATTCGAGCATGCTCACAACATTGGAAGATCTCAAGCCCTATGGGAATGACGGTCCATTTGGTATTCGTGGAAGGTATTTTTTTGGAATTCCTATCTACTGGCTGGTATGGGAGCGTACAAAAGCCTCAAGCCAGCAAGTGAAAAAGATCCCCGAATTCCCAATCCCAGAACTGTGGGTACGACCAAGATGGAGGGAAAATCAATATGCCTGGGATCTGGGAGACCTATTTACGGATACTCCTAGACATCGATTGGGGATTGGCCAGGGACTCCTCAGAGACATTGCCAAGTACACCGAAAATCGTTTTGCGTTTAATCAGCCCAGCTTTCTAATATTGTCGTCTGAAGCTGGTGAAGTCTACGTAGGAAGGTGGAAAGGATCTTTCACTGGAAGCCCCAATCCAATTCGAGTTGCCCTTGAGAGACTCAATACCTGTTCACCAGAGAGAATTGAACAAGAGAAACGAAGAGCCAAGGCAGCATTGAATGGTATTTTCGAGCGTGTCGTCTATTCGTTTTTAGATACAAGAGAAGTATTGAGGTCGTGGGTTTACCTTGCTGAAACGCAGGCTCATGGAGACGGACATAGGGCTTGGCTCAGCACAGTGTTTGGAATGGATACACAAACTATCCTGAAAGAAAGGATTGGTGCTGAATCGAAACTTGCCCCTTCTGATTTGTCGGAAAAAATATCCAATGCCCAGCGTCTGGGTACTCTCGTTTCTCTTATCAATAGAGACGGTCTAATAGCGGAAGCATGCCGCTGGTACACTCAGTATGCGGCATGCGAACTCCTTTCTCCTTCCGATACATCAGTTAACATTTACCAAGAAAAAGTGCCTTGGATAAGAGAGCTCATCCAGCCCGCGATATCGCTTACGCTTCCCACGTGGTATTCAGAACTGGACGACGAAGACAGAGGACGATTATTAAAAAAGAGTCCAGATCGGATTTTGCTGCTGTGGTATCTCCGACGTAAACTGGGCCATAAGCCGCAGGAAATAGTTGCCTGGCAACACAGTGAGCGCACTCGATTAGGGATCGCCTCAACAAGGGGAAAAACCGAACATGAGAGACGAAAAGAGAAGGCTAATCTTAGTAGCGAGATATACGAATTATTAAAGACTCACAAACGCTGTACCCTGTGGCTTTACACTCAACTTCCAGAAAAGCTACAAGAGGAGTTGCAGCGGCATAAGTTCGTAGTATTGGAAGACAACTAGAGGTATTGTTCTATTGGTGCGCAAGATGGCCTAAAGGGAGGCCAGTGAGCATATTTCAATTATTTCAATGTAATTGGCGGTGTTTTTCAATAGTTGTCAATAGATGGAAGCGGCTTGCCTTTGATACAATTGATTCGTCCACGTGCTACCGATATCCGGAACGAATCAATGCAATTTCACCTCCTAGATAGCGACTCAGTCACAGAGCTTCGCGAGATGTTGCTGGCTGTGTTGGAACATGTGAAGGGGTTACCCGCCGCTGACGGTCGGACCGCTGCGTCACATAACCCCGACCCACTTGGATGGATCTCCAATGCAGAGCTATTGGAGCATCTCCGAATTTCAAAATCAACACTTCAACGGTGGCGCGATTCAGGCCAACTTGCTTATCGCAAGGTTAACGGACTCATTTTCTATCGCCGGGAGGATGTGGAGGCTTTCATCGACACGTTTGGCGAAAAGGGCTAGGTGATGATGGCGCAACCAATAGACCTTCTACATTGTGGACAACAAACGGTCTTTAGGCTGAAGGAGCACCAAGGGGGGTTTCTTATGATTGACAATGAGACAACACAAGACGCAGGTCTTTCTGCAGAAGCCCTGGGCGTTCTTGTTCATTGCCTCTCTCGCCCACCAGACTGGAATTTTAACACGACCAATTTGTGTTCATCATTTCAACGACTGGGCAGAGACAAGCTCGGCCGAATCCTGAAAGAGCTTCAGGCAAAAGGCTTCGCTTACCTCGCTACAATACAAGCCCCCGACGGCAAATTTCAGGGTAGACGATGGATGTTCTTCGAGACTCCCAGACTTAATCCGTGGTGTTGTCCACAATGCCTTGCTGAAAGTGATAACCGAAACCCTGAAAAACCGAATTTCGGTAAAAACCGAAAGTCGGAATATCCGAAGGTCGAGAAAACGACCTCAATACAAAGGACAAAGCTAACACCAAAAACAGAAACTAAAACTAACAACAACACCAGTGGACACATTGAACCGCAGGAAAAGCGATTGATGGTGGAGTTAGTGAAGCGCGGGGTATCCAGCAACACGGCAGAAAAGCTCGTCAACGAATTTGGAGTGAGACGGGTTAGAGAAGTCCTTGACGCTGGTCACGAGAGGGGAGTAACCGCTGGATGGTATGTGGACGCACTTCGCAATGGCTGGGGTTTTTCACCTAAAAGCGGAACGGAATTGCTGACTTATCAGGAAGCGCTTAAGCGGATGGGCACTTCTAAATTCCACGAGCGGTTCGAGACGGTGCGAAAACGTAAAGACGGAAAGGTCTTTTTTAGAGAGAAATCGATGTGGACCTAAGCCTCTCGCTCATATACCCTTCGTGTTGTTTTGTATCCAAAAAACACTCCGCAGTGACATGAGATTCTCAGTATCCAATGAAGCATTGTGGTGCGAAAGATACCTGTGGGCACACCTCTTTCAGAAACCACTGGTCTACCATCTCCAGCCCTTGGTACGCAGATGATACCAAGTAGTCCCAACACCAACCACTAAACCTCTTCAGCTATGTACGATCCTAAATCCATCATCATTCACAACCACAAGGGCGGCACTGGCAAAACCATGCTCGCCGTCCACCTCGCCAACTACCTTGCCGAACAAGGACAAGAGTGGTGCCTGCTCGACATCGACGAGCAGTACAACGCCATGTCTTGGCTAACCGGCCACGAATGGGAGGGCGAAGAAGCCATCCGTCTTGCAGGAATTGGGAGTAGAGCCGATATCATCGCCACGCTCGATCCCGAGCAAGCCTTGGTCCATCCACGAATCATCGTAGATACGCCGCCCGCCGAAAGTTTGATCATGAACTTACTCGACTTCATAGAGCTTGGAGAAGATGACATCATTATCTGCCCGGTCAATGGTAGATTGTCCATCGACGGCTCAATCAAAGTGGCAGAGGAAGTCGCCCACACGGGATGTCGCGTGGTACTCGTTGCCAACATGACCGACCCGAACGATCAACACGCACTGGAAGAAATCAGAGCGTTGGAAGAAATGGAACGTGTTGAGGAATTGAATGTGGAGGTATTCCGAATGGCAATCCCGCGCAATGAGCAGTTCATGAGGGAGGCTGAGCTTGCGGGAGTACCTGTTTGGAACCTACCGCATTCCCAGCGGACGTATGCGGTACGCGCCCTGGAGGCATTCTGCCAGTGGATCGCAGACGGGGCTAATCCTGATGAAAATACGCTGCACCAGCAGTATGGAAAGAAAGTCGTTGGCGTCTCTACCGCATTGCGGCGGCGTCTCTGGAGTTAACCATGGAGGATAACATGAACAGAAGACCTTATGAACCCATTAAGGGCAGCCCACGGCGAAGGACGCCGATGTCGCCCCCGGTAGAGTCACCACGAAAAACCAAACCCGAGATGCCAAGGAAAAAGCGGGTGCAAGTCACGCCAAACGACTGGGAGGCGCTGGAAGAGGTAGCTGAACACCTCGGTCTCCCCTGCTCCAAGGTGTACAACGTGGCGTTTCGGGCTTACCTCAACAGCCTAAGTTGGGATCACTGATTGTTTCACAGACAAGGTGAACCCCTACAGAGCCTCTCTCTCGGATGCGGGAAAGGGGCTTTGTCAGCAGAAAAGGGGTAGGTTTGGTGGCCGCAATTCCTTATCCTTTTTCCATCTCATCCAACAAATTTGAATAGCAGAAGGCCTGTGACATACGAATGAAGCAAGGAACACTCTTTGACGCACCGCTCACGTTAGACCAGCTCGAAGCACATCTCTGGGAGGCGGCCAATATCTTGCGCGGTAGCCCCGTGGATCGCACCGACTGGAAGAGTTATATCTTGCCCATGCTTTTCTTCAAGCGAATCTGCGATGTGTGGGATGAAGAGTATGAGGAAGCGGTGACGACGTATGGCGAGGACTTTGCCGATGAGCACCGCTTTCGCATTCCCGACGGATGCCACTGGGGCGATGTACGGGAAACGCCCGTCAACGTGGGAACGGCGCTCAATAATGCGATGCACTGCATCGAGACGGCGAACCAAGAGCATCTGTATGGCGTGTTCGGCGATGCGCAGTGGACCAACAAGAATCGTCTATCCGACGGACTCATCAAAACGCTCATCGAACATTTCTCGGCGCTGCCGTTGGGCAACCAACAGGCGACGGGCGATGTGATGGGCGATGCCTACGAGTTCCTCATCAAGAAATTCGCTGACGCCACGAACAAGAAAGCGGGAGAGTTTTACACCCCGCGCAGCGTGGTGCGGCTGATGGTAGATTTGCTCGACCCACAGGAAGGCGAAACGATTTATGATCCGGCGTGCGGCACGGGCGGGATGCTCCTGGCTGCGGTGCAACACGTACGCGACAAGGGCGGCGATCCGCGTACCTTTTTCGGCAAGCTGTACGGACAGGAAAAGAACCTGACGACCGCCTCGGTGGCACGAATGAACCTGCTGCTGCACGGCATTGAGGACTTCGTCATTGAGCGCGGCGATACGCTCCGCAATCCGATCTTCACCGATTCGAGCACCGGCGGACTGGCGACCTTTGATGTGGTGCTGGCGAATCCGCCGTTTTCGCTGAAAAAGTGGGGCCGTAGCCTCTGGGAAAACGATCCGTGGGGGCGGGCCTTCGCTGGGGTGCCAACCGCGAGCAGTGGCGACTTCGCGTGGGTGCAGCACATGATTACCTCAATGGCTCCGCATCATGGGCGTATGGGCGTTGTGCTACCGCAGGGCGCACTCTTTCGGGGAGGCGTGGAGGGAAAGATTCGGAAGAAGCTGTTGCAAATGGACCTCATCGAAGCGGTGGTGGGATTGGCTCCGAACCTGTTTTACGGGACGGGGCTGGCGGCGTGCTTTATGATCCTGCGTCGCAGCAAAGCGACGGAGCGGGTTGGGAAGGTGCTCATCGTGGATGCGTCGGAGGAATACCGCAAGGACCGGGCGCAGAACCATCTCGACCCCGAACATGCCGAGACGATACACGGCTGGGTGGAAGACTTTGCCCATGTGAAAGACCGCGCCCGCGTCGTTACGGTCGAAGAAATCGCAGAGGAAGACTGGACGCTCAACATCTCGCGTTATGTGCTGCCGCCCATCGGCGAAGACATCCCACCGTTGGAAGAAGCGGTGGCGGATTTTAAGGCAGCGCTGGCAAACTGCCGAAAGGCCGAGGACGAACTGCGACGGGTGATGACCGAAGGAGGCTGGCTCAATGCCTGATGCAACACCGCAACGACTAACGCAACAGGAGTTGGAAAGCTATCTGTGGGGCGCGGCAACGATTCTGCGCGGCCTCGTGGATGCAGGCGACTACAAGCAGTACGTCTTCCCGCTGCTTTTCTACAAGCGCCTCTCGGATGTGTGGGACGAAGAGTACCAGGAAGCGCTGGGCGGAAGCCCGGAGGAAGCCACCGCTGCTGAAAAGGCGTTTGCACGGCAGCAGGCCAACGAGCGCTTTGTCATCCCCGACGGTGCCCACTGGAACGACGTGCGGGTGCTGCCAAAAGACGTGGGCGAGGCGCTCCAGCAGGCGCTGCGCACGATTGAGTCGGCGAACCCCGACCGGCTCGATGGCATCTTCGGCGATGCGCCGTGGACAAACAAAGAGCGCCTGCCCGACACGACCCTCAAAGACCTGATTGAGCATTTTTCGAAGCATACGCTTTCGCTGGCGAACGTGCCCGAAGACGAACTGGGCAACGGGTATGAGTTCCTCATCAAGAAGTTTGCCGACGACAGCGGACACACCGCGCAGGAGTTTTACACCAACCGCACGGTGGTACATCTGATGGTGGAAATGCTCGACCCGAAGCCCGGCGAAAGCGTCTACGATCCAACGTGCGGCACAGGCGGCATGCTCATCTCCACGCTGGACGCGGTGAAGCGCAGTGGGCAGGAATACCGCACGCTGCGCCTCTACGGGCAAGAGCGCAACCACATGACCGCTTCCATCGCCCGGATGAATCTGGTGCTGCATGGCGTGGACGACTTCGCCATCCGGCGCGGCGACACGCTCTCGCGCCCGCGTTTTACCGAACATGATCGGCTGGCGACGTTTGATGTGGTGCTTGCCAATCCGCCGTATTCCATCAAGCAGTGGAACCGCGAGGCGTGGCAGCACGACCAATGGCAGCGCAACACGCTGGGCACGCCGCCGCAAGGACGCGCCGACTATGCGTTTTTCCAGCACATCCTCGCCAGCATGAACCCGCAGACCGGGCGCTGTGCCATTCTTTTTCCGCACGGCGTGCTGTTTCGGAAGGAAGAAGCCGAGATGCGCGAGAAGCTCATCCGTGCCGATCTGGTGGAGTGTGTACTGGGGCTGGGGCCAAACCTGTTCTACAACTCGCCGATGGAGGCGTGCATCGTGATCTGCCGCAGCCGCAAGCCGCCAGAACGCAAGGAGCGTATCCTGTTCATCGACGCGGTGAACGAGGTGGCACGGGAACGGGCGCAGAGCTTCCTGACCGACGCCCACCAGACCCGCATCCTGGAGGCGTACGACGGGTTTGCCGACGAAGACGGATTTGCCACCGTGGCGACGCTGGAAGACGTAGCCGCACAGGGCTACAGCCTCTCGATTCCGCTGTACGTGCGCCGCGCCACCGCGACCAACGGCGACACCGACGACCGCACCCTCGCCGAGCGCTGGGCCGACTGGGAGCAGGAAGGCCGCGCCTTCTGGCAGGAGATGGACGCGCTTGTGGATCTGCTGGATACCCTTTCGGTAAAATGAATGCTTCGTCCGAGCCAGCCACCGACGCCATGCCACAGCATCAACTCACCATTCCCTATTCCGACGATTTGCTGCTGGCCCTGAAGGCCAGCCCCGAAGGCTTTGAGGCCGAGGCGCGGCTGCTGTTGGCGGTGAAGCTGTACGAGTTGGGCCGCATCACCACGGGCACGGCCGCACGGCTGGCCGGGATGGAGCGGGCCGCGTTCCTGTTCGAGCTGGCGCGGTTTGGGCTCTCGCCCATCGGGGTGGAGCCGGATGAACTGGAGGACGATGCCGCGCATGCCTGACGCTTCCCGTCTCGTTATTAGCAACGCTCATCGGGCATCTGGACCTGCTGCACACGCTCTATGGCGAGGTGTGGATTCCTCCGGCGGTGGCGGCACGGCGGGATTTAAGCCAGGACGACCGATTTATTACTGATGTTATGCAAGGCTTCCTGGATAAGGCCCGCTCGGGTTTGTGCGCCCGCTTTACGCCCCTGATAAACAGACAGGTCAGGAGGGGGCTGGAGGGGGGATCCGCTTTTCTGGCAGGTGGGCACTTCGACCTCCCCTCGGTCCCCTCCTGCCTCCCAGGAGGGGAAGAAAAGGAAAATGACTTCCGTGCCGTAACATCAGGAATCACACACTTTCTCGAACTGGCTGACGAAACACAGGATGGATGAGGGTACACTGAAACCGGGGTGGAAACGCTGGCGGTTTGATGAGATGGCAGTGAGCGTGGGCGACCGCATTCACCCGGATGACGCCGAGGTGGAGCATTATGTGGGACTGGAACACCTAGATTCCGACTCGCTCAAGATCCGGCAATGGGGATCGCCGTCTGAGGTGAACGCGACGAAGCTGCGGTTTAAGAAGGGCGACATCATCTTTGGACGGCGGCGCGTGTACCAGCGCAAGCTGGCGGTGGCTGACTTCGACGGCATCTGTTCGGCGCATGCGATGGTGCTGCGCCCCAAGACCGACGTTGTGTTGCCGGAGTTCTTGCCCTTTTTTATGCAGAGCGACCTGTTTATGAACCGGGCGCTTGAAATCTCCGTCGGCTCGCTTTCGCCAACCATCAACTGGAAGACCCTCGCCCGCCAAACCTTCGCCCTGCCGCCGCTGGAGGAGCAACGAAAGTTTGTCCATGCTTTGTCGACGGTAGAAAAATTGCTTGAGTCATTCTTCCTACTGAATCGGAAGGGACTGATAGTCGAGTCGGCATACATCGAAAAAGCATTGGACAACTTCACTTCTGCAAGTCGGCGAAAGTTAGAAGACTTGGCTGATGTCAGTTATGGGTTAACTGTCAACCGAAAGCGAAGGAAAGCTCCTAAGAAAGCTCCATACTTGAGGGTTGCGAATGTGCAACGAGGTGACTTTGACTTTTCCGAAGTGAAAGAAATCGGATTGCTGGAAGGCGACGAAAGCTATGTTTTGGAGAAAGATGATATTCTGATCGTAGAGGGACACGCAAATCCTGAGGAGTTAGGCAGAGCCGCTATATGGAAAGAAGAGATTAATCGATGTCTCCATCAAAACCATTTGATCCGTGTTCGTTGTGGAAAAGAGCTCGACTCAGATTTTATAGCTGAATACATGAACTCAACATTGGGAAGGAAGCATTTCCTCAGTCATGCCAAGAGTACCAGCGGACTCAACACCATCAATTCAAAAGTAGTTCGAAAAGTGCCGATTCCCAATGTACCCATAGAAAAGCAGCGAGAGATTGTAATGCGAATTAAGAGTTGAAGGTGAGCAAGAGCATGGCAGCAGCGAGGCGACCGAAGACATGCACGAGCAACCCCCGATAGGAACGTACCTTCGAGGCGCACTGAATACC
>JAUIDY010000237.1 GCA_030428385.1 Rhodothermia bacterium | reverse complement strand
ATTTAGTTCGCAGAACAAACTTCCTTACCGAAGGGAGGAGCGACGGATCGGGACTGGTTGCCCTCGGAACGCAACCGACAGACCCCGCGGTGGCGCGCGTCTCGCCCGGCTCGTGTTTCTGACGCCTGCGGTCAGGCCGGGAAGAACGCTGCGGCGAGCCGCGGCATCATCGGCTGTGCTGCGACGAGCACCGCCTCCATCGCCGCTCGACCCGATGCGGTGGTGGTCACCACGACGACCCGGCGGTCGCTCTCGTCGGACAGCCGGCGCACGAGACCACGCTTCTCGACCCGTGCGACGAGCTCGGTGGCGGCCGGCGGGCTGAGCCGCGTTGCGGCGCTGATCGCCCGCAGGCGGATGCCGCCTGGCTTCGACCCCAGCCAGAGCACGTGGAAGGTGAGGTGCGGGGTCTGGTCGTCGTCGCCGAACGCCGGCCCGTAGACCTGGAAGAACGACCTTCCGGCGCCGGCGATGCGGCGGATCCGCTCCAGCTCGCGCCTCAACGATCAGGCCAGCCGGGTCGCGGGCGTCGAGCGGGTCCTTACGGAAGCCGTCCGTGCGCTGTGTACCGGCGAAGACGTCCATCTCAATGTCGTCGATGCGACGCACGAAGCACACGTGCGGGCATGTATCGATGCGAAGCCTAAGGAGGGCCCCTTTTCAGTTTACTATCACCACATCCCAACGAATGATGCATGGTGCCGTGATCATGGAGCCCTATTTGTCGTGCGTGAAAACACAAAAGCGCCATTAGCCGCCACAGGTTGGGGCTACAATGCATGGGGCGAAAAATATCCTCCGTATGACCTCGACCAACAGGTACCTCGACGGATGGCCGACATCCTGAAGGTGCCCTTGTTTGCCAACGACATGGTATTAGAAGGTGGTTCTATTGAGGTGAACGGGTCTGGAATGTTGCTCACGACACGAGCCTGTCTGTTAAACCCGAATCGCAACCCGGGTTTGAGCCAGCTCGAAATCGAGGAACAACTCAGTGAAATGTTGGGCATCGAAAAAGTAGAGTGGCTCGAAGGGGAGCTGTCAGGTGACGACACAGACGGGCATATTGATAACCTGGCTCGGTTTGTCGCCCCTGATGTAGTGTTGACCGTCGTTGAAGATGATCCTTCCGATGACAACTATGCCCCCCTTCAAGATAACGTCGCTCGGCTACAACGCATGACCACGGTATCGGGAAAACCCCTGAATGTTATCGGGTTACCCATGCCGTTACCCGTATATGCAGACATGCCCGATGGACCGACGCGTTTACCTGCGAGCTATGCCAATTTCTATATTGGAAATCGTGTCGTACTCATGCCTTGCTATCATGACGCAAAAGATGCAGTGGCAGCGGCAATATTGCGGCGGTTGTTCCCACGCAGGAGCATCGTGGGGTTAGATTGTACGGAAGTCGCCCAGGGACTTGGAGCATTTCATTGTTTATCACAACAAGTACCGGCTGTCTGAGCCACCAAAAACACGATTGATGGCGCATTCGCTCCGCATCGTGATACTGCGAAATTGGTAGTGATTCGTAGTGCGCATCCGACCACCGGGTTTCTCTACATTTAACAGGAGGGAATCAGGATGGATCACATTTACGTCGCCCCTTGTGGGGAAATCGGCTTAGGGCTATTTGCCGCTCGCCCGCTTCCCAAAGGCACCCATATTCTAACCTTTTCTGGACGCCTCATCGAGGCTGACGACCCGATACACCGAACCGACGAGGCCGGGAAACTTGTGCAAATCGATGACCTGCTTTACCTCTACCCCGATCAACCTTGTGTCTTTGCCAATCATTCCTGTTCTCCGAATGCCGGCATCCGCGAGACGACACGCATGGTTGCCATTCAGGACATTGGAAAAGATGAGCAGATATGCTTTGATTATTCCACCACGATGGACGAAGACGATTGGACGTTGGTATGCGCATGTGGACAAGATAATTGCCGGGAGATCATCAAAGACTTTAAATACTTGCCCGCAAAAGTTCGGCAGCGGTATCTGGACCTTGGTGTGGTACAGCCCTTTATTGTTCGGAAATCATCAAGTTTTGCCCAGACCTAGCCCTTCATTGGAAGTTTTGGCGGAGCCATTGCTAAGGAAAGGAGCGAACTGTATTGTTTCAGCGATTGAATGGTTGATTCATAGAAAACAATGATTATGCACGATACCGCTCAAACCTATACAGATGTTACCCAACCCGATATCACCTACGACGCAAAGGCATTTGAAGGGCTGGATTATTTTGTCCTCGAAGATTTGATGACAGCGGAGGAACGTCGCCTTCGCAATGAGGTGCGATCTTTTGTAAGCCGCGAAGTGGCCCCCATCATCGAAGGGAGTGCGCAGGCGATGAAGTTTCCCAAGCACCTCATGAAAGCATTTGGTGAGCTTGGGGTGTTGGGTCCAAACCTGCCTCAACAGTATGGCTGCGGGGGGCACTCGCATATCACCTATGGGCTTATGATGCAGGAGATTGAACGGGGTGATTCTGGGCTTCGCTCGTTCTGTTCGGTCCAAGGCTCATTGGTGATGTTTCCCATTTGGCGGTATGGGAGTGAGGCGCAAAAGCAAAAATGGCTCCCGTTGCTTGCAAAAGCCGATGCGGTTGGATGCTTCGCTCTTACCGAACCCCGCCACGGCTCTAACCCAGCGGGGTTAGAAGTCCGCGCACGGCGCGAGGGCGACAGCTATATCATCGATGGGCACAAACGGTGGGCAACCAATGCCTCATTGGCAGATCTTTGCGTGGTATGGGCCAAAGATGACGAAGGAGAGATCGGAGGCTTTCTCGTAGAGATGGACCGCAAAGGGGTCAGCGCACCGCCCATTCTCGATAAATGGTCATTGCGCGCCGCCATCACCTCGGAAGTGTTGTTCGACCAGGTGCGTATTCCCGCGGCCAACCGTCTTCCGG
>JAUIDY010000113.1 GCA_030428385.1 Rhodothermia bacterium | reverse complement strand
GTTCATCGCCGTGCGGATGTTGGAAATATCGCCGTAGGCCGAGACGATAACCACCCGGAGTGCTTGTTCCAACGCGCCGATGCGACCGAGCAACGTCAGCCCATCCATGCGCGGCATGTTGATGTCGCTGAGCACCACATCGATCTCGGGGTGGGCCGCCAGCACGTCCAGCGCCTCCACCCCGTCGTTGGCAAAAAGAAAATCGTACTCCCCACTCCGGATGCGCCGCCGCATTTTCTGCCGGATCAGCAGTTCCAGGTCCGGTTCATCATCAACAACAAGGATATGGGCAGGCATGGGTGGTTAACAGTCAGCAGGTCTGTCAGGTCACAGGTCCGTCAGGGTACGCTGGATACCGATCTTGGGTATCCCGTGCCCTTATGCCGACACGGCCTCGGGGTCGTAGCTGGCAACGGCTTCCGCAACGGTTTCGTAATCTACAAATACGGGTCCTAACAAACGGGTGAGCAGGAACAGATTCTTGATGCGCTTCTCCATCCCAGCGAGGCGGATGTCGCCGCCTGCCTTGCGCAGGGTCGTCAGGCTGCCAATCAGGGCTCCGATGGCGGTAGAATCCATAAAGTCAGTGGGAGAAAGATCGACGACAAGGCTGGTTTTTCCAGCGTCTTTCAGGTCCGTGATGGTCTGCTTAAACGTGGGGCCTTCGATGCTGCCCAAGAAGCGTCCGTGGATGCTGACGACGGTGGCATGGTAGTGCTCAGTGGTCTGGATTTTCATGATGTCCTCCGGTTCGATACAGGCAAGGTGTCGCGTGCGTCTCACGCGCTGCTATTCTATTACACGATGCTATTCAAAAATCGGCTCATTTTTTTTCGATGAAGCAGCCTCGCTCGCTGTGCATGCACAGAAAAATGCTTGTAAGAATCGTGTAATTAGCCGCGTGCGAAGCAGTCCTTGATGCACCAGCGTCCGCTTTTTTTCGTACTTCAGCCTCCATTTCCTCATCCCGAACACGCATCGTCATGCAGCACCTGCGCCTTCTTATCGTGTTATTGTTGCCCGCCGTTTTCATCATGGCCTGTGCCGAAACACCGGAGGAGCCGCCGGTGCCTGCGTCCGCGTCGGCAAGGGCATCAGCAGATTGGGTCGTGTTTGCCTCGGGCCGGAGTGGCGACGGTGACCTTTATGCCCTCCAACCAGAGACCGGTGAAACCCGCCTCGTGGTAGGCACCCCTGCCCCAGAAGGTACCGTGCGCTACGATGCCGCCCGCGACCGCCTCGTGTACCACCGCTATGAGACCGACCCCGAGCGTGCCGTGTTGGTGGCGGACAGCACGGATCTTTTTGTCTGCCCCAACGGCGATGTGGCCCCGGTTTGGTCACCAACGGGCATGAGGATCGCCTATGCCGCGCAGCGCAACGGGCAGGATGACCTTTTCGTGGCACGCCCCGATGGCTCCGAAGAGCAGCGCCTCACCAATGACGCCTTCATCGACCGTTATCCGGCCTGGTCGCCCGATGGAGACCGCCTTGTCTTTGCCCGCCGCCTCGACACGGGGTGGGACCTGCACGTGCTCGACCTTACTACCGATCCGCCTACGTTGGAGCGCCTGACCAACGACGGCGTTTATGTGGGGCATCCGGCCTGGTCACCCGACGGGCAGTTTATCGCCTTTGACACCTTGATTGATGAGCAGGCCGAGATTGTGATGCTGGAACTCGCCACGGGCACCCTCACCCGGCTCACTGACCGCCCCGGCAACGACCTGATCCCCGCGTGGTCGCCCGACAGCCGCCGCATTGCGTTTGGTGGTGAACCGAATAGCAACGGCAACTGGGACCTGTGGATGGTGGATGTTACGACCCGAGAAATCATCCGCCTGACGACCCAGCCCACCTACGACGGCGGCCCGGTCTTCGTGCCTGCTACGGTTGTCGAACGATACAGCCCGTAACCCCTGTTTGTGGTGTTGCTATGGAGCCGTCGCGGCAGGACATGCGGGGGCTGTGCGGCCCCAGTCTTCATACAGCCCCGTCCACTCCTCGCAGACACTTTGCACCCGGGGATGATCGTCGTCGAACTGGCTTTTGAAGATGCGCAGGGCGTCGTGCAAAAGCGCATCAGCTGCCGCATAGTCGCCCGTTGCCCGGAGGATGCGGGCCAGGTTGGTTTTTCCGATGCCGACGTACGGATGATTGGCGTTGAGTAGCTTCTCCCAGATGGCGAGTCCGGCCCGCTGGTGCTGTTCGGCGGCGGCATAGTCGCCCTTGTTGCGCAGCAGCCCGGCCAGGTTGTTGTGCCCAACCGCGACGGACAGATGCTCCTCGCCCAACAACCGTCGCTCCAACGCCAGCGCCCCGACGTACAGCGACTCGGCTTCGGCGAGGTGTCCCTGGTCTTCGAGCACGAGGGCAAGGTTCGCCATCATCGTAGCCGTGTCGGGGTGGTCGTCGCCCCACCGCGCCTGTTGCATCGCCAGCGCCTCGCGGAGCAACGGCTCGGCCTCTTCAAAGTCGCCTTTGTTCCACAGCAGCAGCCCCAGGTTGCCCACGCTGACGGCCACCTGATGGGCGTCGGGCCCCAGCAGGCGTCGGCGCATCGTCAGCGCCTCCCGCATCAGCGGCTCGGCGGCGGCGTAGTCGCCCTGGTCTTTGAGCAGCGAGCCGAGGTCGTTCAGGCTGGTGGCCACGTCCGTATGTTCGTTGCCCAGCAAGCGTCGCCTTGTAGCTAGGGCTTCGCGCATCAGCGGTTCGGCGGCGTCGTAGTTGCCCTCTTTGCGCAGCACCCAGGCCAGTTGGTTCATGCTGGTCGCCACGTCGGCGTGGTCGTCGCCCAGCGCCTCGCGCCGGAGCACCAGCGCCCGCCGCAGCAACCGCTCCGCCTGATCATGCTGCGACAGCCGCTCGTACACCACCCCGATCACATGCAGCACCTCGGCCTGCACATCGGGGTCGTCAGACAGTTCTTCGGCCCGCTCCACGCCACGCGCCAGCAGTTCAAACGACGTGAGCGTGTCGCCTGCTACCTCGTACGGATCGCTGGCTTCGAATAACTCCATCAGAAACGCTGTCACCGCCTCCGAGCGCCCGAGCGCGGCCTCGGCATTGTCGGCGTGGCGCTGGACGCGGGCCGACTGCACGCTCATGGCGATCCCGAATGCGATTAATAAAACCACAAAGGCCGCGCTCGCCCACACCGCATTGCGATGCCGCGCCACAAACTTCTGGAGCCGATACCGGCGGCTGTCGCGGTGAGCCACCACGGGTTCTTCCCGCAGGAACCGCTCGATGTCCTCGGCAAACTGCTCGGCGGAGGCGTAGCGGCGGTTCGGCTCTTTGCGCAGCGCCATCAGCACGATGTTGTCGAGGTCGCCCTGCAACCGCCGCCGCAGCCGCTCGACGCTGGCGCTCCGGGCCGCGGCCAACTGGGCAGCGGACATGGTTTCGGTGCGCCCGTCGTGGTAGACGATGGTGCGCTCGGTGGTCACCTGCGTGCTGGGCCGCACGGGTTCTTGCTCGCACACCACCCGCGCCACCTCGGGCGTCGCGCCCGACTTAAACCGATAGGGCCGGTGGCCCGTCAGCAGTTCATACAGCAACACGCCCAGGCTGTACACGTCCGACGCCGTCGTGAGCGCTTCGCCGCGCACCTGCTCAGGGCTGGCATATTCGGGCGTCATCACGCGCACGTTGGTACGGGTCAGCGGCTGTTCTCCTCCCACCAGCGTCGGGTTCAGCAGCTTCGCCACACCGAAGTCGAGCAGCTTAACGACCCCTTCGGTCGTCACCAGAATGTTCGATGGCTTGAGGTCACGGTGCAGGACAAGGTTTTGGTGCGCGTAGTGCACCGCGCGGCAAACGGTCTGAAAAAGCCGCAGCCGCTGCTCAATGGACAGCCGCTCGTCGTCGCAGTGCGTATTCAGCGACCGCCCTTCCACATATTCCATCACGAGGTAGGGACGTCCGTCGTCGGTGACGCCGCCATCCAGCAGATGGGCGATGTGCGGGTGCCCCAGCGCTGCCAGGATCTGCCGTTCCATCTCGAAGCGGCGGTGCATCTCCTCGGTGTCCATCCCGGCCCGCAGCAGTTTGAGCGCCACCTGCTGCCGGAAGGGCACCTCACGCTGGGCCAGGTACACCAGCCCCATGCCACCCCGCCCAATCCGCCGCACCAGCCGGTACGGACCAATCCACTCGTCGCGTGCGGGGCCTGTGCCGGCCTCGGACTCCGGCGAAATCGGAGCCACTGCGAGCGGGGCGGGCTGCCCAAGAAAACCATCGGCATCAGCCTCAGCATCGGCGGCAAGGAGTGCTTCGAGTTGGGCCAGCAGCGCGGCGTCGCCCTGGCAGGCTGCCGCAAGAAACGTCGCCCGCTCGTCGGGCGGGTGCAGCAGCGCGGCCTTAAACAGGCGTTGCAAGCGGTCTGCGTGTTCTTGTGACATGGCAAACACTCCGGCGGGCCGCAACCCGGTTATTCATTCGATGACCCCGCCCCGAGTTCCACCTTCAGCCAGGCCCGCGCCATGCGCCAGTCGTCGGTGACCGTCGAGGTTGAGATGCCCAGCGCGGCCGCGGTCTCCTTGATGCTCAGGCCCGCAAAAAAACGGCACTCCACCACCCGCACCCATCGCGGGTTCATCGCCTGCATCCCCGCCAGCGCATCGTCGATTTCCAGCAATTCGTGCAGCGACACTTCTTCGAGCGCCTCCGCCTGCGTAAGGCCTACCTTTTCGCCCCGGCGCTTGTGCGTATCGCGTGAGCGGGCGTAGTCGACCAGAATGCGGCGCATGGCGGTGGCCGCTACGCCGAAGAAATGGGCGCGGTTTGTCCAGTTCTTCTCCCGATGTTCGACCAGCTTGAGGTAGGCCTCGTGAACGAGCGACGTGGTGTTGAGGGTGTGCCCCGCCCGCTCGTTGCGCAGCTGTGCCCGCGCCAGCACCCGCAGTTCGTCATAAACTTCGGCGAGCAACTGCTCGAAGGCATCGTGCTGACCGGCTTCAAGCGCGTGCAACAGTTGGGTGATGGCTTCGCCGGGCATGGCATCAGGCAGGAATGAGGGGTGCGGCAAGATAAAAAATTTCGGGCGCGTCGGCTAATGTGCATCTTCTTCTCGCCATGTAGAGAAGAAGGCCCGTTGTTTTTCCTGTAACTGAATGGCTCCTGACGCTTATGCCCTACCCTGCGGCGCTCATCTTTCACCCCATCAACGTATATTTTTAGGCATGGAACATCCCGTGCTTCATAACCACGTTAGCCTGGCAGTCTTGCCCTTGCAGGTACTCGCTACGGATACCACCGTCGAGATCTTTTGCCAGGGGCTCGTCATGGACCTCATCACCGATCTTTCTCGGTTTCGGTCGATTCACCTCATTGCCCACGACACCACCAAAGGCTTCCAGCCGACCACGCCGTCGGACAGCCCCACACTCGAAGCCTTAAACCTCGACTATGTCGTCAAGGGCCTGGCGCGCCACATCAAGGACAAGCTGATCTTTAACCTTCAGTTGGTCAATGTGCGGCAGAACCGGCTCGTGTGGGCCGAAAAGTTCACCGGCGGGTTCGACGAACTGTTTCAGATTCAGGAGGAGGTGGCCGAAAAAATTGTGGTGTCGCTTCAGCGTTTTGTGGACCATGACGTGTTGCACGACACCCACACCAAGCCCCTGACGAGCCTCGGGGCCTATGAATGCTGGCTACGGGGCTATCAGGAGTTGAAGAAGGGAACGTTCGAAGCCGACGAGCAGGCGCGCACCTATTTCCAGCAAGCCATCGACCTGGACCCGCACTATCCGCGTGCTTACACCGGCATGTCGCTGTCGTTCTTCAACGAGTGGAGTTGCCAGTTGTGGAGCCGCTGGGAGATCAGCCAGACCGGCGCGTTTGAGTGGGCGCAAAAGGCGTTGGAACTAGACGAATGGGACCACGTGAGCAACGCCATCCTGGGGCGGCTGCACCTGTTCAACGGCGCGTACGAAATCGCCGAGCATTACCTGCGCAAGTCCCTGCGCATCAACCCGAATGACGCCGAAACACTCATCGTGATTGCCGTCGGCTTCACCTACTTGGGTTACCTCAAAGAGGCGCATAGCCTGTATGAGCGCGCCCGCCGCCTCAACCCGGTGCGCTCCTTTGCCCAGACCGGCAGCTTCATCTTGTTCGAGATGGGCGAGATTGAAGCCGCATCCGCGCTCGCCGAGAAGCATAACGTGGGGAGTGGGTGGGTGGATTTTCCGGCGTACCAGGCCGCTGCTTTTTACTTGCAAGGCGACCTAGAGCAGATGCAGGGGCAGTGGGACGCCTACCTCGACTCGTTTTCCGAAAAGATCAACGGTGGCCAGCGGGCCGACTCCCAAACGGCCCTCCGCTGGATGATGGATGTGAACCCATACCGCGCGACCACCCAGTTGCAGCCCTTCTGGGAATATATGAGCGAGGCGGATTTGGCTACGCTTCCAACGGCAACACCGGAGGAGGCGTCTGTTTCTAACCGCTTTACGCAGCAAGCCGGGCTCTGGACCGTCGCCTACGATGGCACCGTGGTACAACTCCCCGACCGCAAGGGCTACCACGACCTCGCCCGCCTGCTGGCCCAGCCCAACACCCCGATTCACTGCACCGCGTTGATGGGCGCGGCGGTGCTTGAAAAAGGCGAGGCGGTGTTTGACGACCACGCCAAAGCCGCCTACCAGCAACGCATCCGCACCCTGCAAGAGGATATCGCCGAGGCCGAGGCCCGGCACGACAGCGAACGCCTGGCAACCCTGCAGGAGGAGTATGAGCAGGTGCTGGATCATCTCACACAGGCCGTGGGCAAAGGCGGCCAAACCCGCAAAATTGCGGGTAGCGTCGAGAAATCCCGCTCGGCGGTGACGTGGCGGATCCGCAGCGCCATCAAAAAAATAGCCGATGCCCATCCGGCCCTGGCTACGCATCTAAAGGCCGCCATTAAAACCGGCGTGTTCTGCGAATACGCCCCTGAGCACCGCACCAACTGGGAGGTGTAAGGCCTCCCTGTAAGGCTTCTGCCTTACGAACTAGAAGGACGCCCTCACATTGTGAGGCGCCCCCTCACGCTTACTAAGTGTCTGGCACCGAAGACAAACCTGTCTGTCGCTGGCGCCGGTCTGCCATTGCCTTGCCTTATCCACACACCATAACCATAGACTAGCCATGCCTACACCCCTCGACATCCTCCTCGACCCGATTTCGCTGATCGTCATCGGCCTGTACCTCAGCCTGATGATTTTGGAAGCGGTCTTCCCCGCTCGCCCCCTGCCACCTGTCCGCTTCTGGAAGATCAAAGGGCTGGCGGCGTTTGCCGTGTTTTTCTACCTGTCGTCGTACCTGCCGCTGTTCATCGACCCGTACCTGGAGGCCTACCGGCTGGTGGACCTGACGGGCCTCGGCGCGCTGGGCGGCGGCCTCCTCGGCATTGCGCTGTATGAGTTGGGCGTGTATGTGTGGCACCGCGCGCTGCACCGCTTCGATTTCCTGTGGCGCACGTTTCACCAGATGCATCACAGCGCCGAGCGCCTCGACACCTACGGTGCGTTTTTCTTCAGCCCGATGGACATGATCGGCTGGACGGTGCTGGGCAGCGTGTGCTTTGCGCTCCTCGTGGGCCTTTCGCCGCAGGCCATCACCGTGGTGCTACTCGTGACCACCTTCTTCGGCATGTTTCAGCACGCCAACATCAAAACGCCGCGCTGGGTGGGCTACTTCCTCCAGCGCCCCGAGAGCCACACGATTCACCATGCCAAAGGCATCCACAAACACAACTACTCCGACCTCCCCATTTTCGACATCCTCTTCGGCACCTTTTACAACCCCAAAGACTATGAACACGAAACCGGCTTTTATAACGGGGCTACCGACAAAATCCTCGACATGCTCCTTTTCAAAGACATCAGCCAGGACCCCGAAGAAACGCAAACCGTGCCCCTGCGTCGCGAACGCCAGCCCCGGCCTACCGTGCCCGTGCGCCCGAAAACGAATGCTTCTGTCCGCCAAGGCTGACCTCGGGTAGAACCCGACAAGCCCCCGTGTCACCCTGAGCAGACAACGCGAACGGCTCAGGGTGACACCTTCCAAGACTTACCTACATCTTGTCATTCGTCATCGCGAGGAATACGGAATCACGTTCAGCACAGGCTCTGTGACGTGGCGATCTCACCCCGTTTGTTGTGCTATTTCCTGTCGGGGTGAGATCACCACAGCTCCTTCGGAGCTTCGTGATGACGCTGAAAAGGGCGGTTTGCGTAAGCCCTGCTTCAAAAGGAAAATCCCTAAAAACACTCATTTCTTAATACCATGACCTACACTCCTACAGCACCCAACCCCTTCGCCGACGGCCCGTACCTCACCGACGGCGGCCTGGAAACCACGCTTATTTTCCACTACGGCTTCGACCTGACCCATTTTGCGGCCTTCGAACTCTTGCGGCGGGCGGACGGCCTCGCCGCGCTCCAGCGCTACCTCGTCCCGTATCTGCGCCTTGCGGAGCAACATCAGCTTCATTTTCTGCTGGAGACGCCCACATGGCGCGCTAACCCCGACTGGGGCTTTAAAATGGGCTATTCTGCGGAAGAACTCGCCCAGATCAACAAAGACGCGGTGACGTTCCTGCAAGACCTAAAAAACACCTTGCCCTCGAACGGCACCCATATCGCCCTGAGCGGCAACATCGGCCCGCGCGGCGATGGCTATGTGGCAGGCGACCAGATGACGTCTGCCGAAGCCGCCGCATATCACGGACCGCAGATCCGCACCTTCTCCGAAGCAGACGTAGATGTGGTGAGCGCGCTGACCATGACCTACAGCGACGAAGCCATCGGCATCGTTCTGGCCGCACGGGAAGCGAATGTGCCTGTTGTGATCTCGTTTACCGTTGAGACAAATGGGCTCCTGCCTAGTGGCGAAACCCTGCGAGCCGCCATCGAAAAGACGGACGCGGCCACGAACGGCTATGCCACGCACTTCATGATCAACTGCGCCCATCCGACACATTTTAATCATGTGCTGGAAGACGACGGCGCGTGGAAGGAACGGATTCGTGGCATCCGCGCCAACGCCTCGACGAAAAGCCACGCCGAGTTGGACGAGTCGGAGACGCTGGACACGGGCGACAAGTGCTTGATGGCCGAAGGCTACCAGGCGTTGATGCATCTGCTGCCCGACCTGAAGGTGATTGGCGGCTGCTGCGGCTCGGACCATAGCCATTTGGAGATGATCTGCGACACGCTGTTCGGCGAACCAGAAACCGCCACGGGTTGACGGCACAACAAACCTGTGCACCTCGCGTATCACGGGCCGTTTGCTGCCGTCTGATCCCTGAACGCTGTGCCTGAAGCCTCCGCGCAACCGCCCAAACGCATCCTTCCTGTCCTGTTCCTTGGCGTCCTGATGGCAGCGCTCTACATTGCCATCGTCGGACCCGCCCTGCCCGCCTTACGCGAGCACTTTGGCGTGTCTGAGCGCAGCATCGCGTGGGTGTTTAACATCTTTGTGCTGCTCAACCTGCTCAGCCTGCCGCTGATGGCACGCCTCGCCGACGTGTTCGAGCGGCGGCTGGTGTATACGGGCAACGTGCTGCTGTTTGGCCTGGGAGCCGTGGTGGTTGCCTTCGCCCCGACGTTTCCCATCCTGCTGGTGGGCTGCGGCATCCAGGGCATGGCCACCTCCGGCATCCTGCCCGTGGCGAGTGCCGTGGTGGGCGACACGTTTCCGCCCGAAAAGCGCGGACGGGCGCTGGGTATCCTCGGCGCGGTCTTCGGGCTGGCGTTTATCATCGGCCCGATCATCGCGGGGATTTTCCTCGCCACGCTGGGTTGGTCGTGGCTGTTCCTGATCAACGTGCCCATTGCCCTCTTTGTGGCGGTGCTGGCCTACCGGACGCTGCCTGCCACGAAAAAAAACACCGCTGGACGCGTCGATGTCCTGGGCATTGTGGTGCTGGGCGTGCTGCTCGTGTGCCTCGCCTACGGCGTCAACCAACTCGATGCGCAGCACCTCGGGCGCAGCTTTCTGTCGCTGCGGGTGTGGCCTGCGCTGCTGATCGCGGCGGTGCTGGTGCCCCTGTTCATCTATGTTGAGCGGCGTACGCCGGAGCCACTGGTGCGGCCAGGACTGTTTCAGAACCGGCAGGTGGTGCTGGCGTGTTTGTTTTCGGCGGGTGCGGGCCTCACCGAGGCGGCGTTTGTGTTTTTTCCCGCCCTCGCCATCGTCGCGTTTGGCGTGACCAAGGCGGCGGCCTCGTATATGCTGCTGCCCCTTGTTTTTGCCGTCGCCATCGGGTCGCCTTTGGCCGGGCGTATGCTCGACCGCATCGGCTCGCGCATGGTGGTATTTTTCGGCACGCTGCTGCTAACCATTGGGCTGGGCCTGATCGCATTTTTCCCCGCCGACCTGTTGTTCTTCTACACGGGGTCGGTCGCTATCGGGCTCGGGCTATCGTGCCTGCTTGGCTCGTCGATCAACTACATCTTGCTGAACGAGGCGCGGGTGAATGAGCGCACCATCGCGCAGGGCATCAGCACGCTGGGCATCAGCATCGGGCAACTCTTCGGCGGCGCGTTGATTGGGGCCGTTGCGGCCTCCAGTGCGGATAGCGTGCTGGGCTTTGCGCGCGCCTTCCTGTTTATCGCCGGGGCCGCCTTTCTGCTGATGCTGCTTTCGTTCGGGTTAAAACGACGGGCGCAAGAAAAAGCCACACAACACGTCCAGACAGCCAAAACCGAGGCGTAAACGGGTGAGAAACGGTCTGGGACGATAATTTGGGGCTACGCCTGGTCCTTTTCGACCCTGGCAACGCCCGCTTTCTCGGCCCATAGCGCTGCTATGACTCTCGAAAGTTGTTCGTTGCAGGTCCGAAAACCCCTCAGGCTCGCTTCCCCACCTACATACCAGACTGTTTCTAAAACGGCCACCCTTTTTAAGCCCGTGTCTGAAACCTTCCCCCGCCTCATCTTTTGGAGCAGGGCCGCTGACCTTGATCCCTGCAATGGCGTCTCGCCCATTCCCTGAGTTAACCCTGAAGTTCTGTGCGCCATCGTTTTGTTTGGGCCTTTGCGCTGCTCCTCATGTTGGGCGGTGTGGCATGGTGGATCTCCGCCCGACCGAATACGCCTTCCCTTCCGCATTTCCGCTCGTCGCATTCGCCCAAAAACCCGGATGATGCGCAGGCCCGGCTTGCGTATGAGCAACTGCGCATCCGCAACCCCCGCACCAGCACCGTCCCCGCCAACATACGCGCCCGCGAGTTGGCCCATGCGCAGCAGCTAGCCGCCCGCGCGCCCAAGACGGCGGCGATGTATGACACCCCGTGGACGCCGCGTGGCCCCTACAACGTCGGCGGACGCACCCGCGCACTCGTAGCCTTCGAAGAAGACGGCGACCTGGTCCTGCTGGCAGGCGGGGTCTCGGGCGGCGTGTTTCGCTCCGAAGACGGCGGCACTTCCTGGACGCTGACGACCTCGCTGGCCGACTTTGCCAACGTCACCACCATTGCCCAGGACCCTAGCGATCCCGATGTTTTTTACTACGGCACCGGCGAAGCAGTGGGCAACTCCGCCAGCACCGGTGATGCGTTTTATTTTGGCGAAGGCATCTACAAGTCGATCAACGCCGGGCGCTCATGGGCCCCGCTGACAAGCACCACCCTGGGCCACCGCGACCAGTTCGACCAGTTGTTCGATATCATCTGGAAAATTGCCGTGGACGAAAATGGGGTGGTGTATGCCGCCACCCTGGGCGGCATCATGCGCTCGGACGATGGCGGCCAGTCGTGGGACCAGATTCACGGACGCTCGGAGGCACCGTTTAGCCTTTTTACCGACGTCGCCATCGGGCCCAACAACGCCGTCTACGCCACGCTGAGCCGCAATGGCACGGGCCTTACTCCGTACGGCGTCTTCCGCCTGCAAGACGACGGCGACGGCTGGGATGACATCACCCCGAACCAACTCGCTGTGAACCCCTACCGCATGGTGTTGGCCCCCGCGCCTTCCGACTCGAACACCGTCTATCTGCTGGCCCAGGTGACGCCCGGCGGTGGCAGCACCGGCGAGCACCAACTGCTTCGGTATGACGTGGAAGACGACGATTGGAACGACCAAACGAACGACCTGCCCCTCGCCAACGGTCATCCGCTCGGTGGATTAAATTCGCAGACCGGCTACAACCTCACCATCGGCGTGAAACCCGACGATGCAGAAATCCTGTGGATCGGCGGCACAAACCTGTTTCTTTCCACCGATGGCGGCGATTCGTTCGACTGGGTGGGCGGCTATGACCCCGATCCGGACGGCTTCGTCTACCCCAACCACCACCCCGACCAGCACGCGCTGGCCTTCGATCCCGACGACCCCAACACGCTCTTTTCGGCACACGACGGCGGCGTCTCGGTGACGACCGACGCCATGGAGGAGCAGACCATCTGGACCTCGCTCAACAACGGCTACACCTCCACACAGTTTTATACCATTGCAATTCCCCCTGACGGCACGGGCAATACGATGATGGGCGGGATGCAAGACAACGGGACGTGGATGACCAACACGTTCACGTTTGAAACACCCTGGGCCGAGGTCCTGACGGGTGACGGCGCGTATGCCGCGTTTAGCCCCAATGACGGCCCTCTGTATGTTTCGGCGCAGCTCGGGCGCGTATTCCGGGCACGCCCCGTAGGCAATGAACTGGTGTACGCCGAGGTCACGCCCGCCAATGCCTCCGACTTCCTTTTTATTACCCCGTTTACCCTCGACCCGGCTGACCCGGAGGTGATGTACCTCGCTGCCGGACCGCTGGTGTGGCGCAACAGCGACCTGAGCGCCATCCCCGACAACAGCTTCGACCCGACCACGACCAACTGGGAAGCCCTGTTCCGGGCGTCCGTTCCCAACCTCGTCGTCACGGCCCTTGCCGCCTCCACACGCCCCAGCGGGCGGCTGTATTTCGGCACGTCGAACTTCTTTAATGACACCCGGCTGATCCGTGTGGACGATCCCGCTAACAACGGCGACGGCCTCGATATCACCCCACCGGGCGTCATCGGAGGCTCCTATCCATCGTCCATCGCTGTCAACCCTGACGACACCAACGAAATCATCGCTACGTTTTCTAATTACGACGTGCCAAGCATTTTTTACTCGTTTGATGGCGGACGAACCTGGACCAACATCGAAGGCAACCTCGCTGGCACCAATGGCCCCTCTGTGCGCTGGGCCACCATTGTCCCGACCGGATTCGAGACCGTCTATTTTGTAGGAACAACAACGGGTATTTATTCGACCACCGTGCCTGACGGGGCGGGGCTGAAAGCCAACGCGACGTGGACACCCGAGGCCCCTGGCGTCATCGGCAACTTGGTGATCGACATGATGCAAGGCCGCCCCGACGACGGTTTTGTGGCGGCCGGTTCGCATGGGCGCGGGGCCTACAGCGCCCGCCTCAGCACCACCGCTCGCCCGCAGCCCGAAGCCGCGCTTTCCACCGACACGCTGCACATCGAGCTAGGCACCGACGATATGGAATCGGCCCTGTTCACACTCGGCAATACGGGGGCCGCGCCGCTGTCATATTCGTTGCGGGTTGATGATACGCGCGACGCCGTCACCATCGACCCGCTAGACGGTCGTATTCTTCCCGGAGACAACTTGGACGTCACCGTGACCTTTGATGCTACCGGGCTCAACATTGGCACCTATGACAGTGCCGTGATTGTTGCCACCAACGACTCCACGTTTACGGTGCCTGTTCGGGCGGAAGTTATTGCCGCCATCGCAGAAGTGAATGTGTCCCGCCTCGAAATTGCGCAGTATATCGACGAGACGAACACCGCCACCTTCGAGATTTCCAATAGTGGCAGCGTGGATTTGGTGTATCAGCTAGCAGTGGAAACCGACCTCGAAGACGCCGACGAAACGTTTCTGCTCACCCCCAGCGCAGGCATGGTAGCTCCGAATGCCACACAGGAAGTGACGCTGGCGTTTAGCGCCACCGCCGTCACCGACGGCAGCTATGCCGCTGAGGTCCGGCTCACGGGCAACGGCGGCGACATCAACATCCCCGTCGAACTCACGGTGCTTCCCAGCCTCACCTCCACCACTACGGCGCTTGAAATTATGGTGCGTGCCGACGAGGTAAACAGCACCTCGTTTGTGCTCGAAAACCTCAGTGCCGTGCCCATCACCTTCCTCTCTGTGCTGCGCGAAAGCCCCGGGGGTGTCACCATTTTGCCCTTGAGTGGAACGATTCCGCCCGCCTCCACCCAAACGATCACCCTCCGGTTTGATGCGACGGGCTTTGCAACAGGTTCGTATGCCGCCGAGTTGTTTGTGTCGAGCAGTGGCGGGCGGCTTACTCTTCCCTTGTCGCTGGTGGTGCTTTCTGGCGTAGGCACCGAGGCGGGCGACCTCCCGACGGAGCTATGGCTGGGCGACAACTACCCGAATCCGTTCAACCCTTCTACCACCATCGCCTTTGGCCTGCCCCATGCCACCGAGGTCACCCTTGAGGTGTTCGACGCCACCGGGCGGTATGTGATGACCCTGATTGATGGCCTGCATCCTGCTGGAAACCACACGGTTTCGTGGAATGGACACAGCAGCGTCGGCGTGCCTGTACCGAGTGGGCTGTACTTGTATCGCCTTCGCACCCACGCAGCGGCCAACCACCGGGCCCAAACCCGAACCGGACATATGCTGTTGGTGAAGTAAGGGGCAGCGGCGTGTTGCCCATCAACATACGTTTGGCAGTAGACGTTGTACTTTCGTAAAATTGCAACCGCGCCCTCTGTATCAGGCCCTTGCGGCTCCCCCCTTTCCGCTATCCATCCTATGAACACCGTTTCTTTCCTGTCGCTCACCCGCCAACCGTTTCGTGTTGGCCCCTGGCAGGTGGTGCCTTCGCAGCAGCATATGCTACGCGGCAATCAAAAGCGGACGCTTGATGCGCCGCACCTGCTGCTCTTGCGGTACCTCGCTGTCCAGGAAGAGACGGCCACCCCTCCCGCTACTTTATTGGAGGTGCTCCGAGAACAGCAGGTTCAAATCACCCCGGCGGCCCTGCCTGCCCTGGTGGCGTCCTTGCACCAGGCCCTCCACCTCACCGACACCGACCCCTGGATCGAAACCACCAGCGATGGACATTACCGCCTCGTTGCCGACATCGCCTTCTACGACCATGTATCGCGGCATGCGACCCAGCAGACTTCGTTTAAGCTTAAAGGGCAAAAGAGACGGTTTCACCGGGTGGGCGAGCAGGCTTACTCCGAATCCCGACAAGAAGCCGCCAGGGTCGGGCGCAGACGAAAGCGCATAGTCGGGGCAGGAATCCTCGTGGCGGCGCTGGTACTGCTGCTGCTCTTCCGGGCCAACAACCAGCCACCGGTTGTCTTCGAAGCCCCACCTTCAACCGATTTCCCGGGCTACGAAACAGACGGAGCCCTCTCTCCCGATGGCAACCATCTCGCCTTCGCACACCAGCAAAACCCCCAACACAACGCCCAACTACTCCTCAAATCCCTCACCAACAACGAACAACAGCAAACCCAACCCCTCACCAACAACGAACAGCACCACCGCAACCCCACCTGGAGCCCCGACGGCAAACAACTCGCCTTCCTCCGCTTTCCCAATACCCAGAGCAACTCCTGCCACATCGTCCTCTTGGACCTCGATGCCCGCACCGAACAAACCCTGGCGCCCTGTGGCGAAAAGCCGGTGCCGGACTTGGCCTGGTCGCCCGACGGCACGACGCTGGTATTCAGTGCGGTGACGGTGGCGGGGGCTCCGAGTCAGTTGGTAGCCTTGACGGTAGCGACGGGGGAGCGTCGTGGGTTGACCGAGCCGCCGGGGGGAATACTGGGGGACACGGATCCTTCGTTTTCGCCGGATGGTCGGTGGTTGGCTTTCACGCGGCAGGTGCATCCCCAAGACAACGACCTCTTCCTCATGCCAGTAACGGCGGACTCTATCCACCGGCTCACCTACCACGAGCAGCCTATTCGGGGACATACCTGGATGCGCGATGGCAATCATCTTTTGTTTGCTTTCCGGGATCAGGCCCGGTACGAGTTGTGGCAGTTGCGGTTGGATGGGAGTCGTTCGCGACCGTTTCCGCTGGACGATGTGGAGACGACGTATCCGCGTCTGGCCTATGGCAGCGCGCGCCTCGTGTACCTGCGCCAACCCACCCGCTCGCGGATCTGGCAGGTAGCCCTCGATGGTTCCGATTCCGTCCCAACGCTGCTCCTCCCCGACGTTGCCAATGCCCAGCAGCCTGCGTTTTCGCCCGTTGATGATCGGTTTTTGTTTCTGACGTCTCCCTCCCGGAGACAAGAACTCTGGCTTTTCTCTCCGGAACAAGAACAGGCCACTCCGATAGCCACCGCCCCTGACCTTCGGGTTACGCTTGCCCGGTGGTCGCCTGATGGCAGCCAAGTGGTATATATTGGTAGAAAAGAGGGGCAATATGATCTATTCCTTATCCCAGCGACTGGCGGCACACCACAAGCGCTGACCGCATCGCTGCGCGGCGAAATTGCTCCCAGTTGGTCGTCCGACGGACGCGAGATTTATTATTCCTCCCGGCGCAGGATCAGCACCTGGGAGATCTGGCGTATTCCCGCTGCCCCGGGTTTCGAAGAGGAGGAAGAACGGGTCACCTTCAACGGCGGGCGCGTTTCCTTTGCAGACGCCACGGGTACCTGGCTCTATTATACCAAGTTTGAAGAAACGGGCCTGTGGCGGCGCAACCTGGCCAAGGGCTTCGAAGAACAGGTCCTCACCACCCTCGACCCCGCCGACTCGGGCAACTGGGTCCTGACCCGGCAGGGCATCTATTTTGTGCAGCGCCTCCCCGATGGCACCACCCCCGTTTTGTTCTTCGACCTCGCCTCGGAGACAACCACCACCGTCTTCACGCCGCCCCAGCCTCTCCCGACCCATACATCCAGCATCAGTGTTTCCCATGACCAGCGGTATCTGCTCTTTACGCAAACGGATTTAGCAGAAAGTGACCTGATTATCCTGGACGTGGACTAGATACCCTGACCCCTCTTTTGTAACAGGTTCGACGTGCATCTTATGGTCGGGCGCCGTTGATTTACAAAGCCCCCTCTTCGGCAGCTTCTACGCGTTTTCATGGCCCTGAACACGCCTCATTTCCGGTCTCTTACCCGCCAACCTTTTGGTGTGGGGCCGTGGCATGTGATCCCGTTGCAACAGTGCATGCAACGGGAAGGGCACACCGTGACGCTCCCCCCGTCCTTGCTACTCCTGTTGCGGTACTTTGCGGCCCATAACAATGAATACGTGGCGGCTGACAGGGTACACGAAGCGTTCGACGATGATGAAGCCATTACCGCCGCCACCCTGCCCGTCTTGATGGCGGCATTGCATGAGGCCCTCCACCTCACCGACACCGACCCCTGGATCGAAACCACCAGCGATGGACATTACCGCCTCGTTGCCGACATCGCCTTCTACGACCATGTCACCCACCAGCGCAAAGGAAGAACGGCTTTTAAAGTAGGAGGCCAGACCAAGTGGTTTGACACCGACGACACCGTAGACGAAGACCGGGCCTACGACAAAGCCCACGCTGCGCGGCAGGTTTGGCTGAAACGCGGCGCTTTCCTTGGCGCCCTGGTGCTGATATTCGTGATTGTTGTTTCCCTTCGACAGACATCGCCTGATCCTCCCGCTGAACTTCCAGCCCCAACGATTTCGAATTTCCCGGGCTACGAAACACACGGAGCCCTCTCTCCCGATGGCAACCATCTCGCCTTCGCACACCAGCAAAACCCCCAACACAACGCCCAACTACTCCTCAAATCCCTCAACGATCAACAACAAACCCAACCCCTCACCAACAACGAACAACACCACCGCAACCCCACCTGGAGCCCCGACGGCAACCAACTCGCCTTCCTCCGCTTTCCCAACATCCAGAGCAACTCCTGCCACATCGTCCTCTTGGACCTCGAGGCGCGCACCGAACAAACCCTGGCACCCTGTGGCGAAAAGCCGGTGCCGGACTTGGCCTGGTCGCCTGACGGCACGACGCTGGTATTCAGTGCGGTGACGG
>JAUIDY010000112.1 GCA_030428385.1 Rhodothermia bacterium | reverse complement strand
AGCCACCGCTGGTTTCGATTGGCAAGCACAAAGGAAAAGCGGGGCTCTACCACGTGCGTTTCCGATTCGAGGTAGATCTCCGACCGCATCTGCCCTTCCACCAGCGCCAACGTGGGGTGAAGCAGGCGCACCGTCATCCAGAGAATGTCTAGCGTGGACGTATACGTCATGTCTTCTTTTTCCCGCACAAAAAGGGTGCGGACCGCCTCCCGGTCAGGATAATAATCACCGGGTCCCGTACCCAGCCCGGTAAAGTCATCCGCAAAGTGGGCAAGGGAGGCGTCGGTCGCTTCCACCCCCATCATTCTCCAGGTTTCAAACAGCGCCAAGACGGTGGCGCGGACCTCAGCTTCAACGTCGTGGGAGGTGGGCATGAACTACTTCCGAATCAGTTCCAACTCGTAAAACCACAGGTCGTCGTTGGGGACGTCGAGCTTAATTTCGCCCACCTCCCCGTTGGCGTCGAGGATAAAGTTGGCGTTGCCACCGCCAAACCACGCAAACTCTTCCCGCCATTCAAGCCGGAAGACGTTGTGGTGCAGGTGGGTGAGGTCGGCGACAAGTTGGGCGGCGGGGAGCAGACGCAAGACGAGGCCGTCGTCTTCAAGTGTGACCTCGGCGTCGCCGTACAGCGCGCCGCCGAACGTGCCGGTGTAGGCGGTCAGCGGGAGCGAGGGCGTGGTGCCTGCTGCCTTGGCCGCCATGGCATCGTCGATGCGTGCGAAGAACTGCGCGCGATACGAAAGGTCCCGTTCCAGCATCTCGGCGCTCCAGTCGCGGGGTTCGCCGCCCAGAAACGCGTCGAGGATGCGATTGGAAACGGCTGTGGTGATGCCCGTCATGCTGTTCGTAAGAACCACGACGCCGAGGTTTTCTTCGGGCACCAGCACGACCCGCGAAAACATGCCGTCGTAGCCGCCGCCGTGGCTCACCACCTTGCGCCCGAGGTAGTCATTCAGCCCCCAGCCCAGCCCATAGGCGCGGAAATGGGTAGACGGAGTGCGCTCCAAACTGGCTCGGCTTACAGGGATAACGGTGTGCGGGCTCCACATCTCATGCTGGGCGTCTTGGCTGAACAGCCAAACATCGTCGCCGTGCGAGCCGCCGTCGAGTTGCAGCAGGAGCCAGCGGGCCATGTCGTCTACGCTCGAGATCAGGCCGCCCGCTGCGCCCATCGTGTCCCAGTTGAACCACGCAAGTGGCAGGATGTCGTCGGGCGTGGGCTTATGAGGCGTAGCCACGTTCTCCATCGCGGCAAGGGTTTCCACCGAGGTCACCGTCCGCTCCATGCCCAGCGGGTCGAGGATGCGGGCTTCGACAAAGTCGGCCCACGACTGCCCGGAGACCGCCCGGATCACCTCGCCTGCCGTGATAAACATGAGGTTGGAGTAGCCATACGAGGCACGAAACGGTCCCGCCTGTTTGACATGACGCGCCCGGCGGACGACGTCTTCGGCGGTGTAGGTGGTGCCGTACCATAACAGGTCGCCGCTGAACGTGCCGAGGCCGCTGCGGTGGCAGAGCAGGTCGCGGACGCGCATGGCGTCGGAGACGTAGGGGTCGTAGAGTGCAAAATAGGGCAGGTGCGTGCGGACGGGATCGTCCCAGCTTAGCTTACCTTCTTCCACCAGCATCGCCAGCGAGGCCGCGATGAACGCCTTCGTGTTGGAGGCGATGGCGAAGACGGTGTGTTCATCCACCGCATCGTCGGTGCCCACTTCACGGACGCCGTAGCCTTTCTCAAAAAGCACCTCCCCGTCTTTGACGATGGCGACGGCCAGACCCGGCACGGGCCACGCCGCCTGCGCCTCGGCGATGTAGGCATCCAGTTGCTGGAGGTCAACCGCAGGTTGGGCCTGGAGGGGGGCAATCAGGAAAAGGCAGGTCAGCAGGGAGGCTGCAAAGAGCCGGGCGAGGTATGAATGCAGCAAAGGTTTCATGGGCAGAGAGGCTGAGTTTCAGGCAGGCGAGCCAGGCCCGCTACGCGCAAGTATGTTGGTTCAATATAGGTCATTCTGTGGGATCTGTCGGAAGCAACGGCTCCCCGTCTCGCACATACCGATTGAGCGAGGGTAGCACTTCCCGGTTTACCTCCGTGTGATGTCCCCGGAGGCCGTGGTTGCCCCCCTCGAAAAACAGGAACCGGAATGGGTGCTGTGCCTCGCTAAACGTGATCGTCTCTTGATGGACGAGGGGGCCATCCTGTGCCTGAACGGGTGATGCAATAATGAATAGACTGAAACAAAGAGACAGAAAACAGCAGTGCATGCGGAGAACGTAAAACCCAACGCAGAAGGAAGCGGTGGGCGTAATATAGCGCATGACGGAGAGACTGCCTGCGCCAAAGGTGTCACCGTGTTGTCAACCGGCTGAACCCTTCATTAAGCCTACCGTTTGTGGGGCTTCTTATATCCGTGATGGAAAGGATGATGGTGCATGCCGACGCTGTTATGTCGAAAACAATGATTCATATTGTCACCGCAGATACACTTCCTCACTTGGCCGCCGCTCGCTCGTTGTTTGAAGCATATGCGGCGACGCGCCCCAACGATCCGGCCCTGGTTGATTATCCGGCCGAGATCGCGGGTTTACCCGGTGCGTATGCCCCGCCTGACGGCGCGTTGTTGGTGGCGTATCAAGAAGGTAAACCGGTAGGGTGTGTGGCGTTTCACCGATTGGAAGCCAACACGTGCGAGATGAAGCGGCTGTTTGTGCTGCCTGAAGCGCGGGGACATGGGCTGGGGCGCCGGCTTGCCGAAGCCATTATCGACGCAGCACGCGAACGGGGCTACCACCGCATGCGGCTCGACTCGATCCCGTCGATGCAGGCGGCGCAGGCGCTCTATCGGTCGATGGGATTCTACAAGATTCAACCGTACCGTAACAACCCCAACGCGGGCACGACGTACATGGAGAAGCTGCTCGTTGATGCGTAAACCAGAAATCCCGAAGCCATGAAGACGCGCCTGTTCGCTCTGGTATGTGCCGTCCTTTTTGCCGCTGGATGTGAGTCGGCACCGCAGCCCTCGGAGGACGCTGCTCCGGTCCAATCGGCGGCCCTCGACGCGCCCGCCCGTCCTGTCGCCGATGCGTTTGGCGACTACTGGTACCAGGGCCTCGCTGAACTGACAAGCTACGACTTACAGCAAGCCCGCTACGGAGAAATCCACGACGGCAACGCGATGCTGATCTATGTCACGGAGCCGTTTTCCAAAAGCAAGCAGGTAAAGCTGGACGACTACGAGGCGGCGGGTGACGATGCCACAACGGTCCTTAAGCTCAACGCGACGAAACACTTCAACACCGGCATCTATCCGTATTCGATCATGACGTCGGTTTTTGCGCCCGTCGAGCGGCAGCAGTTCCCGCATGTCCTGAAAGTGACCACCTCGGTGCAGGAATGGTGCGGGCATGCCTTTGCGCAACTTAATCGCACGCGGCGTGGCTACCAAGTGCAGCAGTTGTCGTACTTCGAAAGCGATGGCGACATCGACAAGGCACTGAACGGGGTGGTGCTGGAGGACGAAATCTGGACCACCATCCGGCTCAACCCCGACGACCTGCCGACGGGCACCATCGAACTCCTGCCCGGCACGCAGTATCTCCGCCTGCGCCACGCCGAGTGGGAGCCGCACACTGCCACCGCCACACTCGAAGCCGATGGCGAAGGACACAGGGCCTACACGCTCGCCTATCCCGACCTTGGCCGTACGCTGACGATTCGTTTCAATGCGGCCTTTCCGCATGAAATCGAGGGGTGGGAAGAATCTTACCGCTCGGGTTTTGGCCCGAATGCGCCCACGCTAACGACCACCGCGACCCGCAAAGCCCGCACGCAGCAGCCGTACTGGCAGCAAAACGGCACGGATGACGAACCGCTGCGTCAGGAGTTGTTGGGGCTGGCGCATTAATCCATCCGGACGTGGATGCGCGTGTAGTCGAGCGGGTGTGCGTCCCATGCCGCCAACGCCTGCGGAGCCTCGGCAAAGGGCACGGTGGCGGTCACCACTGCGTCTACGGGGAAGACTTCTGCTTCCAACAGGTCCATCACCTGTCTGAAATCCTCCGGCGTGGCGTTGCGCGACCCCCGGATGTCGAGCTCTTTTTTGACGAATAGGGCGCTGTTGTAGGTCACCGGCGCTTTGGCATAGCCGATGTACACCACTCGCCCGGTGTATGCCACTTCCTCCACCGCCGTCACAAACGTTTCGGGCATGCCCACGGCCTCAACGATCACATCGGGGCCTTCGCCGTCGGTCAGGGCGTGGAGTTGAGCGTGTAGGTCGTCGTTACCGCCAATTATTAGATGCGTTGCCCCGCATTCGCGGGCGATCTCCAACTTGTGCGCCTCCAGGTCGATGGCAATGACCCGCGCCCCCCGGTGCGCCGCGCTGGCGATGGCACCCAGTCCCACGGCTCCACATCCGATCACCGCCACGGTATCCTGATCCGTGATGCGTGCCCGCGCGACGGCGTGTTCGCCGATGCTGAGGGGCTCTACGAGCGCCAGCGCCCGCAGCGAAAGAGTAAGCGAAACAAACACCGTCTGCCACGGCACCGCGAGGAACACCGTCATCGCCCCTTCGCGCTGCACGCCCAGCGTCTCGTTGTCGCGGCAGGCATTGGGGCGGTTCTGCTGGCACGCCGCGCAGCGTCCACAGGGTTTATAGGGCAGCACGGCTACCCGCGCCCCGATAGGGAAGCCGTCAGGGACCGCCGCACCCACCTCGGCAATGGTCGCCGCGATCTCATGGCCGGGGGTGCGGGGATACGTCACCAGCGGGTTTTTCCCACGATAGGTACTCAGGTCGGTGCCGCAAAACCCGACGGTGTGGATGCGTAGCAGCACCTCGTCGGGAGCCAGCGTGGGTTCTTCCGCCGTGCCAAATCCCGCCTGATGCGGCTGTTGAATCATGAAGGTTTGCATAGGGCCGCGCATCCCGGGTTTGGTTCGGGTACCTTGCGAGCAAGATCAAAGGCTTGGTACACGCCAACGTTACTCAAGGTGTCATCGCGAGGAGCCCACGGCGACGTGGCGATCTCACCCCGTATGTGGTGCTATCTCTTGTTGGGGTGAGATCACCACAGGATCTGCGATCCTTCGTGATGACAAGAAGGGAGGGTTGCTCGTGTACGGAAGGTCAAAATACACATCGCACGTGTAACAACCTATGCAGCGTATCCTCATCATCGGTTGTGGCGGCTCGGGCAAAACAACGCTTGCGAAGCGCCTCGGCGCGCAGTTGCAGCTTCCCGTCATCCACCTCGACGCGCATTACTGGCTGCCGGGGTGGCAACCGATGCCCGTGGACGCCTGGGAGCAAACCGTCAGCGAACTCATCGCTGGGGAAGGCTGGGTGATGGATGGCAACTACGGCGGCACGTTACACCTGCGGCTACCCGTATGCGATACGGTGATCTTTATGGACCTTCCGTGGTGGCGATGCCTCGGTGGGGTGCTGAGGCGGCGGCTCCGCTCGTTGCGCACGCCGCGCCTCGTCGCACCGGGCTGCCCCGACCGGCTCACGTGGGAATTCCTGCACTACGTCATCGCTTATCCCGTCGCCCGACGGCCCCAACTCTTGCAGCGGCTCGATGCCTACCGTTCGGAGAAGAACGTGGTGGTGCTGCGTTCCCGCAAGGCGGCTAGAAACTACGTGGACACGCTTCATTCGAGCAGCACGCGGCTCCCCGACGGATAACGCACGCGGTACTGAAAACGCACGGTTTCGGTGGTGTTGGGCGGCAGCGTGAGCCGCCAACGGAGTATTCCCGTTTCTTCGTCGTAGGTGGTGTCGTCGCCGGGTTTTACGTCCACGTCGATGCGCTCGTTGGTGGAAACGGGCACCTGATCTTCCACGACGATGTCGATGGGCACCGTTTTGTTGTTGCGCACCTCCAGCGCAAACGCCACCGTTTCGAGGGTGCGGCTGCCCAGCCGCTGGCGCTCCGAGAAGTCGTCTTCCTTCGTCCGGCTGATCGCCACGCCTTCGTCGCGCCCCAGCGAAACCACCAGCGTGTCGTCGACGCTGTCGGTGTTCAGGTACGACTGCCCCACGTAGGTGCCGCCAAAGAACAGATTCGCCTCGCCGCTGAGCAGGTGGTAGCCGCCCCAGTCGGTCATATTCGCCGTGAGAAACGCCGCCCGGTCGAGCTTCGGCGCGGTGTAGTAGGCATAGTCCGCCGGGAGGTCGTATTCCTCGATGTTAACCGCGTACGGCTTGCCATCGCTGGGGATGGTGTAGGGCACAGCGATGGCGAACTCGGTGGTGGTGATGTTGTCCGTCTGCTGCACCGGGACGGGCAGGGAGCGTGGTTCCGAGCGGCGGCGCTCTCGTTGGGGACGAACAACGCCTGCTTGGACAGCAACGACTACAACCTCAGCTCCCTGAATTAATTCTGCCGTGAGCGAAACATCCAACCTTTCTGATGTGATAGGAACCGTCAGAGAGCGATAGCCGATGTAGCTAAAGGTTACTTCCAATGGCTCGGCTGTACTTCCGGGGAGATTATCAATGCGATATCGCCCGTCAATATCGGTGGCTTGTCCGATGGATGTGCCACTAATTCGGACATTGGCTCCGGGCAACGCATCACCTGTTTCAGCATCCACAACCCGCCCACTAAGATAGCGAGGGTTGGGATGCGGGGGACCCGGTATGACGCCGGGAAGGCGGGCATTGCTGCGGCGCTGGTTAAAGCCGAGCCGCCACGGCGTCAAGGTGGGTTTGGAGGCGGAATAGGCGGGATCACCTGTTGAGAGCGTGAGGCGTACGTTTTCCCAGTCTTTGCCCGTGGTTTGCTGCACATTGGCTTTGTAGGCCAGGCGCAGCGGTGCGGCGACGTCGTCCACACGCACGTCGTAGGCGGCAAACCAGCCGGCATCGGGCACGACATAGCGCAGGGTGAAGGTGCTGCGTGTGGCGCTTGCCGCCGTCACGGTTGCCACCACCTCGCCGACGGCTTCTTGCTCGGCGTCGGAGCGAAGCTCGGCCAGTTGCTGCTCGACGATGTTGATCTGTGCTTCCAGATCGCGGCGGGTGCGACGCAGCGCCAGTTGCTTCGTTTTGAGGTCGGTCATGCGCTCGCGGAAATACGTGGCGGCGTCCCGAAGCTGCGCCACCTCCAGCCCGTCGGTGCCGCCCAGCGTTTTGTTTTCGCCCAGCAGCGACTCTTCTTCGGCGTAGACGGTGCCCAGCATCTGCACATAATCCAGCGAGTCTTGCAGCATGTCGCGGCGGACGAGGAGTGCTTCGGCCTCCGCTTCGGGCAGCGGCACGTCGAGCGTGCGGGTGCGGTGCACCACCGAAAGCAGCGTAAACGCGCCGTCACCGTCAAGCTGGATGCTGCTGGGATCGAGCGTGGTGGTGAGGTCGGTGAAGACCAGTTGCGTGCGCCCGGCAGGCAAGGCCACCGTGGCGGTGCGGGTCACCTGCGCGCCGCGCTGAAAAACGGTGACATGGTCAATGGTGGACGTAATGGTTTCTGTGCGTTCCTGCGCGTGCGCCATTAGCGGAAGCAGCAGCACGAGGCCAAGCATGATGCGTTGCATAGGCACCTCATTGTAGCGGGTGGAGGTAAACAGGTGCTTAACAACGTAAAGTCTGGCAGTGCTCAGCAGCGGTGCTTTTTGCTGAGCAAGCCGTGTGAGTTCCTGAACGGGAAAAAGGCAGGTCCAAACGGTCGAAGACGGGGTGCGAAGGGCGGCATGGCGGTTTTTGCCCCTTATGCCGATTCCAGAATCATGTTGGCGTATGGGATCGTGTCGCCGGTGCGGATGAGGCCGAGGGCCTGCGGCACACGCTGCTTGAACTGGTCGTGCGGCTCGTAGTGGATGGGCTGGGCCGCCGCCGTATTCTCAAACGCCGCGATGGTGGCGGCGGTGTTTTCGCGGCGAAACTCTTCGGCCATAATGATGCGCCCGACGACGCAGCGCTCCTGAATGGCCCGCAGCACGTCCAGCACCTTCGGAATATCGTCCACCAGCGAGAGATCCACCGTCTCGACCTGCGGCCAGAACGGAAAACCCCGATCGGCGATGACGAGGGTGTTGGTGTGCCGAAACCGGCTGAGCAGGTGGTTGAGGTGGGGATTTAAAATGCCATCGCGAATCATGCCAGGTCTCCGTAGGTTGCGCCTCGCTGCCTGCAAAAAAGGGCCGCACCGATATTACCAAACCGCATCCACACTATCCAACGCCCGCTCTCTGTTGCCATGCCTACTGCTTCCCCTCGTCTTGCGCTCATTGTTCTTCGCATCGTCGTCGCCATCCTGATCGGCATTCATGGCGTCGCGCGCATCGCCCTCGGCATCGTCGATGACTTTGGCGGGTTTCTGGAGGTCACGGGCTTTCCGCTGGGCGGCGTGCTGGCGTGGGTGCTTACCCTCGTCGAGATTGCGGGTAGCCTGGCGCTGGCGCTGGGCTTCTGGGTGCGTCCGCTGGGGCTGTGGTATGCCGCCCAACTGGTGATGGGCATTATCCTCGTCCACGGTCCGGAAGGCTGGTTTGTGGTGGGGGCGGGGCGCAACGGGATGGAATACAGCGTGCTACTTATCGTGGTGTTTCTTCTGCTGGCTTGGGCTAATGTTGGACGGGTACCCGCTGTGGACGAGCCCGAAGACGGCTAACGCAAAAAGGCCGGACACCACGCGGCATCCGGCCTTTCATCAAGTCGAACCGACCCCTAGAGGGGGCTGCCCCGGTAGGGGCTGGGGGTGTAAAGCCAGTAAGCAACACTCTCCCCAAAAAGAGGATGCAAAGTTGAAGTAAATGTCATTCCGAACTCGTTTACTTCGTCAGTCGCTTCGCTCGTGTCGGGATCTCAATGCTGGGGACGGAGATGCTGAAATCGAAGATTCACGCCAGTAAACAAGTTCAGCATGACACTTTCCCAATGCAATTCTACTTCTCGAAGGTGGTATTACACCCTCCGGCCCATTCGGGCTACCTCCCTCAAGGGAGGGGTTTGGGGATGCTCATCAAGCAAACGAGGGCCTTACCAGATCTTGACGCGCTCCTCGTCGTTGCGGTGCATCGGGTCGCCGGGCTGTACGTTGAAGGCGGCGTAGAACTCGGGCATGTTCGCCACGATGCCGTTGGTGCGGTACTCGCTGGGCGAGTGCGGGTCGGTGATGAGGCGGCGCTTGAGTTCATCGTCGCGGTACTTGCGCCGCCACACCTGCGCCCAGCCGATGAAGAACCGCTGGTCGCCCGTGAAGCCGTCGATGACCGGTGCTTCTTCGCCATTTAGCGACAACTGGTAGGCGCGGTAGGCCATCGTCAGCCCCGCCAAGTCGCCGATGTTTTCGCCGAGGGTGAGTTCGCCGTTGACGTTAAGCCCATCGAGCGGACTAAAGGCGGCGTACTGATCGATGAGCCCTTGGGCGCGGGTCTTAAACTCGTCGGCATCTTCTTCCGTCCACCAGTCGCGCAGGTTGCCGTCGCCATCGCTCTTGCGGCCCTGGTCGTCGAAGCCGTGGCTGAACTCGTGCCCGATGACCGCGCCGATGGCCCCGTAGTTCACGGCGTCGTCGGCTTCCACATTAAAGAACGGCGGTTGCAGGATGGCGGCGGGGAAGACAATTTCGTTCATCGACGGACTGTAGTAGGCGTTCACCGTCTGCGGCGTCATGAACCATTCGGTGCGGTCCACGGGGTTGCCCAGCTTGTTCAGGTTGCGGGCATACTCCACCTCACGCGAGCGACGGATGTTGCCAAACAGGTCGTTTTCGTCCACCTCCAGCGCCTCGTAGTCTTTCCACTTCTCCGGGTACCCGATTTTCGGGGTGAACTTTTGCAGTTTCTCCTGGGCCTGGGCACGGGTTTCGGGCGACATCCATTCGAGGCCGTCGATGGACTGCCGGAAGGCGGTGCGCAGGTTGGCAATCATCTCGTCCATGCGGGTTTTGGCGTCGGGCGAGAAGTGCTCTTCCACATACAGCTTCCCCACCATCTCGCCGAGGGTGCCGTTGGTGGCGCTTACGGCGCGTTTCCAGCGCGGGCGCTGCGCCTCGATGCCACTCAGCGTGCGGCTGTAAAAGTCGAAGTTGGCATCCACAAACGGTTGTGGAAGCATGGAGGCGGCCCCGTTGAGCACCTTAAACTGAAAGTACGTCTTCCATGCGTCGAGCGGCACCTCGGCGAGGGCGGTGTTGACTGCTTCGAAGTAGCTGGGCTGGCGGATGATGATGGCTTCGGCGGTGGTGGCGTCGGCGGCTTCCAGCAAGAGGCCCCAGTCGAGGTTGGGCGTCAGGGCGTTGGCTTCGTCGAAGGTGTATTTGTTGTAGGTCGCGTCGCGGTCACGGTTCTGCACGCGCGTCCAGTGGTGCTCAGCGAGGCGCTGTTCGAGGTCGAAGATGGTAGCAGCGGCGGCTTCGCCGTTTTCCCATTCGGCCAGGTCATACATCGTGGCGATGTAGGCGGTGTATTTGTCGCGCACCTCGGCGAAGTTGTTGCTGAAGTAGTAGTCGCGGTCGGGCAGGCCCAGGCCCGACTGCGAAGCGAAGAGGATGTATTCGGTGGCGTTTTTGGCGTCTTGCCCCACAAACATCGAGAAGGGGTCGGTGACGCCGATGCGCTGGTTGTAGCCGATATAGCGGATCAGGTCTTCGTGCGAAGCGATGGCGTCCACGCGGGCGAGTTCGCCTTCGAGCGGCGTCAGGCCCAGGTCTTCCACCCGCGTGCTGTCCATGTAGCTGCGGTAGAGGTCGCCTACTTTTTGCACCTCCGAGCCTGCCGGGCGGTATTCTGCCATCGCGGCTTTTTCGATGATGGTGCGCAGGTCGATCTCTGCCTGGTCGGCGAGTTGGGTGAAAGCGCCGAAGTTCGACTTGTCGGCAGGGATGTCGGTGGTCTCCAGCCACGTGCCGTTGACGTAGCGGTAGAAGTCGTCCTGTGGCCGCACGCCCATATTGAAGGTTTCCGTATCAAAGCCGAGGCCGAGTGGAGCTTCAGGAGCCGAAGGGGCCGGGGCGGGTTCGTCGTGCTGGGTTTCACAGCCCATCAACAGGCCCAAGCACAACGTGGTGATAAACAGTCGTTTCATCGTTCAGGTGGGAATCCAGGAAAAAAGAGGAGGGCTGTTCCGCACAACCTCGTCGCCATATACAACGGACGGTGCAGCCGCGCCGTCCGACGCAGTCCCTGCGGCACAGGTTGCATCCGGTGTTGTGTATCGTCCCCTCGGTGTTGCGCAGCGTCGCAGGTTTTGCCCCGTTAGTGCTTTTTAGGCGTGCGGGTTCGTTTGAAGGGCTTGTTGAAGCGGCGGTACGGGAAAAGGAAAAGGCCATACGGCTCCAGGCCGTCTTTCTCTGCCGACTGGTGGTGCCGCTGGTGGGCGCGGCGCACGGTTTGGGCAAGGCGGTTGTTGGTTTTGAAGGGCAGAAACCGCCGGTGTGTGTACAGGTCGTGCAGGATGAAGTAGAGCACGCCATATAACGCAATGCCCACCCCTAGCGGAAATGCCACGCTTCCCAGCGGGTCATGCCGCCCCAGCCACAGCAATCCCAGCGAGGCACCCGCAAAGACGAGGGAAAAGACATCGTTGAGTTCAAGCGGGCCGTGGGAGTGGTCATGCCCATGGTGCGTCTGGTGGATCTTCCAGAGGAGCCCGTGAAAAAGGAACCGATGCAGCAGGTACGCCACGATTTCGAGCCCTGCAAAACCGGCAAAAACCAACAGAATGAAGTGGAGCATCGTCATCAAACAGCAGCACATTGGGCGAGGAACCAGCAAAAAGATCGCAGGAAAAACCCCGGATGGCAAGGCCGCCAAACACATGTGACAGCACGGTTGCACTGCCAGCGCGTATCTTGGGCCGTTTACGTTTTCCTTTGAAGCGGAGCCTCTCCATGATCGCCTACGTTGCCGGTAAACTGGTCGACAAAAAGCTGACCGCTGTGGTTGTTGATGTCCACGGCCTCGGCTATGCCCTGATGATCCCCACGTCTACCTACGAAGTGCTGCCTGCCGTGGGCGAGGCCGTCAAGCTGTTCGCGCATCACTACGTCCGCGAAGACACGCTGGCGCTGTTTGGCTTTGCCACCACCGCCGAGCGCGAGATGTTCGAGACGATGCTGGCGGTGTCGGGCGTGGGGCCGAAGCTGGCGCTGGCGGCGCTCTCGGCGATGGGGCCTGCCGCGTTGCGCGACCACATCCTCTCCGGCGATGCGAGTGTGCTGACCAAGATCCCCGGTGTGGGGCGCAAGACGGCGGATCGGCTCATTGTGGAACTGCGCGACCGGGTGGTGAACCTCGACCTCGGCGGAGGAGCGGCCCCGCTCTCCGGTGGCTCCGACGAACGGGCCGCCGCCCGCGCCGACGCGCTCGCCGCGCTCGAAGCGCTGGGCTTCACCCGTGCCGCCGCTGAACGCAGCCTGCGCAAGGTGCTGCGCGGACACCCCGGTATCCAAACCGCCGAAGAACTCATCCGGCTGGCGCTGCGGGAGCAGTGAGGAGATGCTTAGGATGGGTCATGTACAGGCAGGGCCTGTGTATGGGTGGTCATTTGCCCTTCGGGCGTCATTGCGTCCCTGCGGGGCTGTCCTTGTTTGGGCTTCAACGCGTGCAGGTGAATCAATGACGCTCGCAATGCGAGCCCATGACCCCAATGACGCGGACGCAGTCCGCCCATGACACAGGCGAAGCCTGCTACTCATCCGTGCACATGCCGCAGCTTGTCGGGGTTACGGACAACATAGATGTGGCGGACTTGCGTGTCGGTCAGGTCGAACGACCAGACGGCGTCGAGTGTGCCACCAACATACACCAGCAGCCCAGGCTCGTCGTTGATGGTCGTGCGGACGAGGCGCGCATCTGGCGGGGCCTTGCGCATGATGCCTAGCAGGAAGCGGGTCACCTTGTCGGCCCCATAGATCGGCTTCAGCGCGGCGACGACCTTACCGCCGCCGTCGGAGTACAGCACGGCGTCGGCTTCGAGCAGTTCGCGCAAGCCTTCTACTTCGCCGCTGTTGCATGCGCCAAGGAAGCGATCCAGCAGTCGGTGGCGGGCGTCGGGCGGCACGTCGAAGCGGGGGCGCTGGGCGTGCAGGTGTTGCCGGGCGCGGGCGGCCAGTTGGCGGCAGTTCGTCGGCGTTTTGTCGACAATGTCGGCGACCTCGTCGTAGCTGTAGCTGAAAACATCATGCAGCAAAAACACGGCACGCTCGACGGGCGACAGGGCTTCGAGCAGCAACAAAAACGCCGTCGAGACCGCGTCGGCTTGCTCGGCTTCCTGTTCCGGGTGCTCGTGCGTGAGGAGCGGCTCTGGCAGCCACGGGCCCACGTACGTCTCCCGCTGCACCCGCGCCGACTTCAGGTGGTCGAGGCAGAGCCGGGAGACGATGGTGGTGAGGTAGGCCGCCGGGTTGGTGACCTCGGCTTCGGCCTGCTGCCAGCGCAGGAACGCATCCTGCACGATGTCTTCAGCATCGACAACGGAGCCCAGCATCCGGTATGCGATGCCGAAGAGTCGGGCGCGGTGTGCTTCGAAAAAGGCGGTGGTGTTCATCCGGCCGGAACCAGGGCGCTGGTGTTGATGGTGGTGTCTTGCATCTTAACCTCCACCCGTGAGCAGGCGAGGGCATAGCCCAGGGCACGCTTGACGACGGGATAGACCTGTGCCGCGGCCAGGGCAAAGGCGAGTTCGATCAGGCCCTCGTCGCCATAGCGGTTGCGCAGGGTTTCGCGGAGGGTGGGGTCATCTTGTTGCTGCACCATCACGCAGGCGTAATGATACACGTCGGCCAGCTCCTGCGAAAGGGCATCTGCGTCATCATGCAGCACGGCTTCGATGATAAACGCCGGGACGCGTTCGTATTGCGCCACATTTACGCCGATCTGCACGCAGGTGCCGCAGTCCTGCGCCCGCGATGCCACCAGCGCCGCGATGTGGTAGACCGAGGCGGGGAGCACCTTGCGGTGTTGGCTCATGGGCATAAACAGCCCAAACTTAACGGTGGCCGCTGGCGAGGTGTCGGCCATGTGGTGCAGGTAATCGAGCGGGACGCCGAGGAGCTTTTCACGGGCGTCAATCTGGCGATGGAAAAAGCGTCGCAGCATGGTTGTATCCAGTAAGGTGTATCGTGTCAGATAGAAAGGCAGGGCCTTTCAAAAGCATGACGACACAGAGGTCTTGGCTGTGACAACGGTTGGGATTTTTCTTTCTCTGGATGTTTGAACGACGTGCCATCGATAGATGTGTACGCGATAGACCGATGGGTAAATGTCCAACTATATCGTTCGATGTCGCCATAGAAGGCAGCCAACATATTTTTTGCCGGACGTTTTCGCCTTTTGCTTTTCAAACATCAGATCCGGTTATTAAGGACGTTCTTTAGTAGGCCACGTTGTTTCGGCATTCCCCTTCCTATCACCCGCTATTTGCTTTTCGATGAAACTCGTACTTAAAGGGCTCGGAATTCTGCTTCTCATCTTGGTTGTTGCCATTGGGGTTTTGTACTTCATGGGCAACGGCAAAGTTAACGCCACCGTCGATGTCCCCGCTGAATCGCTGGCGGTGGTGGCCGACTCGGCCACGCTGGCGCGCGGCGAATACCTTGTCAAAATCCACGCCTGCGCCGATTGCCACGGGGAAGGCCTCAGCGGTCAGGTGATGATTGATGCGCCGCCGTTTCTGGCGTCTGCTACCAACCTGACTTCTGGAGAAGGCGGCATCGGCGGAACGTACACGGATGCTGACTGGGAGCGCGCCATCCGGCACGGCGTGGGGCCGGGCGGACGCCAATTGGTTCCGATGATGCCCTCGCCGCTGTTTAATGCCCTCGCCGACGATGAGGTGGCGGCGATGATTGCCTATCTCAAAACTGTCCCGACGGTCGATAACGCCGAATTGCCCGCTTCCGAAGTGCGTCCGCTAGGGCGGATTCTTACCGGCGTCGGCGCGTTTTACATGGCCTCGACCAACATTGACCAAAGCGCTCCCCATCCGGCTGCGGCCCCAGCGTATGCCGCCACCGTGGAATATGGTGAGTATCGCACCACAACGATTTGCACCTATTGCCACGGTGCGGACCTGAAAGGCGGCACCGAGCCCGTTGAACCCGGCACGCCGCTGCCGCCCTCGCTGGCCTCGGTGAAAGGCTGGTCGCTGGATGACTTCAAGTCGACGATGCGTACGGGCACCACGCCGGGCGGACATGAAATGAACCCCGCCATCATGCCGTGGACCGCGTTTGCGCACATGACCGATACTGAGTTGGAAGCGCTGCATAGCTACCTGAATACGCTGTCGTACTGAAACGTGAAACGTAAAACGTGAGGGTGCTGGCACCAGCGCTTGTCGTCGTAGTGATGGCGCTGCCTGTGAAAACGGTGCATCATGCTGCTTCCATCGATGGAAGCAAGTTCACGTTTCACTCTCACACCTTCCTATTCTGAGGAGGATCGTGTAAGTTCGTTGCAACGGTTTTTTTGTCCACCAGCCGCTGCTGACCCATGTCCGACGCCCCCCGCCCCGTTTCCCGCCGCCAGTTTTTGATCACCGGAAGCAGCGCGGCGGCAGGCGCGGCGCTGGTGCGTCCGGCGGCACTGCTGGCAGATACGCCGCGCCGCGTGCAGGACAAGATGCGCGTCGCCATCGTGGGCACCGGCATCCGGGGTATCACGATGTGGGGGCGCGAGGTGGCGGAGGAATACGCCGACGTGGTGGACATCGTGGGGCTATGCGACATCAACGAGGGCCGCCTCGCGTTTGGCAAGTCGTACATCGGCGTGGAATGCCCGACGTTCAGCGACTTCGACGCGATGGTGGCGCAGACACAGCCCGACACCATCATCGTCACCACCAACGACAATACGCACGACACCTTCATCGTGCGCGGCATGGAACTCGGCTGCGACATCGTCACCGAAAAGCCGATGACCACGGACGAACGGAAATGCCAGGCCATCCTCGACACGCAGGCGGCGACAGGCAAACACGTCACGGTGACGTTTAACTACCGCTACTCGCCGCACCGCCAGAAGATGAAAGAACTGCTGATGGAAGGCCGCATCGGCAAGCTGACGTCGGTGGACTTTCACTGGTACCTCGACGTGTACCACGGGGCCGACTACTTCCGCCGCTGGCATGGCAAACGCGCCAGTTCGGGCACGCTGTTCGTCCACAAGTCGTCGCACCACTTCGACCTGCTCAACTGGTGGATCGACTCGGAGCCGGAGGAGGTGTTTGGCTACGGCGCGCTGGAGTATTACGGCACAAACAACAGTTTCCGTCACACCAACTGCCGCGGCTGTCCGCATCAGGCCAACTGCAAGCACTACTGGGACATCACCGAGAATGAGTTCTTGACCAACCTGTACGTGAACAACGAGCAGTACGACGGCTACCTGCGCGACGGCTGCGTGTGGGACGAGGCCATCGACGTCTACGACAAGATGGCGGCGCAGATCAAGTATGCCAACGGCGTGCAGGTCAGCTACTCGTGCACGACGTATTCGCCGTACGAAGGCTACCGCATCGCGTTTAACGGCACGCAGGGCCGTATCGAGGCGTGGGTGAAGGAGCGCCAGCCGTGGGACGCCCCGCCCTACGACGAAATCCGCGTCACCGACAACTTCGGCCAGACCGAACTCATCCAGATCCCGCAGAGCGCAGGCCACGGCGGCGGCGACACGCGCCTGCGCGACAAAATCTTCCGCGACCCCAGCGCTGCCGATCCGTACGAGCAGTTCGCGGGCGTTCGCGATGGCGCGATGGCTGTGCTCGTCGGCATCGCCGCCCGCACCAGCGTGGACACGGGCGCGCCCGTTCAGGTGGCCCGGCTGACGACGCTGAACCCGCAGCCGGTGCGCCCGAAGGAAGGATGAGCGTGAGGGGCGGGGGAAGTGGTGAGAGGGGCGGGTAGATGTATCGAAGGCGTTTTTGGGTAGCTTCGGTACGCCATTCAAATGGGTGGCGGAAGGCTCGGTCAGGCAGGTGCGAAGAAAGTATTTAGGTGTGCAAAGGAAGTCTTTTTATAACAGGAGAAAATGCTTATGATGACTTCCTCAAGCAACTCCTCACGTATCCCGGAACGGTTATGGTTCAGTTTCTTTTTCAGGGCGGGCATGGCTCGCATGGCCCCCGCGCCCAGGCTTTATCAACAGTTACCCCCGGCTCTCGATGCGGCGATATTAATACGACCAACCCAACCACCATCCAAGGGCTCGATACCCTGGCCTTTTGGGGCCATGGCGATTCGCAGAAACTCTGTGACAAAACCCCCACGCAGCTTTTTGAGATCATCAAAAGCTGGAAAAATCGCAATTCGGGCTTAAAAACCATCGAACTCATCACCTGCAACGCACGGCACACCACGTCGGGCGACCCCTTTGCCAACCGGCTGAAGTCAAAATTTGGTATTCTCAGCGGTACCCGGGGAATGGTCGTCAAAGCCTTGCCCGTAACCGTCTCGGGGAAACGAAATGCCTGGTCGATCCTGCTGGCCGAGACCGTTTTTAATTCCTGGTGTTATGTGACCGCTCCGGGCACCGACGATTCCTTGCTGATGCAAGCTTCCAGCCTCATTACCTTCCAGCGCAACGCGACGGGCGGTCTGGTTTCGTACCGTGGCGATATTGCAAAACGGGCGGACGAAATGGTGCGTGCCAACCCGCAACGTCAGTGGACGATGAACTACGGCTATTTTAACACCTTGCGTGCCCATCTTGGAGTGGTCCGTTAGGGAAGGGGGAAGTGGGGAGAGGGAAAGAGGATGAGTCAGCAACTCCTACGTCATGGGAAATCTTTTGCTACTCGCTGGTTTGTCGTTGCTGGGCCTGTCCTGTGACTTTCCGGGAGGGTCGCATCCTTGCGATGGAGAGGCAGCAGTCTGTACCGAGCCACAGACGGCAATTTTAAATATCCGCATAGAACCCAACCCCGTGAGGGTCGGTGACTCAACCTTGTTAACTGTTGTCATTCGAGACAGCCTTGATCTTAGTTTTCGATTCAGATGGACGATTGAGAAACCGTTGAGGAATTAGTGATCCTTGGTTCATGAAAACGAAAAGAGCCCGTCAGCGTCTGGTATGATGTCACTCTCACCAGACCTGCCAAAACCATGCGCACGCGCTATGCTTCTGACCTGA
>JAUIDY010000111.1 GCA_030428385.1 Rhodothermia bacterium | reverse complement strand
GGATGGTGGGTGGCATGCCCGGTGGCGGGATCTATTTCGTACAGACCGACATACGTGCCGATCCACAGCCGCCCCGTGGCCTCCTGCACCACCTCATTGATGGCGGGCTGGGCCGTTGCAGGGGCCTCAAGGGGAAGGACAAGACGGGTAAACCGCTCGGTTTCGGGAGAAAAGACACACAGCCCCCCGTCGGTGCCGATCCACAGCCGCCCGTCCAGGTCTTCATGTAGCGACCAGACAAGGTCGTGGCACAGGCTATTCGCCTCGCCGGGTTGGTGTTGATACGTTGTTTGTGTGCCCGCCAAACGATCAAGACGCGTCAGTCCCCCGCCGAGGGTACCCACCCACAACACCCCGTGCTGGTCTTCGTGAACGGCCATGACGGTGCCCGTCTGCAGGGCGTACGGCGACGCCGGGTCCTTCCCGAGGTGATGAAACGGCTTGGTGTGTGGGTTGATGCGGTAGAGCCCGCTCAAGGTGCCCACCCAGAGCGTCCCGGCGCGGTCCTCATACAACGTGCGGACATAATTTTGCAGATACGCACCGGGAGACGCATTGGTGGGGATTCGGATGAGGGAATCCGTCGCGGCGTCCAGCCAGAACAGCCCCTCGGTGGTGCCCAGCCACAGCCCCTGTGGAGCCGGTGCGTGCAGCACATGGGTGGCAGGCAGCGATGTGGGCAATGGGACAAAACGCTCGGCGCGGCGGTCGAAGGCAAACGTATTGTCGGCATTCGAGAGCCAGAGCAGCGACCCGCTGGTATGCAGCACGTTGGGCGGGGAGGCGGCGTGGGGAGCGGGCCAAGCAAAGCGGTCGAAGTGGTCGGCCTCGGCATTGTAGCGGTGCAAGGCGTTGCGGGTGCTGACCCAGAAAGTACCATCGGCGTCCTGATACATCGACCACGGGCCGTTGTCGGCCAGCGTGTGCAGATCGGCGGGGTTATGGTGGTAGACGAAGAACGTATCCCGATCTGTGGGGCGACGGTAGAGGCCGCTCGCGTTGGTGGCCACCCATAGGTTTGCGGCGTCATCGGTGAAAAGCGCCAGCACGCCCCGTTGATGCAAGCTCAGGGTGTCCGGGGCCAGTTGGAAACGGGTAAACTGCTCCGTAGTGGGGTCGAAACGGTCGAGGCCCCGGTCGGTGCCGACCCACAGGTACCCGTGGATGTCTTCCCGGAGGGCTTTGATGAGGTTGTTCGAGAGCGAGGTGGCATCGCCCGGACGGTGGCGGTAGACCGTAAACGTGTAGCCGTCGTAGCGATGCAGCCCATCGGCGGTGCCGATCCAAAGAAAGCCCGCTTGGTCCTGCACCAGCGACACCACCGCATTGTGCGCCAGCCCGTCGAGGCGTTCCGGGATAGCGGAGGGCATCGGCTGGGCATAGGCAGGCCGTATGCACAGCACGATCAGCCAAAGGATATGCGCGGACCATCCGTTCATGCCAGGGCGCTTGGAAGGAGGAGAACGGACTATTAACGTGCAGAAGGGAAGGCTCAAACGCAACAGGTGCAGGATCAGGTAGCAAACCGCCGCGAACAGACCGCTTCTTAGATCGAGACTTCGCGCTGTTCTTGTGCTTGTAGGTGGCGTACCAATCCGTTGTATCCGGAACGCATCACGAGGTCGTGGTTCCACGCAAACAGCGGGCGCGCGAGCGGGGCGAGGAGGTTCATCCAGCGTTTGTTCGTACGCACCTTCCACGTGTAAGTAACGGCGGTTCCCTCGCCATCCGCTTGGAGGTGCCAGCAGCCGACGCCTTCGAGGTCGCCCACCGCCGTGCCCTCCATCCAATGCGGTTCTTCGAGCCGGGTGGTGGTGAGGTCGAGGCGAAGCTGGTAGCCCAGCGGCGTAGCCCAGATAAACCGCCGCACGCCACCGAGGCCATCCAGGCCATCCAGATGGTGCGCTGTAACCTGCTGGACCTGCGGCCACCAGCGGGGCCACTGCTGCCAATCGTGCAACACCCCCCACACCCGGTCGATGGGCGCATCGAGGTACCAATGGGTCGTGAACGCGTACGTTGCCATGCAAGGGAATGAAGAGGCGGCCTGCTATTTGACGAGCAGCATGGATTGGCTGGCCTGAAAATCGTCCGCTTCCAGGCGGTAGAAATAGAATCCTGAGGCGTGATCGTTTGCGTCGAAGGAGACGGCGTGGGTGCCGGGCTGGATGCGGCCCTCCACCAGCGTTGCTACCTCCCGGCCCAGGGCATCGAACACGCGCAGGCGCACGTCGGCGGATTGCGGAAGGGTGAAGCGGATGGTGGTTTGCGGGTTAAACGGGTTGGGATAGTTGCCGTGTAGCGCAAAGGCCACAGGCTGCGTGTCATCTTCCTGTTGGGTTGGCGAGGCCACGTCGAGACGGGCGCCGTCGGAGGTGAAGGTGTGCAGCGCGAAGGCGGCTTGTTTGTTGGCCGTGGCCTGCACGATGCCGGTCAGCGTGGCACCGGGGCGAACCGGGGTGCCGAGGACAAGAAAGTCGAGCAGGGTGTTGGTCGAAAGGGATTCTAGCTCAAAAATCCCCGTCACGGGAGGTAACGACACATAATCGCTGAAGGTGCGTGGTGCGAGGCCGCCGTCGGTCAGGATGACGGGCGGGGTGGCATCGTCGTCGGGCACAAAACGAATGCGTAGATCGCCCAACGTGCTGGCGTCCAGGTCGGCAAACAGGTTCATGTCCACCATCGCCGGGTCGGCGGCCCAGCGGCGGGCGTCTTCGTTGACAAACGCCTGCGCGTCGAGCAGCAGCGCCTGCTGGTCGGGTTGGGGCGTGAAGGCAAAGGAAAAAACGGGAGCCCCGGCTTGCACCGCCACGTCGAGGGTGCCCGTCGGCATGGGAAGGAACGCCGTTGCCGATTGGTGAGGCACGGTTTGAACAAACGGCGCGTTGTCGATCAGCAGATCAACGGGGGCGGCCTCGCCGAGCAGGTTGAGGAACTGAGTGCGTGGCACTGGCTCCGACGCCAGGGGTTGGTCGATGGGGTTCAGCGTGCCATCGGAGGCGATGCCCAACAGACTGCACGTCTCCAGCGTAACGGTTAGCTGGGTGATGGTGGGCGCGTCGTTAATCACCCCATTCACCACAAATGGCGAGGCGGCCTCGGGGTAGCTACCGGCAAGGTGCGGCGTCGTGCCGTCGCAGTTCCACTGCACCAGACGCAGGCCGGTGATATCCGAAATAGCGGGCAGCAAGCCGTCGGCCTGCACGCGTACCGCTGCTTCTAGCGGCGTGCCCTGGTCGTGGGTCACCTGCCACAGCAGCGGACTGACGGCGTTGAGCAAGATGGTGCTGCCATCCTCTGGGTGCGGCACCTCAAAAGGCGCGAAGTCGAGCGCTGGGGCCGTATCCGTTGGGAGAGCGGTTACTGTGGTGAGCACCGGTGTTCCGGGCGTCGTGTCGAGTTGAAGCAGCAGCGGGTGTGATAGGTCTTCGGTGGCACTGACAGGAAACACATAGGCGGTGGCGTCTTGTTTGTTGCCGGCCTCTGCCAGCGGGCGCTGGAGCGTGTGCATCAGGTGGCTGCCTGCCGCGCCGCCGAGGACGCTTCCCGATGAGGCGACGTTGCTGGACGCGAAGTCGGCGTCGGGTGAGGGGTTGCGCAGGGTCCAGTTCCAGCCGTCCGTCTTAATCACCCCACGGGCAAGCTGCAACGTGGCGGCGTCGTGCTGGTGGGCATCAGCGAGGAGGCGGAGGCCGCCGGGGCCATTGGCGACCACATCGCTGAGCGCGGCGGCGGTTTCGGGGCGTTGGTGCAGGTGCTGCACGCGGTTGCCGAGGAACGCCACCGTGCCATTGAGGCCCGTAGAGGGGGCGTTTTCAAGCGGGTCGCCGGAGCCGAGGAACGTAAAATCGCCAAAGAGCATCGCGGTGCTCCCGCTGAGGGCGAACTGGTTCGGGGCGTCCGCCGATGCATCGGGGCCCACGATGAGGTTGCCGCCGACGGTGAGGAAGCCATCCGGAGCTAGCATGAGCGTGGACGATCCGGGCTGCGTGCCTTGCTCAGGTCCCATCGTCAGGTTGCCCAGCACGGTGAGGTTGGCGGCCTCGACCTGGCCGTTTTCAAGCGTCAAATTCCCACCAACAAAGAGGGCAGGAGCTTCCTGATCTCCTGTTTTGCTGCGCCGAATGGGAAGATCAAGGCTGGCATCTTCCTCCACTACGACGTCATCCGCCACGTTAAAATCCTCGCGACCAATCACGCGAACATGCTTGAGGCTGAGCTTTTGTACCGAGGTTTCATCCTGGAATTCGATAAAGCCGCCCTCCTTGTCGATCTCCACAATTGGGAAGGTGGCCGTTCCAAATTCAGAAAGCACCTTCAGCGTTCCACTGCCCATAAAGCGGACCTTGCCCTTGCAATTTGCCTCATTCACGGGAGCGGTTTGCTGATAGGCAGCTAGGGCGGGGAAGAGCGCCTCGGAGGGATGAGCCAGCGGGTCGATCAGAAAATGTTGGTGCAGCGCAGCGAGGTCTTTTTGTATGGCTTGGCGCAGCGAGGCACGGGGTGCAGTTGCGGCATGGGGATCGGTTTTGAGCGTGCATTCCCCATCCAGCAATTCATCAATGACCACGCAAATGGTCTCGGTGCGGGGCGGGTCAGGGAGGGTGTTGATTTCTAACTGGTTTTCAAAAAGGTTGAAGCTGCTTCCACTGCGTACAATAAAATTTCCATTGATGCGGTAATCTTTATCGTCGTCGCGCAGCGAAACGGTGACGTCCTTGTCGCACGAAGGAATAATCTGAACGTTGCGAATGGATTCTAACCCCGCATCGGAGACATCACCAGGGTTGTTTCTACCCGAAGGCCATTCCAGGCCCACGGTGCGGTCCGTGGTGCCAAAATACAGGAGGTCGATACCGTCAATGCCCGGTTCGAGGTCAGGGAGCCATTCAGAGGGAAAAACGAACCCTCCACTTTCCCCTTTTTTGATCTCTCCATCCCCAATCTCCACCGCCGCATTGTTGCCCAACCGAAGCTCGCTGTCTGCAATATCGAGGATGCCCTGCGTAAGGATCAGTCTATCCGTGATGGTAACGTCCCTGGTCACTGTGATGACAGCGCTGTCGTCAGACGTAAAAATCTCAAGAAAGGGCAACGATATTTCTCCATCTCCCGTGGCACCGGAGAGTTCATCCCCTGTAAGACGAGATTGCGAACCGGTATAACGCACCTTAATTGGGTTGCCGTTCGCATCGAGATAGGCACGGGGCGCATCGCCTTTGTTCAAGGTGCCATCCTGGAGGGTCACCGTAGCCCCATTTCCGCCGTTTGCGTCGAGCAGGCCATTGGTGACGAAGGTGCCACGGATGACTTCGAGGGAGGTATTGATCTCAAGCCGGTCTCCGTTCGGGTCAAGGAGCACCGCGCCTTCTTCTTCCTTGTTAATCTGGACGCTGGGAATGGCGAGCGTGCCTGTACTGTTGATAATCGAAGTGCCTTCGCCTGTGAAGACCACCTTGTTGCCCGGCATGCCCGTTGGCCCCTCTTCACACAGGTCGGGCAGGAAAAGGTTGTCACTGTTTTCGAAAAGAAAATTCGGCGGATTCGAAAAGTTGAGTTTTCCTTCCAGCGCCACGTTGTGCGCAGTGGTTTCGCTGCTGCCGAGGCGTACGCCCACGTCTCCTTCCGATGTCCAGTCGCCCGTGACGGTGGTCAGGTATTCGCCGCCAAAAACCGGGGCATCCAAAGAAAGTCCTTCTACAAAGTCGGGCGTGTTGGGGTCGTCGGTGTTGGTGGTGAACAGGTCGCCCTGGATGGTGACAGGCACCTGGAACTGAACGTGGCTACCGGGTCCGTCAAGGGAAACATGGCCCGCAATCGATATATCGCCGGGGATATTGGTTTGCATATCGTCCCCGGCCTGCCCGTTCCACGAGGAGGCAGTGACCTGTTGTCCGGTGATGAAGAGGTTGCCCTCTAGTGCGCCGGGCAAGAGGAAAAACTCGGTGGCACCAGCGTCGAGGGCGCTTTGAATGGAAACGAAGGGCTGGGCCGGATCGCCCAGCACGCCGCTGGGGGTGGGGGCATTAGGATCGACGTAGGCGATGGCCTTCGCTTGAACGAACACCTGCACCTGGGCCGCATTGTTTTCCGGATTGCTGTCGGGGAGTAAAAAGAATAGCTGCACGTGGTTGGTTACTACCCCTGCCTTTTTGACCTTTGCCTTATACGTGAGGGTATCGGTCGCACCCACGGGGAGATGATTGCCAGTACAGGATAGGACGGAGCGCACCATTCCGTTGCCATCCTGAGAATCTGGTTCCATGGAACAGTTCTCAGGTGAAGCCATGGGTAAGAACTCTAAGGAATCTTTTAAGGCGGAATCAAGGAGAATGGGAGGAAGACCTCTTACAGGGCCGAGGTTTGTGACTAACACCTGATACGTCAACGTATCACCGACGTGTACGGTGGAATCACCATTGTCAAAGATCACGTTTTTAGTTACCGAATAGTCGAATTTTGGCAAAACGACGGCACGTGCCTGGGCAACATTGTCTTCCAAGTTGGGGTCCTCAACGTCTGATTCTACCACGACGGTGTTGGTTACCGTACCGGTCGCTTTTGGGAAGCCTAAGTATCGAAAGGTTGTGGACTCTCCAGGTTTTAAATCAGATTCCGTGCATTCGATTGTACCGCCATTCTCTGTAGCGGTACAATTATCGTACTCAATATCTGGAGCCAGTTCAAGTGAGTCGGTAGAAACCACATCAATGATACGTACATTCGTGGCATCATTCGGGCCGTTGTTGGTAACGGTCACTTCGTAGGTTAGCGGCAAGCCGAGGTATGTACTATCGGGTGGCAAGCCGAGGAGTGTACTATCGGATATCACTTTTTTGGTTACTGTGAGGTCGGCTCCGGCCGCTTCCTGAATGTTGATGGTGAGATTATCATCGTTGTTGTTGAGGTTGGGGTCGTTGTTGGATGTGACGGTTGCCGTGATTGTAGCTAGTCCCTCGTCCTCTACAATAACATCCACTTGGCACTCCACGCTGCCATTGTTGGGCAATGCGTTAATGGTCCATTTGATCTCATTGGGATTGGACACGTCGGGGGTGCCCTGTCCATTACACGTGCCCACGCTTTCGAGGTCAGGCTGAACATGGTCTTCGATATTGGCTAAAATCTCCAGGATGTCATCTTCGTCGTCAGGGCCGTTGTTGGTCACCGTCACGCCCAGCCGCACGCGGTCGCCGGGCGCGGCGTCGATATCATCCTGTGAGGTTTTGTTGCCGTTTACCACCATGCCTGTCAGGAACAGTTCAAGGTCGGCTTCCACTGTGCCGCCTGCCACGTTGATGGCGACCTCGTCCATGTCATTGTCAGTGTTTCCGTCGTCGGCCAGGGGCGTCACCATCACTTTCACCGTCTGCGGACCGCCGCCGGTGGCGCGGAAGGCGAAGCTGCGGGTGAGGATGGAAGACAGAAACAGTTGATCGATGGTGTAGGTCAGCGTCTGCGGATCGGGCGAGTCGAGGTGCTCGAAGGGGGGCAGCGGGGGCAGGGTGCCCACCTCCAGCCCATCGCTCAGAAAGATGGTGTACGACGCGTTGTCTACAGCATGCGGGAAATCGCCACTAGGCGCATTGGAGAACTGAAACTGCACCAGAAAATCTTCGCCTGCGTTCACGTTGGCCGGAAACGAGAGGATTTCGATGCCGAGGTCCTGGGCGCGTACGGGAAGGGCGAGCATCAGCAGGCCTGCAAGAAGGGGAAGCAGACGCGCGGATAAAGAGCAGCGAGCGGAAAACATGACAGGAATTGGTTTGGGTGTGGCCTTTGGGAAAAGGCTCAGGAGGAAGGTTCATCGGGCCGAAGCTGGGGCAGCAGCCGGAGCGTGCGCAGCATCCCGGCTACGTCCCACACCGACGTGCTGCGGCGTATCGCTCCGTTGGCGATTTCGAGCATCCACATGCCGAGGACTTCCACCACGCGCCCGGTCGCCGGGATGTGCATCAGGGAACCGAGGTGTGTGCCCCGCGCTTCCCACGAGATCGCCACGCGGCCGTTTTGCTGCACCACGTCCTTGACGGTGAAGTGCAGGTCGGGGAAGGCGCGCAGGTACCGCGCCGTATGGTCGCGTACGTCATTGCGCCCGCGCATGGGGACCGGGTTGACGATGTCTTCGCCTTCAAAATCCTCGGCGTGGAGGGCCACCACCTGATCGGCATCGTGGGCGTTCCAGGCGGCGATCAGGTGGGTGGCAAGGGTGTCGGTGGTGGTAGGCATAAGGGTTGGGGTCAATAGTTGGTGAGGAAAAGGCGGGGCGTGGTTAATTCAGCACCACAAACCGCCCCGTTTGCCGGAGGGCACCCTGCGGCGTCTCGGCGATGAGGTGGAACACGTACAGCCCGGCAGGCAACGTGGGCGCGTCCAGCGAGAGCGTCTGGCCGGGCCCTGCGCTGCGGGCTTGGACAGGGGTGGAGAGGGTGCGCCGCCCCAGCACGTCGTACACGTCCACATGGACACGGGCGGCTTCGGGCAGGTCGAAGCGGAGCGTGGTGGTGCCCCGGAACGGGTTGGGGTAGTTGCCCTGCAGGCGGAAGGCAGCGGGCAACTCGTCGGACGGATCGGTGGCCGTCACCACGGGCGGGTCGGTGCGGTTGCTCTGTGGGTCGAACGCGACGAGCGTCACGGGGTCACCGCCCAGGACGAGGGCCAGGCTTTGCCCGCCTTGTGCGGTCACATCGAGGCGGAAGATGTCCAGCAAGGCACCGGTATCCGTCGTGCGTACGTCCAGATCGTAGACGCCCGGTGCAAGGGATTCGTAATCGGTGGTTTCGCCGAACGAAAGGGCCTCCGTCAGTACCGCCCCGGTGTCGTCGCGCAGTTGGACGTCGAGGGTGGGCGAGCCGGGAGCGGCGTGCACAAGGAAAACATCCACCTCGTTGCTGTTTGTCGCGGAAGGCTGCGTGTCCGTCTTGACAATCAGTCCGATGCTGCCGTCTTCGGTTGGGGTCAGAATGAAGGTGTTGGCGGCTGTAAGGGCTCCATCGCCGTCGCTCAGGTCCACCACACGGGAAAAGAGCGGGGCGCTGTTGTCCGACGCATCGCCTGCGGTGAGGTCTACCGTAACGCTGGTGTTGAGCGTCGTGAAATTCAAGAGCGGGGTGGCGCTGCCCGCTGCCACGTTGTCGGCGATTCGTTCGTTGTCCACATACACATCCACCGTCTCGTCTTGCTTGGTGGCGGCCCGGCCGCTCGCAGGCAGGGCGTTGATAATCTGGAAACGCGTGCCCAACGGGGCCTCCAGGATCTCAAACAGGTAGTCTTCCACCTCTCCGTCAATCGCGTCGCCCGTCGGGAGCAGGTTGCCGTCCAGGTTAAACCGGAAGCGGGCATACGTGTAGCCGAGGTCGGCATCGGGCGGGATGTCGAAATAGAGGGTGTCGAGGGGAATCTCAAGGTCTTGGTTGGAGAAGATCTGCTCGCCCACATCGTCCCAGTCGCCATCGCGGTTGAAGTCGATCCACGCGTTGAGCTTGCCGAGCACACTGGGCTGGGCGATGAGTTCAACGGTGGTATTGCGGGCGATGCCGTGGAACGTGAACGGCTGCCCCGCCACCGGATCTTGCAACGAGGGGTCAAGCAGCAGCGTTTGTTCGGTGAAGCCGTCCGAAAAGATGAATCCATCCTCGTCGGATTGCAGGTCGGTGTCGTCGCCTGCGGCGGAAATGGTCGGCAGCGCCCCGCTCAGGTCATAATCAATCGCATCGCCGAGGAACACCTCCGAAGGCTGATGCCGTGCGCCATTGGCTGAGAAGGTGACGGGATAACCGAAGGGAAATTCCGGGAGGGTCGTGATTTCTTCCTGCCGGGCATCGCCGTGGTCGAAGATGAGGTCGCTGAGGAAATAATCTTCTACCTCTCCCGACGGCAGCACGCCGCCTGAAAAGGTGGGAATCCCCCGCCGGGTGTAGCTGATCCGGAAGCGGGCGAAGAGATCGAGGGTGGCATCCGCGCCGGGAGGCAGGGTGAACGGCAGGGTGTAGACCGTGGCAGGCGTGGTGGCCACGACCCGCTCCGCACGCAGGATCATCTCGCCCGCATCGCCGAGGTAGCCGTTTTCATCAAAGTCGATCCACGCATCAATGAAGGCTGCGCGGCCGTTGGGGCCTTGCACCGCCACCTCTACTGTGCCTGACGTCCCGCGTATCTCGATGGTGCCAATCCCATCTTCGTCATTTTTACCGGGGCACGTCGATAAGAACGGCAGGTTCAGGTCATCTCCGATGGCAACAACATCCGGTTGGCCGTTGGGCTCTACATCCAGGCACCGGCCCAGCATCAGCGGATTCGGGTCTTGGATGTCTACCAGATGCACCGGGCCTTCCGGGGCCATGGTGTTATAGCAAAGACTGTTGTTGTTAACAATACACCGGGCCGGAGGGGAAAGGAAGAACGGGTCGGGGAGGTCGCCCCAGTCGGCGGCGATAAACGGGCGGTTCCGGAAGAGCAGTCCCGGAATGGTCTCGCCGGGCAGCAACTCGATGACGTGGCCGCCGTCGTTAGTAGGAAAAACTTGCTCCCAGCCTGCTTGCTGCACTTCCACCACGCGGTACGGGCCGGGGGGTACATTCATGAACCAGAAGAGCCCCTGTTCGCTGAAGGGATCGAGGTATCCGTCCTCGTTGAGGTCCATCGAGTGGGTTTCTACTTCGTCAACGACGGTGCCTTGCAGATCTTGCAACTGGATCGTAAAGCCATCGACGCCCACGCCATCCAGGGCGGACGGAATCAGGTCTTCGCCCACGGGCGGAAGGAGCACTTTTCTGCCGTGGATGGAACCGTAGCCCGGCTGGTTGCCAAAGTTGAGGTTTTCAAGATTGGTGCCAGGGGCGAGTTCGACGGTGTGTGCGCCGCTGGGCGGATAGGTCTGGATGGAGCCTTCGGGAATCACTTCGCGGACGGTGTAGGGGCCGGGCTCCAGGTCGGCGAAGGCGTAGAAGCCGCCGCCAGCGGTGGTGGTGGTGCGCTCGTCGCCGTTCGGGATGCCGTCGTTGTTGTCATCAATAAAGATGACAATACCATCGAGCCCTTCTTCATCGGTGTCTTGGTTGCCATCGCCATTCGTGTCTTCCCACTTGACCCCGCCCAGCGCGCCGGGGAGGAGTGGCACCTGATTGCCAAAGTTGATGTTCTCGATGTTTTGTCCGGAGGCTACCTCTACCGGATGAAAACCACTCGCTGGGAAGGTTTGTGTGGCTCCAGCGGGCACCACTTCGCGGACGAGGTATGCAAAAAGCGTCGTAGGCTCCAGATTCGACAGCGTGTAAAAACCGCCGTTTGCGGTCACCGCCACGGGCTCGCCGGGGGTGGGCACGCCATTCTCATCGATGTCGATAAAGATGGTGACGCCGTCGAGGCCAGGTTCGCCGTTGTCCTGCACACCGTTGCCATTATCGTCGCGCCACTTGAGCCCGCTGATGGAGCCGGGCAGCACCTCGCCGCCTTCCACGTTGATCTCGCAGGTGGCCGACACGCTGGCCCCGTCGCAGCAGGAAAAGGTCTCCATAAACACGCCGGTGCCGGGGGCGGCCGTTTCCACGGTAATCATCCAGCCGACCACCTCGCCTGGTGCCATCGTGCCGAGGTCAAGAATGGCGAGTTGGTCTTGCACCGTCCACGTGCCGCGGTCGGCTCCTTCGGTGCCGCCGACGAAGCGCAGTTCGGCGGACAGGGTGAGGGTGAGTTGGGTATTTGAAAGCGGGTTTTCGCCGCTGTTGCCTACAGCGCTCTGAAAAGGAATCTGCTGCCCTACCGTTGCATTGGCCGTGGCGCACTCCTGCGCGGTTTTGGCGGCTGCGCCCAAGAAGAGTTCAGGGCAGGTTTGGCTGTAGGCAGTGGTTGGAAAGAGCAAGTAGACGACAACGATGACCCAGGACGCGGGCAAAGAGAAGCGGCTCAAAAACATATCCGATGAGGGAGAAGCGGATGGCAGAAAAAGAACGGCAAAGAAAAAGGCTGTCTGTAGCAGACAGCCTGAGAATAAGCGGATGGTTTATTCACTCACCAGTTCATTTCCTGCTCATCTTGGGTTCATTTACCCCTCAAATTGCGCTCAGTCATGTGCTATTACGCGCCTGCTTCCTGTTGCCACAGCGTGTCGTTGATGTGCTCGATGCCGCGTTTGAGATAGCGACGGAAGGTGCTGATGGACAGGTTGAGTTGCTCGGCGGCGATTTCCTGGCTGCGGGCAGGGCGGAAGTAGGTGCGGTCGAGGACACGGTAGTAGGCCATGTCGCGGGGATCGGCCTGCAGTAGATCGGCCGCGTCTTTGATGAGTCGCAGCAAGGTTTCGGTCAGGTGGTCGTCGTCGGCATCGATCCCGGCGGCGGTGGTGACGAGGCGGGTATGGAGAAGCGGGTTTTCGCGCAGATCGAAGGGGCGCGTGTAGGCTTTGAGTGCGTCACGCACGGCGGCCTCGAAGGCGTCGGTGTGGAGCACCGTGAGGGTGGGCAGATCGTCGGTGTCGGCGGGCTTGTCGGCGGTGCCCAGTTCGCGGGCGGCAAGGTGATCCAGCCACAGCATCGGCGGGATGGCCCGCCAGTCGTGTCCGAAGAGGCCATACGTCTGGTCGCCCACTTCAAAGTCGGCATCGGGGATGCGTTCCAGTTCGGTATAGCCGCAGAAGGGAGCCCAGAAGTCGGCGTTGGCGCAGGGGAAAAACGAAAAGGCGAGGTCCGGTGCAGTGAGGTAGTGCTGGGCCATCTTGAGGAACAGCAGGCTCTGCAACGGCGACACGTCCTGGTAGGTGTCGGCGGCCATCCAGAAGCGGATGTAGGTGGCGCGTTCGCCCGTGCGCAGGGGGGCATGGGCCGCCAGGTACTGCCACGCTTGCTCCATCGCGGGGTCGGTGGCGCGGTCTTCTGCCGTGGTGGCATCCAGCGGAATCATTTGCAAGAAGCCCGTCGGCTCGCGGTTCACACCCCGGAAGACCAGAATACCCTCACGCTCGCGGGCAAACCAGTAGTCGGCGATTTGCGCCGAGGCTTCGCTTTCGTGCTGGGCCACAAAGCCACGCAGGATCGGCAGGTCGTCGTCGGTGGGCGGCTCGGGCACCGAACCCCCACTTTCGCCCCAGTCGATGAAGGGTTTGATGACGGGGTTGTCGCGGTGCAAAAACATGTAGTCCGAGAGGATGCGCTGTTGCTCTCGCCCCCGCGTCTGCTCGATGCGTTCGCCGTAGTAGGCACGGGCGCGGTTGTGCAGTTCGGCGTACCACTCGGGGTTGCGCCAGCGCAGGTCCTGCGTTAGCGCGTCGCGGGCAAGGTCGTGGGGCTCCAACCCAAACGGCCCGGCATCGATGAATGACACCCGGCGCATCCACGCGAAGATCTCATGCGCGTCCAGCACCCCCAGCATGTTCGCGAGCAGGGTTTCATTCACCACCCGCACCAGCGCACAGGCTTCGATGGCAGCACGGTGGGCGGGGCTGGGCACATGCTGCACAAACTGATCGACCAGCGCCTTGATCATGTCCGGCGTGGACTCCGGTTCAAACACCAGATCGGGTTGCTGCTCGAACAGGTCGGCCACCAGCGAGAGCGCGAGCGGGTGCCCGTGTGTAAACTTGAGGATGGGGCCGTGCTGGTCGTTGTTGATATGGCGCGTGTCGAGAAAATGGCGGCTTTCTTCGTGCGTAAACGCCTGCAGCGGCACTTCGCGGAGCAACACCTGCCAGCCGGGATCGGCGTGCCATTCGGATGATTTAGGGTTGCGTCCGGCGGTGACGACGAGCACATTGTCCGGGAGGTCAGGAAGAAAAACCTCGCGCAGCCAGTCGTCGAGCGAGGTCAGCAACTCGAAAGTATCCACCAGCAACACGTAGCGTTGGGGTGTGGCGGCCAGCACGTCCAGCGGCGCGGCGTCTTCGCCGAGACCCAGCACGGCCCGCAGTGCGTTCACGAACGTGACGGGGTTGGGGTCGACGGTGCGCCCGTCGAGGTGCAGGGCGGTGGCATTTTCTTCGGTACACAAGGCCGCCAGCGTACGGAGCAGCGTCGTCTTGCCGATGCCACCGGGGCCGTAGAAATGCAACACCACAAAGGGCGGCTCGTCGGCCCGCAGGGCACGGAGGAAGAGGTCACGTTCGGTGTCGCGGCCTACAAAGCGGCGCTGGCGGGCGGCGCGTAAGCGGTCGGCAAGGCGAGATCCCATAGTGAGCAGCGCAGAAGCGGGGGTGAGTGCTCCGTATTTCGCAAACAAAAGAACATTGTAAGCGATGACGCACCAAGGTACGCAATGCTCTGCACAAGCGAAAATGGCGTGGAGGTCCGTTATTCGTGGTGAAGCAGCGGTATGGCCTGCTGTGTGGTGGCGCTGGTTGCGCGGAGAAAATACAGGCCCTTCGGGAGGTGTTGGAGGGAAAGCGGAAGGCGTAAGGAAGGCAAGGCGTTTCCGGAGAACACGGTGGCGACCTCGCGGCCCTGCACATCATAGAGGGCCACGGTGAGGGGCTCCTCACGGGACCACTGGAGGGTAAGGGTGGCGGAAGCCGCAGCGGGGTTGGGAAAGACGGAAACCGATGCAACAGCGGCGGGGGTCACGTGCACTTCAACCACAGGACTAAAGCTGAACGTGCCGTCGAAGTCGATCTGTTTGAGGCGGAAGTGGTACTGGTCAGGTGCAAGATGGGGGATCATGAGGCCATAGGATTGCGGTTCGATGGTGGTGCCGTAGCCTCCTACCCAGGCCAGCGGTTGCCAACGGGTTGCCTGCCACTGCTGCACCTCAAAGCCCGCATTGTTGGTTTCGCTGGCGGTGGCCCAGCGCAGCGACACGGCGTCGCCATCAGCCAGCGCATCAAACGCCACCAACTCAACAGGCAGCGGCGTGTCGCTTTGCTCATAGGTGCCCTGTACGTCGAAAAAAGCCCCCGAGCGACCCTCTCCAGCGAAATCGAGCTGGGCGGCGGGCTGGATGGAGTCGAAGTCGAACCGCACGCCGTATTCGGCCACGTCAGCGATGAAGGCGGCGGCGGCATTTTGCACGGCTGCCGAACTGCCTGCCGACGCATCTTCGGGCAACACAAACTCCGAAAAGCCAAAGATCTGGTCGTCGAAGCAGTTGCTCAGGGTGTTGTAGTCGATAAAAACGGTGATCTCCGTCAGCGAGGCGGTAGCCATCAGTTCGCCGCCCAGAAAAAGCTGCATGGTGGTGCTTCCGGTGTAATAGCGTGTTTCCAGCGTGGTCCCGGCATCATAGATCCAGTCTTCACCCTCGATATCATCATCCAGGGAAAGCAGGCCATGCGCAATGGTGAGGTCGGCGATGGTGTAGCCTCCGGCACTCAGCGCGGCGCTGAACAGCGGAAAGCCGGCATCGATGCTGAGGCCACGCACGCCGTAGCTCGCGGCGGCATCCACATAGTCGCGCGTGGCGAGGTAGTGGAAGGCGTTCTGGACGCAGGACGTCCACGAGACGGGATGGCCCGTGGCGGCAGGTTCGGGCCCCACGCCGCTGGCATTCCAGGCGGCAGTGCCTTCGCCGCTGGTTTCAAGCCCGCGGACCGACATCGCCCCTCCCTGGGCAAAAAGCAACGTTGGAAAGAAGCCGCTGAGGATACTTGCCACAACCAAAACCCGAAACATGAACCTGACCCGACTGATGAGGAAGGCGCGTTGAAAACATGCACGATGTGTTCACTAGGCCATACATCAAAAAGGGGCAGACTGGAACATCTTCCCGCCGGGGCGGGCGTTATTCACCTTTCAGGGCTTCCAGCGTGCGTTGTAGCGGCGGGGCGTTGGGGTTGATGCCTAGGGCGCGTTCCAGATGCTGGATGGCAGCGGCGGTGTCTTGTTTTTGCAGATACACCTGGCCGATGCCAAACAGCGTTTGCCACGAGTCTGGGTAATACGTCAGGTTTAATTCCATAAACGCCAGGGCGTCGTCGGGCTGGCCGGTTTCGGCCAACTGGCTGCCAAAGCCGCGCAGCACCGACTCGCTAAAGTCGTAGGAAAAGCTGCCGTAATACTGCTCCCGGAGGCTGTGGTAGTGGTCGATGGTGGCATCCGTACCATGGGTGGGAAGGAATTCGGCCAGCACGTGCTCCAGCGGTTGCGGACGGGCGATGCCCCGGTGGCAGGTGGTACAGGTGACCTGCACCCGATTTTCGGGCAGGGCGTTCATCTCGGCGAGGTAGGTCGTGTTCAGGTCTTGCACCATGCGCATCATGGCGCGGGCAATTTCTTTTTCCGGCTTGTCGTCGGAGGCGAAGTCCCATTCAGAAAACGGGGTGCCTTCTTCGCCCACATGGCAATGCTGGCAGCGCACGCCGAGGGCGCGTGTGAACCCGCGCATGGTGTTGCTCAGGTCGGCGGCGGTTGTGTTTTCGGGAAGCACCTGGAGGTTTTCAGCAGGCTCCGGCCATTGCCAGCGTTGGGCCAGGGTCGGTGACGCCAGCAGGCCGAGCAGCAGCAGGCAAAACAAGAGGCAGGTAACAGACAACAGGCGGTTCATGGTCACCTCGGCGGATGGTGGGCAAGGCACGACGCAGGACGCCTAGCGGATCAGCACGAAACGCCCGGTTTTAATGTGCATCGCCGTCGCCGTATTTGCAACCACACGGTACAGGTATGCCCCCGACGGCAGCGTGCCTGCCTCTACCGTCAGCGTGTGGTTTGTCCCGGCGGCGTAGCGCTCCGGCGGCAGCGCCAGCACACGGCGGCCCAGCAGGTCGAGCACCTCCACACGCACCTCGGCGCTTTCGGGGAGGTCAAAGCGGAGCGTGGTGGCGGGGTTAAACGGGTTGGGATAGTTGCCATGCAGCACAAAGCCGCCGGGTAGCGCCTCGGGCGCGTCGATGTCCACCACGGCGGCCCCGTCGATAATCGAAAGGACCCATTCGCCGTTGGTGGTGACGTTGTAGGCCGTGACGGTGCTATCGCGGGGGTTCCACTCGGTATCGTCATACGCGACCCAGTCCGTCATCCCATCGGCGAGGAACGCCAGGCCGGGCACACCATCGGTGCTGAGGCTGTCGGTGGCGAAGAGGCGGAAGGTGAGCTTCATCGGGGGGTTGTCCTGTTTGTAGGCCGGGCTGTTGCCGCCATCAGGATAGTACCGAATGCCCGTTCTGCGTTGCGGGTTCGGCGTGCGAATAGGCGGATTCGCTCGGTAGCCGGTTCCAATAATATAGTCGCGCCCGATGGTAACTATTGGCGCTGCATCGTCGAGGTCTTCTGTAACAATTTCGATGATGAGGTCGGGGCTGATGTGTACGACATCTTCATCGGATATGGGAGCCACCGTGCGGGTAAAAATACGGGGGGTTTGTATATCGCGAAGCCGTTGGTCTTGGCCTGCTTTTTTACGCAAAACGGGGTTGAGCTTGTTAACCCAGTTATAGGCCTCCTCCACCGACACACCATCTTTCATGTCGGTGTCGGCGCGGGCATCGCTCATGCACAGGAAAAACGGCAAGGAGAACGCACCCCGCAGCGCAATCTGCTGCGAGCCGTCGGCAAAGGTGGTGTTGGCAAACACGGTTTGGGCGGTTTCGTCGCGCCGCGCCGAGGTCACCACCGTCACGTTACGGCCAAACAAACCGGCTCCGCCTCCCACGAACTCGGTCGCCCACCCTGAATAGCAGGCATCAATGATGACCTCAATGGTTTTGGCACCGGTATCGGCCAGCAGGTCAGACAGGTCGAAGTAGGTCAACTCGTCGCTGGCATTGGGGCGAGTCCGTTCGGGCGGCGGCGAGAAGTAGAGGGTGGCATCCTTGGAGCCATGGCCGTAATAGTAAAAAATAAACCGGTCGCAGCGTCCGGTGAAGGCGGCAAAAGCCGCCCGGAGCGCTTCTATCGTGGGGGCCGAAAGCGAGGTAACGTTGGCGACGGGCACGCGCGGTCCGGCGGTTTCCTGCGTGATCACCCGCTCGGCCTCGTTCAGGTTGACCACAAAGTTGCCCGCCTCAAAGGCGTTTTGCGGCCAGCCGTGCACCAGCAGCGCGCACTCCCGCTCGGCGGAGGTGTTGGGCGCTTGTGGGTTGATGGGGGCGCTGCCTTCCGGGGCGTTGGGGTCCAGTTGCGAGCCATCATAGAGCTTGGGCGTAAACTCGTCGGGCAGCGTGCGGCGGCTGTTGCCGAGTATCATCTCGATGGACCACTGGATGGCCTCAGCGTCTATTTCAAACGTCTCGGTGTTGTACCGAATCGCCATGCCGGGGCGTTCGTAACCCGCGAACGGGTCGTTGGTGATGTAGGCGATGAAGAAAGGGTTGGGGCTCGGTGTGTCGAAGATGGGGTTGCCAAACGGGTCGGTGACGGAGACCTCGGGCCCGAACAGGGT
>JAUIDY010000236.1 GCA_030428385.1 Rhodothermia bacterium | reverse complement strand
TGTTTTCAGCCGCCTTACATCAAGGTTATCTTCCAGATCGTACAGCTTGACCATCCGTGCGACTGGATGCTGGGCGGCACGTTCAATAAATGCCGCATAGGTCTCGTCCGCTCGGCGAGTCATTCCTTCAACGCCGCTCACAACCGCATCGTTAAACCCTTCTGCGCGCAGCATCTCTAGCGTCCAGGGAGAATCTTCGACCACATCGTGCAGGACAGCCACCATTTGTTCGTCAGGCGTTGCTCCGCGAAGCATCAAACGAAGTGGATGAAGGATATATGGTGCACCTGCTTTGTCTACTTGTCCAGCATGTGCCTCAACGGCGATTTGGATTGCTCGTTCAAGGGTTGCCATACGTACTGATGGTTTTTTGTGTTTTGAGAAGGTATTGGTTGGCCGTCTCTTGTGCGAATGCCCGTGTAACCTTTTTATGAAGGTGCCGTAGGGTTTCGCCTCGTGGTTGCACTGCGAACGGAAAGATCCTATCTTTCGCCATCTTCAACCAATAACAGCGCCTTCACGCCTGTTTTTATGAAAATCCGCACGAACATCCCAATGACGGTACTTCTCACCGTCGATGTGGCGTAGCACCTGGGCGTACCCGCCTTTTTGCTAATGTGTGTTACGCCCAGACGGTTACCACCGATCTACTCCGTCTGGTTCGTGCAAGTGGTTTTGCTCCCTTCTTTTCTGAAAGCGTAGTTTTTCCCTAGCCGTCCTGGTCGGAGTTCCCTCCGCGAAGCCTTTGTGGCTTCCGAAAAAACTCCAAGACCATGTCGTATCCTGTTGAATCGGAAGAAATAGCCGAGCAATCTTCGCTCTGGGTCGCCGTGCGCGAGTCGTTCCAGGGCAAACACCATGACTTCACCACGGGCAGCCTGCCCCGCGCCATCACGATCCTCGCGATCCCGATGGTGCTCGAAATGCTCATGCAGGCCGTCTTCGGCGTGGTGGACATTTTCTTTGTTGGTCGCCTCGGGGCCGAAGCCGTTGCCGCGGTCGGGCTTACGGAGTCCCTGCTGGTCCTTGTCCTTGCTATTGGGATGGGCCTAAGCATGGCGGGCACCGCAATGGTAGCCCGCCGCATAGGCGAAGGGAATGCAGACGCTGCAGAAAAAGCAGCAAAACACATTTTCCTAGCTGGGGCCATTGTTTCTGTGCCCATCAGCATCTTTGGGGCCATCTTTGCGCCCGAGATGCTTCAACTCCTTGGGGCATCCCCCGAAGTCGTAGAGATCGGTGCACCATACTGTGCCATCCTCTACGGAACCAGTTCGACGGTGTTGTTTCTGTTTATGATCAATGCTGTTTTTCGGGGCGCAGGCGATGCTGTGTTGGCCATGCGAGCATTGTGGATTGCCAATGGCATCAACATCGTGCTCGATCCCTTATTAATCTTTGGTATTGGCCCGTTCCCCGAATTAGGCGTGCCGGGTGCTGCCATTGCAACGGCAATCGGGCGCGGAGTAGGCGTCTTGTATCAGGTCTGGGTGCTGATGCGCGGAAGCAGTCGCATCCCTTTTACTTCCTGGCGCTTGAAGCTGGAGTGGTCCCTGATGCGACGCATCCTCGACGTTTCGATGCCCGGAATGGCACAGTATGTCATCGGCACCGCGAGTTGGCTGGGGCTGTTTCGGATCTTGTCGATCTTTGGGAGTGACGCCATCGCTGGCTATACCATCGCAATCCGCGTGCTGGTGTTCGCCCTGTTGCCCTCCTGGGGAATGGGCAATGCCGCCGCAACACTCGTCGGCCAAAACCTGGGTGCAAAGCAGCCCGACCGGGCTGAGCGAAGCGTGTGGCTAACGAGTCATGCCAACATGATCTTCCTAGCAATAGTGGCCGTGTTAATCTTGCTGTTTGCCGGACCGCTCACCCGTCTGTTTACAAGCGACCCTGCCGTGATCCGCCATAGTGTTTCCTGTATGCGCATCGTCAGCTATTCGTATGTCTTTTTCGCGTACGGAATGGTGGTCTCGCAGGCATTCAACGGAGCGGGCGACACCCGCACGCCGACGTGGATCAATTTTGTAGCAGAATGGCTGATTCAGATTCCGCTCGCCTGGGCCTTGGCAGTGCCGTTTGCGATGGAAGCCGATGGTGTTTTCGCCGGGATGGCAATTGCACAGGCCATGCTCGCTGTGATTAGCATCGTCGTCTTCCGTCGGGGACGCTGGAAATTAAAAGCCGTGTAGTCTAATACATGAACCGTAATAACGTAGCGGTTTCCCTTGGGAAGTGCGTTCACTTTACGGTTCGTGTTTCAACCAAGAGATGAACCATGATGATAAACAACTACGGCTGGAATGCCTTTTTTATGCCGCATTTCGAGCCTTTCAAAAACGACTTTGAACTGGGCCGTATCCTTCGTCAAGACCGTACGCAATACCAGCTCGTAACAGAAAGCGGTGTCACCCGGGCGGTTCTTACTGGCAAGTTGATGCAGGAGGATGACCCAAGCCAACGCCCGGTAGTGGGCGACTGGGTAGTGATTCATTTTGCGGATGTTGATCTCGCCGTGATTCATGCCGTCTTACCCCGCAAAAGCACGTTTTCACGAAAAACGGTGGGCGAACGCACGCAGGAACAGATCGTGGCGTCGAATATCGACACGCTGTTTCTTGTCACCGGGCTCGACGCCAATTTTAACCTGCGGCGTATTGAGCGTTACGTGGTTCAAGCCTGGAACAGCGGTGCCATGCCTGTCATCTTGCTTAACAAAGCAGACTTGTGTGACACGGTGCAAGAGCGTGTTTCCGCTGTCCAAGCTGTTGCGCCAGGAGTTGATGTACATGCCATCAGCGCGTTAAACAACACCGGGCTTAGTGCACTAAAAGCCTACCTAAAGCCGGGACATACGATCGCTCTGGTTGGCTCTTCGGGCGTTGGTAAATCTACCTTGGTGAACCAGTTGCTGGAAGTGGATCAGCAAAAAACAGCTTCCGTTCGTGGAGACGACCAAAGGGGACG
>JAUIDY010000110.1 GCA_030428385.1 Rhodothermia bacterium | reverse complement strand
AAGCAATCGGTCATGAACAGACAATCATCCGTGCCTGAGTGGAATGCCCCCAGTAATCTGATCCAGGTCGTATGTTAGTGCTGCGCCTCAACCCACGCAGCATCATGAAAAAGAAAAAGCACACCCCCGAGCAGATCATCAGCCTTCTACGCAAGGTCGAAGCACTCACGGCAACAGGATCCACCATCGCCGAAGCAGCCAAACAAATAGGTGTCTCTGAGCAGAGTATCTATCGCTGGAAGAACAAGTACGGCGGCATGGATAAAAGCCAAGCCAAGCGGCTCAAGGAACTCGAAAAAGAGAACCAACGCCTCAAGAAGCTGCTGGCCGAGAAGGATCTCGACAACGATATTCTCCGCGAGGCGCTTGAGGGAAAGTACTGAGCCCGTCGCGTCGCCGTGATGCCGTACGCCATGTTCAAACCGAACTCGGTGTCAGTCAGCGGCGGGCTTGCACGACCCTCGCGCAGCCGCGTTCGACGCAGCGCTACCAGTCGAAGAAGCCCGAGAAGGATCGCCCCGTTGCGCGGCGTATGCACAAACTGGCCGAAAAGAATCCCCGTGCGGGTTACCGCATGATTACGCAGTTGCTCCGTCGGGAGGGCTGGCGGAGCGAGCAGGGTCTGATCAACCAGAAGCGGGTGCATCGTCTCTGGAAGCTCTCTGGACTCCAGGTACCCAAGAAACAGCGTAAACGGCGTCGTTTGGGAAGTAGCCAGCACGGCTGTGTACGCTTGAAGGCCGCCTATCGAGGCCACATCTGGAGCGTGGACTTTCTCTTCGACACAACCGAGGACGGTCGCCAGGTGAAGTTCATGCCGATCATCGACGAGTACACCAGAGAGTGCTTCTGCATTGATGTCTCCCGTTCGATTACCTCCAAGCGCGTGATTGAACAGTTGGAGCGGCTTTTTTATCTACATGGGCGACCGGCGAATCTGCGCTCGGACAACGGCCCGGAGTTCGTCGCCGAGGCGCTCCGGACGTATCTGGCTGATCAAGAGGTGGAGACGCGCTATATTGAGCCGGGCGCGCCCTGGCAGAATGGCTATGTCGAGTCGTTCAACGCGACGTTCCGTGCAGAACTCTTGGACCGGGAGCTCTTTGCGACGGTCTTGGAAGCGGAAGTGCTCAGTGAGCAATATCGGAGGAAGTACAACACGTACCGTCCGCACAGCGGACTGGATTATCTGACCCCGTCGGCCTTTGCGGCCCAGTGCTGTGGCAAGGCTGACATTATCTCTGAATCGGCGCTTGCACTAACATAGACCCTGGTACAAACAATGGGGGCACTCCACCCCTCATAAAAGTAGACACCATCACCTAGAAGGAGATTTCGATTCCTGCCCAAGTTAAAGCCTTCGGCTAAAATTGTAGTCGCCTCAGGTGCCCCTGTACCATGATAACCAATTACGGATGAGGAGCTTGCAGATTGCTTTTTTGACACTATATCAAATGTTTTGTATTCAAGGAACGCGAATAATATAATGCAAGCAGAAAAATATCAATTGGATATTTCACCCCTTCGTCAGCGCCCGATACGTAAGTCGCCCCTCACATTTGCGCACCGTCAAATCAAAGCGCTGCCCTTCGTTCATCTTCCGCGTGTTCAAACGAAACGCTGTGGCATTCGCATAACGCTGCAAATGCTTCCGGCTTACCTGATGGTACACGCCGATAATGCCGCGTTTGAGGTGCGAGAATAACCCCTCGATGTTGTTGGTGGTAATGATGCCATCGGGCGTGTAATCGACGTACTGCCCCCGCTTGTGGTTGACGATGCCACGGTCATAGAAGCGCCCTAGGCGTCGGTACACAAGGTTCTCATCCGAATGTAAACGGCTACCCCGCTTCACGCTGTGCATGATGTGGGGATGGATGCTCTTGCGCGTGGTGTCATCCAGCACGAAGAACCGGACGCGGCTCGGCTTGTCGCCCGTACCCCGTTCCACGATACCCAACACCGGGGCCTTGTCGCCCACAATCTTGCTCTTGTTCTTGGTGCGTTTGTCGCGGTGCTTGTTCTTCTCGCTTCCCCCAACCAGCGTCTCATCCACTTCGACTTCGCCTTGCAACTGATGGGGCGACTTGTCCTGCAACATCTCACGGATGCGGTGCAGCATGAACCATGCGGTCTTTTGCGTCACGCCAACATCTTTGGCTAACTGGCACGATGAAATCCCTTTCTTGTGCGAGGTGATGAGGTAGATAGCGACGAACCATTTACGCAGGCCGACCTTGCTGTTTTCAAACATGGTGCCTACCAAAACGCTGTATTTCTTGCGGCAGTTGGGGCATTTGTAGCGCTTGCCACCGTCGATGGAATAGGCGTTTTCGCTGTGCTTGCAATGAGGGCAGCGAGGCGTGCCTTTCCAGCGCCGTTCTTCCAGATACGCACGGCAGGCATCGTCATCGGGAAAGGCGTTCAGAAGCTGAATGAGGCTGTTAAACGGGGTGCTGAACATAGGGAAAGCCGCTTGACGAAATGCTATCTTCTTTGTTTACAAGAAGATACAGCCGCGACGAGTCACTCCTATGTCACACCCTTGGTCCCAAGTTGTATATAGTTGCCTTTGCCCAGGAGTCGGCTCATAGAACGGCTAGCATCAGCCGCCTAAATCAAGGCGGGCAGCGGCCTCAACGATAGCAAATCTGGCTCCGCGAAGCAAGACTACGCGGGCGGGCTTTCGACACACGGCAAGACCACCGATAGGAACGCCAAAAGCACACGTGGCGGCCTGGGGGTTCGAAAAAAAGAACCCATTTGAAGGGTTCAAGAGACGAGAGACACCCTGCATCAATGCGGAGCCGCAGGAGTGCCCGATTAGTAGAAGATCACAAACAGCACGATGAGCGGAAAGATCAGCCCGAGCGCTGCGAGGTAAATACCGCGATGGCGAAAGCCCTTTTTGCCAGCGATCATCAGCATGCCGGTCAACGCAATCACAACCATCGCAACCCCAAAAACATCAGCAAACCAGATCCAGAGTGTGTCGGTGGTCTGGTGAAGAAAAACCGTCTCCCGCAGCCCATGGCGCGGCACCACCGTCTCGATTTCTCCAGCACCCGTTGCCAGATCAATCTCAAAACGCTGATCTGCGAGAACAATCCGCAGCATGTCGCCCGGCCCCCGTGCGAAATAAGTATCCCGGATGCCCGATGGGTCATAGCCAGCCGCCGTTACGACTTCCGCCACCCGTTCCTCGGTTGCAGCGCTTCGGGGGCCAACCAACGAGGTGGTGATGGATTGGCTGGACGCGATGTATTCCCGCGGATTCCAACTCTGGCGATGATTCAGGGCAATGCCCGAAACGGCATAGGCGAGAATTAGTCCGACAAAGAAATACCCCAGGTCGCGGTGTATGGCCCGTATCCAGATTCTAAAAGTGCGTCGCCACTTGGTGTTGTTGCCAGGCTTCGCTTCGCGTAAGGCTATCTGACTCATGGCTCTTGGCTGTTTTCTGAAGCAGGCCGCAAGAAGGAATACGGGGCCTGTTTTTAAAGCCTTACCAACACCATGAAATAATGGATGCAGGAGGAAATACGGGTTGCACCTTTAGCGTGTGAATTGCACCTCCTTGGGATGAGATGTGCCTGCAAGGATTGCGGTGAAGGAGACAACCTGAGAACCATCCACGCTTTTGTCCCTTGTGTTGCCTTGTTATCTCTGCTCTCCAACACTCATATCACCTCCCCGATTCCAATAACCGACGAATCGCTTTGCAGACGGTCATACCATCGCATTGCCGCAAATTAGCGAATCTCAATGCCAACCATCCGGTTAACCCAAATCCTTAATCCAAACAGATCATCCGCCTATTCGGTGATGTGCCCGTTTGAGGCGTGGTGTTCTTCGTGCGGGGTCTCGAAGAACTCGAAGAAGGTGTCGCCGCGCAGGCCGAGGCGGAGGGTTTCGAGCGGGATGACTTCGCTGGGGCTGATGTTGCCCAGGTTGACGTTGGGGCCGAACTGCCGGATGAACCACACCTGCTGCGGCTTCTGCGGCGCTTCGAAGATGACGTGGTCGCCGCCGATGAGGTCCACGATTTCGTCGACGAGGCCAGAGCGCACTTCGCCGTTGGGGCGGAAGAGGCCTGCCGTACCGCTCTCGCGGGCTTCGCAGATCACCTTCCAGCTACCAGCGGCTAGCTCGGCGCGGATGAGTTGCACCCACTTGTAGGGCGGCATAATCTTCTCTGCATCCTTCGAGCCCACTTCGCTGAGCACGGTGAAGTCCTGTGCAAACAACTCGATGCAGCGCACCTTTTCCTCGTGTTCCATCTCTAGCGAGCCGTCGGAGATCTCGACATGGCTCAGGCCGAGGTCGGTGAGGAGTTGGCGGTAGGTGTCGAGTTGATCGCGTACATGAAACGCCTCGAACAGCGTCCCTCCGAGATATACGGGAATGCCCGCTTCCTTGTAGATGGCGAGCTTGCGCTTGAGGCCGGGCGTAATCACCGCCGTGCCCCAGCCGAGCTTGGCGAGGTCCACGTATTCCGCCGCCACCTCCAGCGCATCTTCTACCTGCCGCGCCGAAAAGCCTTTGTCCAGCATCAGCGTCAGCCCTGACTCGCGCGGCTTCGCAGGCCGCTCTGGAATCCCGATCATGTTGAATTGCTTGTGGATCATGCTCCCTTGCTTCTAAATGCCTGTTGTTCCCCGGCTTCGCTTGTCGCAGGTGCGGGGCCGTCAGGATAAGTCCTTTGGTTCATTTTCGCGGCTGCGGCTGCAGCCATCTGGCAGAATCTAACAAAGATCGTGCTTCCGACCAAACACGGGCGTCAGCGGCGCAGCACCATCAGGCGCGTGTGGCGCAGGTCGCCCGCTTCTACGGTGAAGAAATACACGCCCGAAGGCACGGCACGGCCCGCTTGATCTTCCCCATTCCACGTCAGCGAATGGGCACCCGGCGCACGGGCACCGTCGAGCAGCGTGATGATTTCCTGCCCGAGGACATTATGCACCCGCACCGTGACGTGCGCTTGCTGCGGAAGGGTGTAGGCCATACGCGTGGTGGTGCGGAACGGGTTGGGATGATTGGGGGCCACCTGAAAGACGGTGTGCGGCACCTCTGCCGCCGGGTCGTCCGACGGATTTTCGGAGGAGGTGGGCACGACCGTGTCGGAGGTGCTCCAGAAGCCGCTGCTGAGCCGATCAGAGGTGCCCACGGCGGACTGACCGAAGGTGGCGGTGAGGCTGAATGACCCGCCTTCACTCACGCCAACGCCGCTGCTGAAGGTGTTATGCGACAAGGCACGCTGGGCCTGGGCGCGGTGCGACCAACCGACCGCAAGCAGCACGCAGGCACCCCATAGCATCATGCGGTTCATTGGGTACCTCCTGTGGTTGTGGCTTCGGAGGGCGCGGGTGCGAGCGGGCGCTGCACGCGCTGGTCCTGCGCCACGCCATAGGCTTCGGGATGCAGGTAGCGGCCGCGTTCGGCGTCGGGCTTGTCGGTTTCCACCTGCACGCGGTTCATCTCGGCATACGGGTCCTGCCGCACGCCCGTCACCTGCCACGACACCTTCATGCCGGGGGCACCGCCTGCAATGCGGAATCGGTTGCGGTCGATTTCTTCGGCGACGTACAGGTTTGGCCCCGGCGCCCCGATGGCGGTGAGTTGGTACCGAAAGTCGCGGTTCAGCGCTTCGAAGTAGGTGGGCAGTTCGATCCATGCCGCACCGTCGTCGTCCAGCCGCACGTTGCCGTTGTACACGTTCATCATGTCCGGGCTTTCCACGAAGCTGTGCGACAGATACTTGTTTGCCGGGTCTAGCGGATGATCGATCTTAAACGTGCCCGAGCCTTTGCTCACGCTGCCGGAAAAAAATGCATCGCCGGTGCAGTTGACATGCGCCAGAAAAAACGTCCCGCCCGACTTCGAGGCGAAGCAGTCTTGTGGTGTGATGGAGGCTGCCACACCGGTTTCATTGGTTGGGACAATAACGCCCAGGTTCGACGTAGTGCTACCACTCACCACGGCTGAGCCCACAAACTCGGCCACGATATCGGTGCTGTTGCCCGACACATTCTGCACCATCATGCCTGATTGAAAGCCCGTGAAATTCTGAAAAATGGTGGGAAGGGAGACCGTGGCTTCCGATTCGTTAAACGAGGCATACGATTGCCCCGAACTATTTTGGATGTTGACCTCATTGGCCACCGCCGCAATGCTTTGGTCGGAAGAAATCGTCGCCGTTCCCGTGAACGATTCGTACGTAATCACACTTACCGTGGCATCCGAGCCATTGGTGTTCTGGACCTGAAAGCCCGATGGGGTACCAAAAAGCGACGTGTGGTTGATTTGCGCCTTGCCATTGGCATCCGGTGTGCTGGTGCCACCGGGTGCCACCAGCATCAACGGACCGGCCACTTCCAGTGCTGCCTCGGCGTTGGGTGCGGTGGTGCCAAAACCCACGGGCCCCGAGGAAGGCACGACGTTGGTTTCGCCAGCCACGGCGCTGGCCGACAGGCTGTAGGCCGAGGCCGTAAGCGGGACGCGGGGCGCGAGTTCGTCCTCATTCTCCACCGTCACGCCCAGGAAATACGGCACGTCGAAGCCCAGATCGCCAAACGGCTCCACACTCCCCAGCGCTGCAAAAAAGACGCCGCTGCGCACCGTGAGTGTTTGTGTCTCGGTCCACAGCGCCGTGCCGCCGCTGGCTCCGTCGTAGAGGGCAAAATGGAGTTCATACGATCCATCGGCGACCGTCATGCCGAGCCCGTCCGACAACACCGCCTGATAGCTGATGGTACGGGGCACCTGCGCGAAGGCCGCGTTGGCTAGCATGCAGGAGACACAAAAAAAGGCCATGACCAGGCCTTGACGATGCACAGGGAGGAAATGCATACCAAGAGGAGGTAATGTGAAAGGGAAGCATCAAAAGACGGTGCACGAACAACCGCTTGCACCAACCAAATAAACGAATACTGTACGATAACACGTTCAGCCCAAAAATGACACCCCGGTTTATCGATCCATCTGCACGGCGTGGGCGGGCTCGATGGCGGCGGCACGGGCGGCAGGATAGAGCGCGGCGATCATACACAAGGCCATCGCCACTACGGCGATGAGCGTGAGGTCGAGGCCACGGATGGCGACCGGATAGGCGTCGATGAGGAACGAGTCGGCCCCCACGAGCGGGACGAGTTCATAGTGTTGCTGGAGCAGCGCCAGCGTCAGCCCGATGAAGAAACCGATCAGGGTGCCGAGCACGCCGATCAACAGGCCTTCGATGAGAAAAATCTGGCGGATGTTTTTGCGCGAGACGCCCATCGCCTGCAGCACGCCCACGTCGCGCCGCTTCTCGATAACAATCATCGTGAGCGAACCGATGATGTTAAACGCCGCGACGATGATGATGAGCACCAGGATCAGCGACGCGCCCCACTTCTCAAGCTGCATCACGTCGTAGAGCGACTTTTGCAGGTCGTACCACGTCCGCACCTCGAAGCGGGCGGGGTCGAGGCGGGCTTGCAGGTCGGCCTTGACGGCTTCCGCCGCGTTCAGGTCATCGAGCCGCAGTTCCACGCCCGTCACCTGCTCGCCCATCTGAAACAGCCGCTGCGCCTCGGGGATGCCGATGAAGACGTGGCTCTCGTCGTACACGGATTCCATCTGGTACAGCCCCCGCACCTCGAAGCGCGTGAGCGGCGGTGCGCCGAAAATCTGCGTCAGCATCCGCTCAATGCCCGGCGCCGAGAGCAGGGCGAGGTCGTTGCCCGGCACCAGACCAAACCGCTGCCCCAGGCTCAGCCCGATGACGATGCCTGTCCCGCCCGAGGTGCGCGAGAGGTCGAACGCGCCGAAATCGGTCTGCTGCATCACCGCACTGACGCCCCCCAGGGTCTCGGGATCAACGCCCCGCACGATGACGACTTTATTGGCACTGCCTGCGCCATCGTGCAGGAGCAATGCCTTGCCCTCCACATACGGCGTCGCGTGCTCCACATGTGGCACACTTCGGGCGAGCGCCTGCAACGAATCGGCATCCTCAAATCCCTGACCCGCGGCACTCACAATGCGCACGTGCGGATCGAGCGACACCAGCAAGTCCCGCACAAAATCATAAAAGCCATTCATCACCGACAGCACCACAATGAGCGCCGCCACCCCCAACGACACCCCGGCAATGGAGATACCCGTGATGACGGAGATCAGCGAGACCCGCTTGGGGCTTGCCAGATACCGCCGGGCAATGAGCCACTTGAAGTTCATACTGGATGAGGGATGGGGAAAGAGGGAAGGGGGGTGAGGGAATAGGGAAGCGGGCGATGGTGTGTTGCAGCCGCACTTTCCTCAAGCCTCTTCCCACTTCTCTCGCTACTGCGGTAATCCCGGATTCGTGAACAGGCCGTCCGGAAAGCTGTCGGGCGTGGCAATTTCGTCGGTCAGGAGCGAGAACGTGCCGCCGCCAAAGCGCCGCCGCGAGGCCAGGTTGACGGTGCCTGCCGGCGACGTATAGCTGGCATAGTCTTCCCATGAGGTGGTGGTGGGCGCACGTGTGGGGTCCCAGCCCTGAAGCTGGTATTGCCACTGTGTCACGCGGCCCGTGGCTTTGTCGACGTAGAACCAGTAGCAGTCGCCAGGGGTAAGGCCCACGTTGGCAAAGGTAAGCTTGATGACATCCGTCTCAGCCGTCGAAGAATCGGGCTCATACATGCGTGTGACGCCCGCGTCAAAAAACTTGATGGGCGCGAGAAACCAGTACGTGTCGTTGATATAGCGCCGGTACGCCCCAGCGAGGCGTTCGGCCTGCTCAGGCTCGGCGACGGGCTCGCCATTGAGGTACACCTGCCCGTCGCGGGTGTTGGTGTTGAAAAGCGCCACGTAGATCGAGTCGTCGGACGCAGGCATTTCGACGCGGTAGTCGCCCGTCATGCGGTCCCAGAAGTGCCGCGCGGTGAGGCCGCGTTCCCCCTCACGCTCGTTGGCAAAATCAAAGCGCAGGTACGGCAGTTGGGTCCAGGTTTCGTGCCCGCCGAAGTGGTTGTACGCCCGCAGCGCCACCGAATCGGCATAGTTGGCGGCCACAATAGGCGCGACGGCAGGTTCTTCGGGAGCGGGCGCAGGGGCAGGCTGCGGCTGGCATCCCATCAAGAGCAGGATAAACAGGGCGGAAATACAGGCAGCGGATCGCATGGTGTTGGGGAGCTGGTGGGGAAGCGGTGGGCGATAGCGAGGCAAGTGGTGGATTTGCCGTGCGTTCGGAAGAACAAACAAGCAGGCGTCCGGTTCATCTGCAAGGTCGTTTCTGTGGTTCATTTCCAGCTTCCGATGATACAGGCTGTGCTTCGCGGGATGGTGTGTCTTGTAGCGATGGGCTTCGCTGCGGCGTCGGCGCAGGCGCAGGGCCTCGACTCGCTGCGGGGCTTCAACTACGGCACGGGCGGGGGGATGACGGTGCTGATAACCAACAATGGCTTTGGCCTGGGCGGCTACTACAGCCGCGCGGTGAATGACGCGTCGTCGTTCTGGGTGGAGGCCTCGCTGGGGCCAGGCAAGGACGAACAGGAACTGAAGCTGTTCAACCGCTTCGGCGGCGGCTTTGTGCAGTTTAAGCGCAACTACTTCCTCATGCTGCCGGTGGCGGTAGGCATGCAGCGGCGGCTCTTCCGCGAAAACATCGAGGACAACTTCCGGCCGTATATGCAGCTCTCCGGCGGCCCCACGCTCGGGTGGGCCTATCCATATTTCGACGATGCCAACGGCAACGACCGCTTCGACGAGTTCACGGAGGAACGGCTGGGCGTCTTCAGCGCCTTGCCCCAGGGCGAGATGCACTTCGGCCTGGGCGGGACCCTCGCGCTAGGCGCGTATTTTGGCCTGAGCCGCCGCGTGACGCAGGGTGTCCGGTTTGGCTACACGTTCACCTACTTCTTCAAGGCCGTACAACTCCTTGAACCCGCCGTCAAACCGCCGCAGCACTTCTTCGGCACCCCCTCCATCTCGCTCACGTTCGGGCGGCTTTTTTAGGGCCGCAGCGGCCGATTATTTAACCACGAGTACGCTTTTCATTTGGGTGGCTTTCAAGAAGTAAACCCACGCACCGGCTGTCGCCCTGCCACATGATGAAACACCACATGGTCAAGCAGGCGATCTGTGGGAACGGAGGCCACGAGACCAGGATCGATGAGGCTCAGGTGGGCGGAAGCGCCAGGCTGGATCGCGGCAGGGCCAAAGCCGGTGACTGCGGCCCCGCCGTTCGCTGCCCAGTTCCAGAGCCACGGACCGCAGGAGGTCGTTTCGGTACATAGCACGTTTCGCCGTTGCTGCGTGAGCCGTTGCGCGTATTCCAGCAGCCGCAGTTCTTCGCACGCATCCACGCTAATGTGCGAGTCGCTGCCAACCGCGAGGTTGCCGCCGTACTGCATGTAATCCTCGGCGCGGAAGACGCCATCGCCGAGGTTGGCTTCGGTGGTGGGACATACGCCCACGACGGCCCCGCTTTGCGCCACGCGTTTGCCTTCGTCGTCGGTCAGGTGCGTGGCGTGGATGAGGCACCAGCGTTCGTTTACGTCGAAGGTATCCAGCAAAAGCTCCACGGGGCGCTGGCCGGTCGCAGCAAGACAATCGGCCACCTCTTTTGTTTGCTCGGCGACGTGGATGTGGATGGGGCAGCCGGGAAGCAGCATGTCGACGTCCGCCAGCAGCGCTTGTGCCGCTGGAATAGAAACCGCCCGCAGCGAATGCAGTGCCACGCCCAGACGCACCGATGGATGGTTCGCCCAGTCCGAATTCAGCTTGTCCACCATGCGCAAAAACAGATCGTGCGACGAGCCGAAGCGCTGTTGCCCGCCTTCCAGCGGCCTGCCATCAAAGCCGCCGCGCTGGTAAAAGACCGGCAGCATACAGATCCGCAGGCCCGCCTCAAGCGCCGCTTGAATAAGCGCATCGGCCATTTCGTTGGGATTGTCGTACGGCGTCCCGCCCGGCTGGTGCAGCAGGTAATGAAACTCGGCGACGGTGGTGTACCCGGCGGCATACATCGCGCGGTACAGCCGCTGGCCGATGGCATAGACCTCATCTGGCGTGAGGGTCGCCACAAAGTTGTACATCAGCGCCCGCCATGTCCAGAAGTCGTCGGCGTGGGCGGTGCGGTACTCGCTGAGGCCCGCGAAGGCATACTGAAACGCATGGCTGTGCACGTTCGTCATGCTCGGAATGGCCGCGCCTGCCACCCGCTGCACGTCGGCCCCCGGCTGCGCAACCCCGACCTCGACGTGTTCAATCGTATGATCCCGAACCGTCAGGACCACATCGTCATGCCAGCCATCGGGGAGGAAGGCTTTCGGGAAATGATATTGCATGGCGAATCCAGTCTGTGCAAGTGGGCTGGCTTTATAAAAAACCTATCCCTTGAGGGAGGTGGCCCATCGGGCCGGAGGGTGTAACAAGCGCTCTTTACACCCCCAGTCGCTCCGCGACAGCCCCCTCAAGGGGGCGGTTTATGTTCTGTCAACGATCAAGGTGCCGCGTTTGTAGACGGCGCGGCACGGGTTGTGGCCGATGCCATAGGCGAGGCTGGCGGGTGTGTCCATCTCCCAGACCGCGAGGTCGGCCTGCTTGCCCACATCCAGCGTGCCGAGGCTTTCGCCGAGCCCCAGCGCCTGCGCGGCGTGTTGTGTGACGCCGCGAAATGCCTCCTCCGGCGTCATCCGAAAGAGCGTGCAGGCCATGTTCACCATCAGCGGGAGGTGGGTGGCGGGCGAACTGCCAGGGTTGGCGTCGGTGGCGAGGGCGATGGGCACGCCGTGTTTGCGAAAAAGATCGACAGGCGGCTTCTGCGTCTCTTGAATAAAATAGAACGCCCCCGGCAACAGCACCGCCACCGTTTCGTGTGCCGCCATCGCTTCCACCGAGTCTTCGTCGATGTATTCCAAATGATCCGCCGAAAGCGCGCCAAACTCCGCCGCCAGCTTTGCCCCACCGAGCAGCGACAGTTGCTCGGCGTGCACCTTGATGCGCAAACCATGATGCTGTGCCGCCTCGAACACCCGCCGCGTCTGCGCCAGCGTAAACCCGATGCCTTCGCAGAAAACATCAACGGCTTCGCACCGATCCTTGACGGCAGGCAGCATTTCGTTGCACACCAGATCGATGTAGCGGTCGCCGCCGTCCGGCATCCCGCGATATGCCTTCGGAAGGGCATGTGCCCCCAGAAACGTACGCTGAATATCAATGGGCAGCGTGTCACGCAGGCGCGTGGCAACGTCCAGCATCTTGCTTTCGGTCTCTGGGTCCAGCCCGTACCCCGACTTAATTTCCAGCGTCGTGACGCCCTGCTGCATCAACGCTTCGGCGCGCCTCCGGGCCGCCACATACAGATCGTCGGCACTGGCCTTGCGTGTCGCCTCAACGGTGGAGAGAATACCTCCACCGCGACGCGCAATCTGTTCGTAGCTTACGCCTTTGAGCCGCATCTCCCATTCGTCCACCCGGCTGCCGCCCCAAACCAGGTGCGTATGGCAATCGATGAGACCCGGCGACAAAAACTGGCCTGCGCCGTGAATAACTTCGCCCGGAAACGTGGCGGTGTTGAACGCTGCGGCCTGTCCGATGCGTTTGATCCGCCCATCTTTGACCTCCAGCGCCCCGTCGCGGATCAAGCCGTAAGGTTCACCGCCGGACTGCATCGTGATCAGGTGAAAGCCGGTGAACAGCAGGTGGTTTTTATATATCGTCATGTCCTCGGTATGCAAAAAACCTATCGTTTTAGAAACTGTCTGGTACGTCGAACTGGGGCTGTGCCGGTCGCTTTTCGGCCCACCGCCGCCCGATGCCCTGCGGCTCCGCCTTCGGTTTTTCGGCCCGTAGCGCTGCTACGAGCCTCAAAATCGGACGACGCTGGTCTCGAAAATCGCCTCGGCTCGCCTGCCAACCCCCGTACCAGACAGTTTCTTAAGTCATCACGAATCCTGCATATGCAGGAGGTGGTGATCTCACCCCGTAAAGATATCGTTCCCGCGCACGGGCTGAGATTGCCACGTCGGCTCCACCTCCTCGCAATGACGAAGGGCAGGCGGCTGTTATGATTCTCATTGCTCGTTCATCCTCGCTTTCACCCAATCCACCACCGCTTTAATAATCTGCCGCAGCACAACCTGTGTCTCACGCGCTTTTCCTTCGTCCCACTGCCCCGTGTTTTCATTTAGGTAGCGGACCTGCGAGAGTTCAATTTGTACCGCGTGGATACCTGTGTCGGGCTTCCCATGCGTGCGCGTAATATAACCGCCCACGAATCGCCCGTTGAGCACATGACTGCATACCGACTGCGCGTTCAGCGTGTCCATGATGGCGGCGGTCAGTGACGGGGCGCACGATGCGTCCCGGTTGGTGCCCACGTTGATGTCAGGCAGTGTCCCGTCGAACAGGCGCGGCACCTGGGAGCGAATCGAGTGGAGATCGAGCAGCACCGCGAGGCCGTGCTGCTGGTGCAGGCGATGTAATTCCTGCTGGATCTGAGCGTGGTACGGCTTCCAGTAGGTGGCGGCGCGGGTTTTAATTTCTTCTGCGCCGGGTGCTTCACCGGGCTTGTAGATGGCGCTGCCGTCGAAACACTGCACGGGGCACAGGAGCGGCGTGGGGCGTCCGGGATACAGGTTTTCGCCATCCGTTGAGCGGTTCGGGTCGATCACGTAGCGCGAATACTGCGCCTCGATCTCGGAGAAGCCGAACGTGTCTCGAAAGGCATAGAGGCGGGGCAAAAACCAGTCGGTGTCGGGCACGGCGCGACCGCTTGCTGTCATGCGGGCGTGTATCTCCGGGGGCAGAGCAGTGCTGCTGTGCGGAAAACTCACGAGCACCGGAAAGCGGCCTTGTTCGAAACGAAACGGTTCGATTTTTAGGAGAGCATTGTTGGGCATTCACAGGTTGGTTTTTATGGCTACTTCTACGTTGCGGCAGTGACCTCAAGATGAAGATGAAGGATCAATTTCGGCCTGTCTCGAAGGAAACCATCGGCTCGCTAAACGCTTGCTGAGGATGACACGGATGCGTGGTTTTCCTGATCTGCTCCTTTTGTGATAACGCTGGAGTTGATCCTTGATTTCAAGCACTTTGTGGCACTAAGAAACGGTCTGGTACGTCGATTTGGGGCTGCGCCGGTCTCGAAAATCGCCTCGGCTCGCCTGCCAACCCCCGTACCAGATAGTTTCTAAACGGCATGGCTCAAGGAGTTGTCTCGCTGCACGTCAAACGTGCTAGCGAAACCGAATACGGTTGCCTATAATAGGGCGTACAGAATACGTCAAGTTGTACAAAAACAAACGATAACAATCGAAAAACATGACCGAGATACAACGGGCCGTGAAAGCGCCACACGGCACGGAATTAACCTGCAAAAGCTGGCTGACGGAAGCGCCGCTGCGCATGCTGATGAACAACCTCGACCCAGCAGTGGCGGAGAACCCCGACGAACTGGTCGTCTACGGCGGCATCGGGCGGGCGGCCCGTAATTGGGCGTGTTTCGACCAGATCCTCGCGTCGCTCCGTGCGCTCGAAGCGGACGAAACCCTGCTCGTCCAGTCGGGCAAACCCGTTGGTGTGTTTCGGACGCATGAAGACGCGCCCCGCGTGCTGATCGCCAACAGCAACCTCGTGCCGCACTGGGCCACGTGGGCGCATTTCCATGAGTTAGACCGGGCGGGACTGATGATGTACGGCCAGATGACGGCGGGGTCGTGGATCTACATCGGCAGCCAGGGCATCATCCAGGGCACGTATGAGACCTTTGTGTCGGTGGGCAAAAAGCATTTCAGCGGCGACCTGTCCGGGAAGTGGTTCCTGACGGCCGGCCTCGGCGGCATGGGCGGGGCACAGCCGCTGGCCTGCACGATGGCGGGCGCGTCGATGCTCGCCATCGAATGCGACGAGGCACGGATCGACATGCGGCTGAAAACAGGGTACGTGGATAAAAAGACAACCGACCTCGACGAAGCGCTCCGGTGGATCGAACAAAGCTGCGCCGATCGGGAGCCCCTTTCGGTGGCGCTCCTCGGCAACGCCGCCGAAATCCTGCCGCTGATGGTGGAGCGGGGCATCCGGCCCGACGCCGTCACGGACCAGACCTCGGCGCATGACCCGCTTAATGGCTACCTGCCCATCGGCTGGACCCTCGAACAGGCAAAACAGGTGCGCCAAAACGATCCCGAACGCATTATCACCGAAGCCAAGCAGTCCATGGCCGTGCACGTGCGGGCCATGCTGGCGTATCACGCAATGGGCATCCCGACGTTCGACTATGGCAATAACATCCGGCAGGTGGCCAAGGACGAAGGCGTGGGCGATGCCTTTGCATTTCCCGGCTTTGTGCCTGCGTACATCCGCCCGCTGTTCTGTCGCGGCGTAGGGCCGTTTCGGTGGGCGGCCCTCTCGGGCGACCCGGAAGACATCTACAAGACCGACGCCAAAGTCAAAGAACTCATTCCGGACGACGCGCACCTGCACCACTGGCTCGACATGGCCCGCGAAAAAATTCAGTTTCAGGGCCTGCCCTCGCGCATCTGCTGGGTGGGGCTCGGCGACCGGCATCGGCTCGGGCTGGCGTTTAACGAGATGGTGCGCACCGGCGAACTCAAGGCCCCGGTCGTCATCGGGCGCGACCATCTGGATTCGGGTTCGGTGGCCAGCCCCAACCGCGAGACCGAGGCGATGAAGGACGGCTCGGATGCGGTGTCGGACTGGCCGCTGCTGAATGCGCTGCTGAACACCGCCAGCGGCGGGACGTGGGTGAGCCTGCATCATGGCGGCGGCGTGGGCATGGGCTTCTCGCAGCATGCGGGCGTCGTCCTCTGCTGCGACGGCACCGAATCCGCCGACCGCCGCATCGAGCGGGTGCTATTCAACGACCCCGCGACGGGCGTTATGCGCCACGCCGATGCCGGGTACGACGACGCCATCGCATGTGCCAAAGAACACAATCTCAACCTCCCCATGATCGGGTGAGTAAAGCAATATTTTCAGACCGTGTCATCCTGAGCGAAGGTCCCAGGGGCCGAAGTCGAAGGATCTCCCACGCGAATGTCTAGCAAAACCCCAACGTGGGAGATCCCTAGGCGCGCTTTACCGAGGACAGGCTCCACGAATGGAGTATAAAGCAACGACAACACCCTCCGTCTTCCGCTATCGCGGAATCCATTTCCCTCAAGGGAGGCGTTTATTTGTGACTGACGGCGCAACGCCGCATGGAGATATGTCATGACCCCTTTCACCATCCATCCCGGCCAGCTATCTCTTGCCGACATCGAGGCGACGCTGGCGACAGATACTCACTTCGCGCTTTCGGAGGCGTGCCAGGCCGACATCGAAGCGGCCCAGGCCACCATCCAGGGTATCCTCGACGCCCGACGTACGGTGTATGGCGTCAATACCGGGTTTGGATTGCTCGCACAGAAGCGCATCCCGCCCGAAGCGCTGCGCGATCTGCAAACCAACCTCGTGCTCTCGCACGCCGCAGGCACCGGCCCGATGCTGCCCGATGAGACGGTGCGGCTTATCCTGCTGCTCAAGATCAACTCGCTGGCACGGGGTTTTTCCGGCGTGCGGCCTGTGGTGCTTGATTATCTGCTCACGCTGCTTAATCACAACGTCTTGCCTCAGATTCCGGCCCAGGGCTCGGTGGGTGCATCGGGCGACCTTGCGCCGCTGGCGCATCTTAGTTGTGCGCTGATCGGTGTGGGCAACGTCTCGGTGGAAGGCACAATCATCCCAGCAACAGAAGCGCTGGCGTCGGTTGGGTTGGAGCCGTTGGTGCTGGAGCCCAAGGAAGGGCTGGCGCTGCTCAACGGGACGCAGGTTTCGACGGCGCTGGCGCTACGAGGCTTGTTTGGCGCGACCGATGTGTTTGCCGCGGCGCTGGTGGCCGGTGCCATGAGCGTAGACGCCGCGATGGGCAGCGACACGCCGTTTGATCCACGCATCCATGCTGTGCGGGGGCATCCGGGCCAGCAGGACTGTGCGGCGGCTTATCGGCAGTTGTTGGAGGGGAGTGCGATCCGACTCTCACACACTGCCTGCGAGAAGGTGCAGGACCCATACTCGCTGCGCTGCCAGCCGCAGGTGATGGGGGCGTGCCTGGATCAGATGCGCTACGTGGCGACGGTGCTCGAACGCGAAGCCAACGCCGTCTCGGACAACCCGCTGGTCTTTTCTGACGAGAATGACGTGCTCTCTGGCGGCAACTTCCACGCCGAGCCCGTCGCCCTCGCTGCCGACGCACTCGCCGTTGCCCTTGCCGAAATCGGTGCCCTTGCCGAGCGGCGCATAGCCGTGCTGATCGATACACACCTGAGCGGCCTGCCTGCGTTTTTGGTCGAAAATGGCGGCGTGCATTCCGGCTTTATGATCGCCCAGGTTACGGCCGCAGCCCTTGCCAGCGAAAACAAGTCGCTCGCGCACCCGGCCTCGGTGGACAGCCTGCCGACTTCGGCGAATCAGGAGGACCACGTCAGCATGGCGACGTTCGCGGCCCGGCGGCTTGGCCCGATGGTCGAAAACACCGCAACAATTGTGGCGATTGAATTGCTGGCGGCGGCGCAGGGCATCGACTTCCGCAAACCGATGCTTTCCTCGGAGCCATTACGGCAAGCCCATGCCCACATCCGCGAACAGGTGCTCTTCTACGACCGCGACCGGCTGTTCGCCCCGGACATCGAAGCCATCAAAAATCTCGTCTTGCAGGGCGCGTTCAGCGACACCGCGTTTTCGGTGCCGACGCTGGCTGTGTGATGAACAACTACACGTTGAACCGAAACAGGATTACGTCGCCGTCTTTCACCACGTACTCTTTGCCTTCCGAGCGCATCGCCCCAGCTTCGCGGGCGGCGGCTTCGGTTTTATACCGGTCGTAGTCGGCAAAGCTGATGGTTTCGGCGCGGATGAAGCCCCGCTCGAAGTCGGTGTGGATCTCGCCGGCGGCCTGCGGGGCTTTAGTCTGATGGCGGATGGTCCACGCGCGCGCCTCTTTGGGGCCGCAGGTAAAGAAGGTGATGAGACCTAACAGCTCGTACGCCGCCCGGATGAGTTGTTCGAGGCCCGACGCTTCGAGGCCAAGTTCTTCGAGAAATAGGGCGCGTTCGTCTTCGTCCAACTCGGCAATCTGCGCTTCGATGTCGGCGCTGACCACAATAACCTTGGCGTCTTCCTTCGCCGCGATCTCGCGGACGACGTCCACATGCGCATTGCCATCCGGCAGATCATCTTCGCTGACGTTAGCGGCATACAGCACCGGCTTCGCGCTGAGCAAAAACAGCGATTTGAGCCACGCCTGCTCGCTGTCGCGCACCGCAAACGTTCGTGTGGGCAGCCCTTCGCCGAGGTGATCGCGGAGCCGTTCGTAGAAGGCCAGTTCGTCCTTCAGCTTTTTGTCGCCGCCCTTGGCTGCCTTGCTCGTCCGGTCGATGCGCTTCTCGACGCTGTCGAGGTCTTTCAGCAGCAGTTCGGTCTCGATGATCTCGATGTCGCGGGCGGGATCGACGGAGCCGGAGACGTGCACGACGTTTTCGTTGTCGAAGCAGCGCACAACGTGTACGATG
>JAUIDY010000109.1 GCA_030428385.1 Rhodothermia bacterium | reverse complement strand
CCGTAGGTTGGGGTTTGGATAAATACAGGTGACAACACCCGCTCCCACTCAAGGGGGACGCCTGTAGAAGGAAGCTGGTCATCTGAAGGCCGGGCTTGATCGAGTAACACCTCCAACAGAGCATCTGGAAGAACCTGTTCTGATTTTATCGCATCAGAAAAAAGGGCCTTCCCTCTGCGCACTTTGGGCCACGGCGTATCCAACAGATGGTTGCTCAGGGCATAAACCCCGGCAGAAAGTTTTTGGGGAGGCGTATGTCGATTTGATTGGTAATACAGCGACTCGGTGTCTCCAATCAACAAGTTATACCCGTTATACGCACGCGACGACGCTGCCAACTCCGAGACAAACGCCGAAGGTATCTGCTCGCTTCGCAAATAGTTACACACCAATTCCCCACGAGAGGGTGCCAAAGGAAGCACATTTTCGGGTTCCCGAATGTTGGTGAGGGCCGCAAAACGTCCGTTTTTCGTGATTCCTAACCAGGTCCCTCCCCCTTTAAGATCTCTTCCCCCAAGGACTTGTGGCAATGCCTCCCAGAACTGGGCGGGCGCTGTAGGTCTTTCATAAAATTCGTCCCGATTTGCCGCCAGTATGAGTGCGTAGTTAGGGTGCGAATCGTAAGCAAAAACAATAAAGCACATAAGGCGAAAAACACCTACCCAGTGGATCAACTTCGGTCATCTGCGGCGTAACGCTGTTGGAATGGCGGGGGTCCAACGTAGCTGGTAAAAAGATCGGTCAAAATTGCCAGTACTTTAGCGTCACCCTAACCTGAACAATCTCCCTATTTGCTATCGGCGTTCGACGAGGATAAGTTGTGGAGCAGTGTGGGGTTTGTTCAAGAATCGATACCCCACGACATGATAAAAATTGGAATCTATGCTTTTTGCCCACGCTTCTACTGCGTTCAACTCTTCTACCCCGCCTTCATGACCAATATACACCACGATACTCAACAGCCCTCCCTCTGCCAGTAGAGTGATTGCATGTTCTAGCGCGATAGATGTTGTTTCGGGGCGTGTGATAACCGTTTTATCACTTCCAGGTAAATACCCCAAATTAAACATGATACTTTGCACCTTCCCATGGTACGCTAAAGGAATATGTTCAAGCATTGCTTCATGCCCTCCCAAAACCAATCGGACCTGTTCGCGACACCCTGCTTTCTCTAACACCCTCCTCGTATTTCGATGGGCGGTTTGTTGGATGTCAAATCCAAACACACAGCCTCTTTCTCCGACCTTCTCAGCCAAAAACCGGGTATCATTTCCATTTCCCATGGTCGCGTCTATTGCTATCGCCCCAGGAAAAAGCGTTTTGCAATGAAGCGCGTGCGCGAATTCTAAGACCGAATCAAGATGCATGGTGTTGTTGGTCTCCTCTTAGACGCCGTCGTACCTTTTAATCACAGTCGTATCCTCCATTTGCTTCTATCTGCACCCACGAGAATCTCCCGCCTACTTTCACCTCGTCTCGCTACCCGAAATATATGTACCCCACGCATTCTGAATTATACGTTTCCCTCCCTTCTCAGCGCGGGTATCCCGTTCATTTTCGCAGCTTAGATGAGGTCCCTTCTTTATTGACAAAGGCAAACCTCAGAAAGGGGCGCTGCCTGGTTGTTTCGGATTCCAATGTAGCCCCCCTATATGGTTCTCCCCTTTTAAAAGCTCTTCAGCAAGAAGGATGGGAGCCCAAACTACATGTTATCCAGCCAGGAGAAGGCAGTAAAACTTATTCACCCCTGCATTCCATTTTTGACACCGCTTTGCGTTGGGGCATTGATCGCCAGACCCCCTTGCTGGCATTGGGAGGTGGCGTTGTGGGCGACTTGGCTGGTTTTGCCGCCGCCACCCTATTGCGCGGGCTTCCATTAATCCAGCTACCGACTACGTTGATTGCCCAGGTAGATAGCGCTATTGGTGGGAAAACAGGAATCAATCATCCTGTTGGTAAGAACCTCCTTGGTGCATTCTATCAACCCCACTTTGTCTGCGCCGACTTGACCACCGTACACACGCTTCCGTCCCGAGAGTGGGCCAGTGGCTTGGCTGAGGCCATTAAACATGCCCTCATCAATGACGCTGCGCTTTTCCAACGCTTCGAATCGAGTATGGACGCCTTCCTTGCGAGAGATGAAGACGTGATTACCGAGCTTATACCTCAGGCAGCAACCGTGAAATGCCATATCGTAAGTCAAGATGAGCGCGAGCGAGGGGTTCGTGCCTGGTTGAACTTTGGCCACACGTTTGGCCATGCGATTGAACGAGTGGCCGGGTACGGCACCTTCACCCACGGCGAGGCCGTTGCGTTGGGTATGCGCGCAGCGTTGCATCTTTCGCACCAGCTGCATCCAACCCTCCCCTATCACCGCCTTGACTCCCTGGTCCAACAAATCCCAATCTCGCGCCCGTTCATTGGCTTTCATCCAGAAGAGTTGCTCGAGGCCATGTATGCGGACAAAAAAGTAGACGCCGGTGCACTCCGCCTTGTACTCTTACGCAACCTGGCAGACACGTACGTTGCCCGTGACACGCCACTCGACCTCATACGAGAAGCCTGGACCTTCATTAGTGAGTAAACCGTCAGAGGCACAGGGTTTGCGTTTGGTAGGTCACAATTAATAACTGATTTCGCCTTCAGTGCCCCGTCGGCTTCTTCATATTCCGCGTTTCGCTTTTCGGATTCTGATTGGCGTTGGGCTTGCTAGCTTGTTCCTTTTTTTCGCGCTTACACGAACACAAGTGGGGCGCGAGGGCCTACGCCTTCGTCTTGAGCATGAATTCCAATCCGTTTTCGAGGGGCATCTACGTATCGGCTCCCTTAGTGGAAACCTGATTAACGATCTTTTTGCCACTGATGTCGCCGTGTTGGATCCCCAAGGCGCAACCGTGATTCATGTGGACTCGGTTGTCATGCGACCACGTTGGCTTGACATGTTTCGCCGAAGTTTTTCGGTTCGAGAACTTGAACTTTATAACCCACAGCTTTACCTCAGGACTGACGTTGACAGCTCCTGGAATTTTAGACGTACGTTTTCAAGAAAAACCGCGCAACTTGGGCAATCTCCTTGGCAATTTACCTCGGCTGACCTAAGCGTAATCGATGGCGCAGTTCACGTCCGTCCTGTTTCTTTCTCGGCTTGGGCGTCGCAACAATTGCGCGAGTACGAGGAAATTGATATTGAATCGGTATCTCTGCACGCCACTGTCGAATGGGAGCATCACTTTAAATTAGTGGATGTCTTACACCTGAGTGCCCATTTTATCCAGCCTGACCTTCGCCTCGAGGGCATGCAAGGACAACTGGTCCAAGATGAGGAGGAACTCCAGATTAATCAGCTTGCTCTCTTGTTTGAAGCTTCCCGGATTCGATTGGACGGGGCAGTGGCTCCATTTTCCGCCATTTCGGGTGATTCTCTGCACACCTTACGGGGCATGGTATCGCTTCAAAATAGCCATCTGGACTTCTCCGAATGGGGCAGGCTTTTTCATCTTCCCGTTTCTGATGCCGTTGATATTGACCTGGAAGTACAAGGTAGCGTTGGCGATTTTTCTGCAACCGTACATCACCTTTCAAGAGGACGTAGCCGAATCCAGGGTACAACGACGGTCCGGGGCCTTCCTAACACGGCCGTGCTTGAAGTAGAATTACAGCCAAGTTTGATCTACGGCTCAGACGTCGTGGAGGTATTGAAGGCCCCTATTCTTGCTCCCTACGGTCCCATTGATTCAGTCTTGGTTTCGGGTGCTATTCAGGGCACCCTAGCTGATGCGAGCAACATAGCCACGTCACGACTTTCCTTCACATCAACGGTTTCACTGAATGGGGCTGCTGGTGTATTTGAAGGCATGTTTGCAGCGTCCCGGGACTCCTCTTGGACCTATGAAAGCCAGGGACAATTCGACAACCTAAATCTCCGGCTGCTGCAAGTCACAGAAGCGCCTACAATACTTTCTGGTCTCTTTTCAGCAGAAGGCAAAGGGACACTCCATCCTACTGATGTGACCGCCTTTTCTGCTCGTTTGGACCGGTCGCTCGTGTTGGGCCGGACACTCGATTCGTTGAATGTTCGTCTTGAAGCCTCCGCAAACGAATATCATGCCTCAGGGAGACTTTACACCGACCAAGGCTGGTTGCAGACGGAAGGAAGCTTGAAACTCCAGCAACCCCGCTCACACTATCGCCTTAATCTTGAAACGCACCACTTAAATCTTGCTCCTCTGCTTGCAAACACCAGTTTCGCCTCTTCAATAAACGCAGAAGCACAACTCAGAGGAGAAGGGTTTGATTTCGAATCCCTCTCTGCTGACCTGACGGTGCGAAATGATCCTTCTCGCATATTGTACGGAAAAGATGAACGCCACATTGACCAAGGTGAATTGCTAGCAAAGGTGCGTCCGGCCCAAAGTACCCAACCACGCCTTGAGGTTAGCGGAGACATTTTGGAAGGTGCGTTAAATGGAGACTTTGCGTTGAATGAGTTAGGACAGCTTCTAAAGAACATCCGAGCTTCTATCACAGACTTTAAGACGCGTCAACAGCAGCAGCCGTATGTCTCCGATTTTGCGTTTGCGAATGAAAGCAGACTCCCTCCTCCTCCAACACTGTCCCCTTTCGAGGCTCATTTAAAGCTTAACATTAAGAGAGGTGATCAGTTGGCCGCGCTTCTTCCTTTTTCTTTCCCCTTCAAAAAAACTACCGTCGCCGATGTCTCTCTCGAAAGTGATTCTACTAACTTTTCGATCCGAGGCACGGTACTCAGCGATTCAACAAACTGGGGCTCAATTCAGCTTCAAGGACTCGAAGGCGTACTTTCAGGCTCGGCCCAGCTTGGCAAGCCCCTTGAGGAGTCCCTTACCCTTTCGGCACTATTGCATGGCGATTCATTAAGTGCAGGCACGAACTACCCTGACCCAGTACTCGCTATAGACTACGCCAACAGAGGGGCATCGATTCGTTTTCAAGCGGGTGAAGCACCACAAGCTGGCCCTGTTCAACTGGGAATCCAACTCGATTTCCTCGATCATAAAAAAACCCTGACCCTGAATGAATTTGCATTTACGTTTGGGGATGCTCAATGGCAAATCCTTAGTCAAACGGCTGCCGATCTTTATTCTGATGCGCTCGTGGTTCCCCAGATCGCTTTGGCGAGTGATGCCACTGAAAACCTTCCTGCCCAGTCCTTAAACATCCAGGGCACTTTTTCAAACGTACGGACGGACACCCTTCATCTGTCACTATCTGACGTGGCTCTTCGGCAGCTGTCTTCGGTACTCCCCTTCCGCTATTCCGTGGACGGTCGGCTAAATGCAGATGTAGCCTTCACAAATTTCGCTGCACCTGCACTGGCGGGATCCGTCACAGTAGACACCCTTTCGCTCGATCAGTACAGCCTCGGTCAACTTTCGCTTACCAGTTCATTTATTCCAGGTGCTCCCGATGTGGCACTCTCCGCCTCACTGCAACCAGCACCTACACCTTCTACGGATAAACAAGCCAAAGAGAATCGATTAACCCTAGAAGGGACTCTTCGGCTTCCCAGTGCTTCCGCATCAGACGCCGGAGACCTGAATTTATCCTTAGGAATAGAACGTGCCGATCCCTTCTTTTTTGAGTTGATATATCCTTCCGTCCTTGCCGAAGCGACGGGTGCCATTTCGGGTGATGTTACTATTTCTGGTCCCTCCAACGACCCGGTGTTAGGGGGGCAGATCGGCATTTCTGATGGTCGATTCCTCCTCCCTCGGTTTAATCTCGACATAACTGCGGATGCCACCGGGGTTGTGGCCCGAGATGGACTACATATGGACCGCTTACATCTAGCAGACAAAAGCGGTGGTACGGCAGACATTCAAGGATCGATGTTATTCAACAACTATGATTTCTTCTCTTTTGACTTGGAAGGTACCCTGGAAGATTTTCAAATTATTGATGTGGCCTACTCAAATGAGTTGCCATTTTACGGACATATCTGGGCATCAGGCAATGCCACCCTGCAAGGTCCTCTTTTTAATGCCGTGCTCCGTTCACCCAATGCCGTCACCACGCCACAGAGTGAGTTGTATGTTCCCATAACCGAAGAGACCTCGGGCAGTGATCCTGGTTTTATCATCTTTGCTGATGAATCCGGCGCGATCCCGGATATTCGAAGTCTCACACGGAGGGCATACCTACTCGCTTCTCGACCAGAAGGAGAGCGCCAGTTTGTGGACGGGCTGGAAATGGATTTGAACATCTTTGCACCATCAGGCTCTACCGTTCATCTCGTTATCGATCCCTTGCTCGGGGATGTGATCAATGCGGTGGGAAGCGGCCGCATTCAGTTACAGCTGCAAGACGATGAATTCCGCACCTTTGGCTCGTTCGACGTTGACGCCGGCGATTACCTCTTTACGGCGAGCGAGGTTTTTGTCCGCAGGTTCTTGATAGAAGAGGGCACCCTTACCTGGGATGGGGATCCCCTAAATGCACGAATGGATATCTCAGCGGCCTACCGCACCCGTGCATCGCGGGCCGGATTACCAGCCGGGGTAGCATCCAACCTTCCTCCTCTCATCCCGCTCATTGTATGGTTGGACATTGAAGGGCGGGTCGAATCTCCTGAAGTTGACCTTACCCTTGCGGTGGATCAATCGCGGCGGGATGGATTTCAGGATGCTCCTTTTCTTGAGTCGGTACTTAACCAACAAGACCGATCCGCGGAATATGCCACCAGCGTGCTACTGACTAACTCTTTTCTCCTGACAACCGAAGGGACTGAGGGGGATGTCTTAGCCGGTTCCGCTTTTAACAGCGTCTCGCAACTTGTCGCTAGTCAGCTAAACCGATACTTGAATGAAGCGTTGCCAAACGTTGACTTTAGCATCGGTGTACAAGGAAACGAACGGGTAGAGGACCTAGACGTGACAGCAGGTCTCGCGTTTCGGCTCCTTGACGAACGATTGGTGATTCGTGGAGAGGGCGTATATCGGGGGCTCAGGCCAGAAGAAACCATCCAGGAGCAACAGGGCCTTCAGGGAGAATTTGTGGTCGAAGTACGACTAAGCCCCAGTGTTTCGGTCGAGGTGTTTTATCGTCGCGAAGGGGACATCCTGAATGAGAGCCTACTGACGAACACAACGGGAGCAAGCCTTTCCTATCAAACCCAGTTCCCTACATGGAAACGCTTGCTTCAACGGCTTCGCCGGGAGACGACAACTCCTTCCGTACCCCCTGACTCTTTGCCTCGGCCAATTGTGGAGGAAGACCTTCAATGATTCGACTCCTTGCTGGACTGCTTTCGTTTACGGTGATAGGGATTGGCCCTTTGCTGGCTCAAACTCCTAATCTTGATGTTATTTTCGACGATTTCTCGTACCGTTCTACGAACTGGGGGTCGGAACTTGATGAGGGGTGGAACCCCACCAGCGCTCCCAATTCGGTGTACGGACGGACAAAATGGTCAACGCCATCCGGGGAACGTAATCAGCGTTTGTGGTACCGCTATTTTTGGCAAGAGTCTGCATCGACAGATCCCCAGTGGGACCTATCTGCCGATCCTAGTTCGTCTGGAAGACTTACCTTTTCAATTGATGGACGGGAGCAACCGTACGCGGCAGATGGCATCGATGGTCGACTTCCGCAGCAAATAGTCACAGGGTTTGCGGCCCGCCGAGGGACCTGGGCCGCCCGGGTGACGTTTGGCGATTTAGCCCCGGCTGCACAAAGTGCGTTGATCCAAGCCTTCTGGCTGATTAGTCCTTACAGCTTTTTTATCAACAACAAAAGGCGCAAGGAATGGTCGGAAGTAGACGTTGAGTGGAATAATCACTTTAACGGAAAGACTCAGCAAAATCCTTACTTGCGAACGGGTCATACGGCAGGCGAGGGCCCCATCGAAGGCCCCTTGTATGCCCCTCCCCGACCACAGCAACAACGGACTGCACCAAAAGCATATGCATGGTCCTGTGCCAACTCAACAATCGTTCTTTCGGAAGAGGAGTGCTCGTCGTTGATAACGGAAACCCCGGTTGTGATTCTGATCCAAGTATCAGACTCCGGCGTGCGGTATGAAATCCAGGCCGGCGATGGCTCAAACCGAATCTTCGCCCGTTCTCAACAAATTTCGCCCCCACCCTCACATCCTATGGTGGCAGTCTTTAGTCAGCACGTGTCGCAAGAATCAACGGTGTCTTCGACAGAACGCTTTTCGGTAGATTGGTTTTATTATTCCCCTGACCCCGAGGTATCTGTACAGACTATTTTCTCAGACGTTGCTCTGCTTCGTGCAACGCGCATCCCGCGATATCTGGGTCGTCCCGCTTTTACACTCGAACGCCCAGACCACTATCTCGACGGAAACGCTGCCTCCTATGGGCTAGCGCACGTCTCCACACCACTTGCACTCGACCGTTCTCATCTTCCCTCTTCCCTGGCACCAGGAGCGACCGCCCGCCTTACTGTACTACCACCTTTGCGACATGGATTTTTTCGGTTAACGTGGCATTATCGCTGTCATTTTAATAGCGGGAGACTTAGCAAATGGAAGCCCCTTACACCTGGAAGTTTTCCTGGCACTGCAGATGTTGCGTTCACGTTTCCTCGGCGCCGAACAGTTGATTATGTTGAACTGCGCATTCTGTTGGAGGAGTTAAAATCTCCTGAAGAACCCGTGCCCCTTACCCCCTCATTCTCTTCTCCCAAAACGGAATATGCCATTATTCGCCGTGGTACCCGTTAGTCATAGTCTAAACCATTTGGGTACTTGTACATATAAATCTGAAGAATATAGTTGAGGAGGACTGCCCTTCTCGCAAAGTGTATTGTTGGAAAATCATTAATTTGTTTCCACCTTTCTCCTCTCTGCTCTTCTTTTCTTTTCTCCTACCTTTTTCATTAACACCAACTTTTTTTGTGAGTAAAAAAATTTCCCGTCGCCAGATTCGCAGAGACATTCTGCGACTGCTTAAAAATCATGGCCACAAATCGTTCCGACCCAAAGAAATTGCCAAACAGCTCAATTACCGCGACAATGCAGTGTACCGTCTGTTTCGAGATGTGTTAGCTGAAATGGATGAGCAGCAGCTCATCGGCAAAAAAGGCAATCAATACACCTATAAGCCACGCCCTACAAAACTCGTAGGAACGCTGCATGTTCATCCACACGGATTTGGTTTTATTGATATTCCTGACCAAGACGAGGACCTATTTGTCCGTGCCCGAAATATGCGCAATGCCCTCGATGGGGATACGGTCCTGGTTGGTATCGCAGCCCCCAAGCGGGGCGAGTCGCGCCGCGAAGGCGAAATCCTCGCCGTAAAAAAAAGGGGCCGGAGTCAGGCCGTAGGCACGTTTCAGTACAAAGGCCATTTCGCGTTTGTTGTGCCTGATGACCAACGGCTTCGCCACGACATCTATGTACCCAGAGAAGCTTTTCAGGGTGCCGTTCAGGATGACAAGGTTGTGGTCTCCATTGATCAATTTGACGATGCCTTCAGTTCTCCCGAGGGACGCATCTTAGAAGTTCTTGGCAAGGCCAGCGACCCTGACGTCCAAGTGTTATCCCTTGCGTTAAGCATGGATGTCAAAGCCGGATTCCCCGAAGAGGTGACTCAAGAAGCGGCACGTATCCCCTTCAAGATCCCGAAAGAGGAATTAGACCGTCGACGTGACCTGAGGCAACATTCTGTATTCACCATCGACCCCGTAGATGCCAAGGACTTCGATGATGCCCTCCACATTCAGCAACTCGATACTGGAAACATAGAAGTCGGTGTCCACATCGCTGATGTAAGTCATTACGTTCGCCCCGACTCTGCCCTGGATAAGGAAGCCTATGAACGCGGAACGAGCGTCTATCTAGTGGATCGTGTCATTCCCATGTTGCCAGAAAAGCTCTCCAATCAGGTCTGCTCCCTCCGGCCGAAGGAAGACAAGCTCGCCTATTCTTGTATCATGGAAGTCTCGCCACGAGGGGCGGTCAAGGGTTATAAAATTGTCGAAACCGTCATTCATTCCCAAGCACGCTTCACCTACGAAGAGGCCCAGGCTATTTTGGAGGGCACCCTGGAGCATCCGCTGGCAACAGAGGTGAAACTGGCCGGTGATCTAGCCCAAACCCTTACGAACAAGCGGATGAGAGAGGGGTCCGTCGATTTTGACCTCCCCGAGATTCGCGTGCTTCTGGATGAAAAAGGGCATGCAACCCAAGTGGTTCGCAAAGAACGCATGGCTTCAAACCGATTGGTCGAAGAATTTATGCTTCTTGCCAATCGGACCGTTGCCCATCACATCAACAAACGAAAGAAAGCGCCCGCCTTTGTTTATCGGGTCCACGGCACCCCCGATGGGGAGCGAATTCGGCAGTTGGCCCAGTACATAAAGTCGTTTGGGTATCAGCTACGGCTCACCAAGGAAAATGTCACGTCGAAAGATTTGAATACGCTATTGGGTCATGTAAAAGGAACACAAGAGGCATTTGTGATTGAAAACGCGGCCTTACGTGCTATGGCCAAGGCCAAATATGATGTCGAAAATATTGGGCACTACGGCCTTGGTTTTCGCGACTACACCCATTTTACCAGCCCCATCAGGCGATATCCTGATTTAATGGCGCACCGACTACTCAAGGGGTATGCCACGGGGAAAATGCCTCCCGAAGCTGATATCCTCAAGGCACAATGCCAACATTGCTCGGAGCGAGAAAAGGCCGCCGTGGATGCCGAACGTGAATCGGTGAAGCTGAAGCAGGTGGAATATATTCGCGACCACGTTGGTGATTCCTTTAACGGGGTGGTAACGGGTGTAACCAAATTTGGGGTTTTTGTGGAACTGGCCGATGTCCTTGTGGAAGGAATGGTACACGTTCGAGATATGGATGATGACTTCTATGTGTACGATGAATCAACATACAGCCTCGTTGGCGATTATACAGGTGCGACGTACCGACCCGGCGATAAAGTTGAGGTTAAAGTGATCGCCGCCCGTGTTGAAACCCGAGAGATCGACCTACTTTTTACAGAATAGTGATGTTTATTTCTTGAAAATACCCGTGGTTGTACCCTTGCCGTCAGCCTTTGAAACTGAGCGAGCAAATACACTCTGCTTTTATAATCGAATAACCTCCAATCTAGCTCTGCTGCAATGGGAAATATCATTCTTCGTCCGGGTTGGCACATTAAAGAGTCAGCAGCTACACCGCATTCTTTTTATAAGAACCGCCGATCCTTTATCAAGTCGCTGGGGTTGGGAGCCATTGGTCTTGCAACTACAACGAATCTTGCCTGTGCGGGTGACAGGGCACGCACGGCAGAGGTAAACGGAACGACGCAACCCCGTCCGCAGCCCAATGGCCCCCTGGATACCATCCCCGCCAATGCAACCCGGGTTGGTTATCCGGCAGCGAGGAATGGTGCCTTTTCAGTGTCGGAGCGGCCAGAAAGTGGCCGGCTCGTCGCCTCCTCTTACAACAATTTTTATGAGTTTGATGCCTCAACCAAGCGCGTCTGGCCTTTGACCGCGGACTATGACCCGTTCCCCTGGGAGATTGAAGTGAGTGGCATGGTAGAAGCCCCTCAAACCTTTGATCTTGATGCCTTAATCCGATCTATGGACCTCGAAGAACGGCTATATCGGTTTCGGTGTGTGGAAGCTTGGTCGATGACGATTCCATGGACCGGGTTCCCCCTCGCCAAGTTGATAGAGCGCTGTAACCCTCTTTCCTCGGCAACGTTTGTCAAGTTTACAAGCGTGAACCGTCCTCAACAAATGCCAGGGATCCGAAATCAACCCTGGTATGATTGGCCCTACTATGAAGCGCTACGGATAGATGAGGCCATGAACGAAGTTGCATTCGTTGCGACCGGCTTGTATGGAGAACCTCTGACCAAACAAAATGGGGCGCCCTTGCGGCTTGTTCTGCCGTGGAAATATGGATACAAAGGCCCAAAAGCTGTTACCAAGATCGAATTCTTTGATCGACAGCCCGGTACGTTTTGGAATGACCTCCAACCCGGCGAATACGGATTCTTATCAAACGTAAATCCCAACATCCCCCATCCCCGTTGGAGCCAAGCCACTGAGCGATTTCTGCTTGACGAAAACACCCAACAGCGGATAGAAACCAAATTGTTTAATGGATACGGAGAATGGGTAGGCAATCTTTATCCTAATGAACCCCGGGATCCCAGCGGGCCCATCATTCGCTAAGCCCGTACAGGGCTTATTTTCCCCGTGTTTACTTCGCGTAGGGCGGGATCTCCCTGGCGTATTAAAAAACGATTCCACCAGCCAACGCCAAATCCGATAAAGAGCGCCCCAAACAATGCCATTACGGCCTGAACAGCCGCAATGCGCCATTGCGCATTAATTATCGGCTCCATCACCACCGGTTGGTCGGCATCTGGTAACACCCGAACGGTAAGGGATTCGACGCCCTCAAGCCGTGGAGCCAGGGTATGGGGAATGGCCATCCGCTCGCGTAGGAGTTGGGTGCCATCGGGCATCGTAATCTGAAGGCTGATCCAGTCGTACACCACATCCATACGATTCGATGTCTCGAAAGCCAAGACCTCGGCTGTTGCAGGAACGCCCTCTTCCCAGGTTGCCTTGAGATCTCGTGCGACCTGGTACTGGTTAAAGGCCAGAAAAATGAGTAGGAGTGGGAAACCCCACAAGAGGCGCGCTATTACGCGGCTGGCTTTTGAAGACATATACAACCTGATTGACGGAGGTATCGTTTGTCATGCACGCCACGTCAAGAATGCTGTTCCGGCAGAAGTGCGGATGCTTGGTCAAGAACGTTAGGCCAGAAACAAATAGGGCTTCCAGGTTTCCGCCACATCCCCTACATAATCCCGAATAAACATCACATGGCTGGGTCGAAAGGGGGTGCGGCGCAGGGGCATGTTGGCTTCTTCGGGCGTGCGGTTTCCTTTTCGGTTATTACACGTTGTGCAAGCAGCAGCAAGGTTTTCCCAGGTGTCTTTGCCGCCCCGCGATTTTGGAAAGACATGATCGACTGTCAGTCCTTCTCGGATGCCACAATATTGGCACCTAAAGCCGTCGCGGCGCAATACGTTTTTTCGCGACAACATTATTCGGCGGTACGGAACACGAACAAACATTTTAAGCCGAACGATACTGGGGTATGGGAACCGCAGGCGTGGCGTTCGCAAAAAACGATTAGGAGCAGGCTCTACCAGCTCAGCCTTATGGAGATGAATGAGAACAATGGCCCGTTGTACGCTACAAATCGTTAGGGCACTATAATCCTGATTAAGGACAAGGACATGCGGCTTCATCGGACACCCCCCGCTGCATGTCTTGCCGCGAAAAGCCGGAAGTCGTGATAGGCTAGTATGTCAACGAATGCTTTAGGGAAGACGTTTTGTGCGTTTCAATAACGGATACCGAACTGTAAACGTCGTATTATGTGCGCTAAATCTACAAACCGTAATGGTATTCGTAAAGTGCAAAACGGATTTCATTATTGTTATCTGATTTAGCGTTCCATTTTCGATTTCTTTTTTGCGCAATAAACCATAGCTGCATCTCTATGACTGCGTTTAAATATCTCACCACCCAGCAATTCCAAGCGTTACCCCGCGTTGCCCAGCGCTTCCTTCGCTATGTTACGATTGATACCCAATCCGATCCCCGCTCATCGACCACCCCTTCCACAGATAAACAAAAAAACCTAGGCCGTTTACTCGTTCAAGAACTACACAAAATAGGAATCACAGATGCTATGATGGATGGGTACGGCTATGTGTTTGGGACCATCCCAGCTACCAATCCATCCACCTCCCAAGTCGTTGTGGCGTTACTTGCGCATATGGATACGTCGCCCGATGAGCCCGGAGACGATGTAGAGCCCGTCATTCATGCAAACTATAACGGCGATCCAGTGGTCTTTCCTGCTGATCCGGCATTGTCTCTCACACCTGAACAACAGCCGGCGCTCCTCAACCACCTTGGTGAGGACTTGATCACTAGCGATGGTACCACCCTTTTAGGCAGTGATGATAAAGCAGGGGTGGCCGTATTAATGCAACTGGCTGAAGATCTCTTTGCAGATCCGACGCTGATTCATCCAACCATACGGCTGTGTTTTACCATTGATGAAGAAATTGGTCGTGGCGTGGAGTCCCTGAACTTGGACACTCTTGGCGCAGATGTGGCCTACACTCTTGATGGTAGCAGCATCGACAATATTTCCTTTGAGACTTTTAATGCTGCCGCCGCTACCATCGAAATCGAAGGCACAATGGTACATCCCGGCTACGCGAAAGGGATCATGGTAAACGCCTTACGTATCGCTGCTGAATTTATCTCTTTGCTCCCCTCAGACGAGGCTCCAGAAACCACCTCAGGATATGAGGGATATCTTCATCCCCATTCGATTACACAAAGCAATGCTGCCCGTGCGTCTATCGAGTTGATCATTCGCGATTTTACGGACGAGGGCTTACTTGAAAAGAAACAGCTCATCAAAAATATCGCAAAGGGGTTGCAGCAAAAGTACCCCGCCTCAATGATTTCTTGTACCATCAACGACCAATATAAAAACATGCGCTCCTACATTGAGGCAACGGACCCGCGTACTATTTCATTTTCCCATGAAGCGGCGCACCAGATGGGCCTTACGTTGAAAGAGCATGTTGTGCGTGGCGGTACGGATGGTGCCCGCTTGTCTGAAAAGGGAATTCCTACCCCAAATGTGTTTAACGGGGGGTACGATTATCACAGTCGGTTTGAGTGGAACACGGTTCAAAACCTCAAACGATCATTGGCCTTTACAAAAAAGCTAATGGCGTGTTGGGCGTCGGCGCATCGGCTTTTCAAAACAGAATAGAGGGAGTCGAAGCGAATGCTCCAACTCCCTCTGATCGTCGTTCTGTTTTTCCATTACGACTTTAGCGCCAGTGTCCCCGACGGAAAACCCATCCCCCTTTTACTTTATGCCATCCGCCTGGCACCCAGTGAGCATGGACATGCGGACGCCGGCCCCAGTGCCCCGCAACCCAGACATAGCGCCCGCTTCGATATCCCCAGTGCCCCCCAACCCAAACATGACGATGAGAAGGCCTCACCCCTCGGACTTCACGACGCGGGACTGGAGGCCGACGTTTCACAATTATCACTTTGTCTGCCCGTTCCACCGTTGTAATGCCTTCGGTTTCAGAGACCAAAGCGGGAAACTCGGTTGATGAAGGGGTTGCGTGCGCTGAGGGTACAAGCAAGAAAAGAACTAGACCCAATAATGAGGTTTTCATGACTATCGTAGGTTGAATACGTTGCAGATCGTGTACATCCTAGTTTGCGAATTCAACGCTTGATAGATGATGCAGCCCTCCTTCGAACTTGTCACAATTTGATGGCTTTTTGCCGACCAGAAAAAAAGCCCCGGTGACCATCGAAGTCGCCGGGGCTTTTTCACATGTAATGGAATTGGTGTCAAACACCAACACGTTCTGTACTGAAGAGACTTTCGTCGCCCAGCGCCGCTTGCAATTCGGCCAGTTCTTTCCTCGAACCAACAACAATGTCGCGGAATCGACGCTGTCCTGTTCCGGCAGGAATCAGGTGGCCAACAATGACATTTTCCTTCAGGCCATACAACGGGTCCGATTTGCCAGCGATGGCAGCTTCGGTAAGTACCTTTGTGGTTTCCTGGAAGGACGCCGCCGAGATAAACGACTCGGTAGCCAAGGCCGCCTGTGTGATCCCGAGCAGCAACGGTTCAGCTACCGCAGGTTGTGCGTCACGCACTTGCACCCCGCGTTTGTCCCGTCGCTTCATTTCGGAGTTGGTCTCACGCAGAACACGTCGGTCTACCAGATGCCCAAGCATCAGATCGGAATCTCCTCCATCCACGACGACAAATTTGTCGTAGAGGTTATCATTCATCTCTTCGAGGTAGAAGCGGTCCACGTTGTCATTTTCTAGCAAATTGGTATCGCCAGGATCCACCACGCGCACCTTCTGCATCATCTGCCGGACAATGCACTCAATGTGCTTGTCGTTAATGGTCACGCCCTGTAAGCGATAGACTTCCTGAATCTCATTAACGAGGTATTCCTGCACCGCACGCGGCCCCTTAATCGACAGGATATCCTGTGGAGAAACCTGACCGTCGGACAGGGGCTCACCGGCACGGATGAAGTCGTTTTCATGAACAAGCAAGTGCTTCGCCAACGATACAAGGTAGGTCTGGGAAATGGAGCCGTCGCGGCTTGTCACCATCACTTCTTGCGAACCACGCTTACGACCACCAAAGCTGACCACGCCATCGATCTCGCTCACAATGGCAGGATCGGAAGGCGTTCGCGCTTCGAAGAGTTCGGTCACACGCGGCAAACCACCCGTAATGTCACGGGTCTTGGCACTCTGACGCGGGATCTTAACCAGAATCTGACCGGCTTGAACCTTGTCTTTGGCTTCAACCTGAATGCGGGCACGAACAGGCAGGGTGTATTCACGAGTAGAAGTACCCGTGTTAATGATCAGGGCAGGCGTGAGATTTCGCTCCCGGCTTTCGATGATCACCTTTTCTTTATAGCCAGTCTGCTCGTCGGATTCCTCGCGGAAGGTAGTGCTTTCAATGATATCCTGGAATCCAACGGCCCCACCAACCTCAGAAAGGATGACGGAGTTGTAGGGGTCCCAGGAGGCGAGCACGGAGCCTTTTTCGATCATGGCCCCATCTTCAACCAACACTTCAGCTCCATAAGGAATAAGGTAGGCAATCAGTTGGCGATCTTCTTCATTGGGGTCAACCACCTTAATTTCACCCTGGCGCGTAAGCACCACATCGCGGGGACCTTCACTGTCTTCAAAAGAAACCGTGCGGAGGTTTTCGTACACCACTTTCCCGGCATACTTACTCTTAACGGTGCTTTCGGCTTCAATGCGACTGGCTGTCCCCCCCACGTGGAAGGTTCGGAGCGTAAGCTGCGTCCCCGGCTCGCCAATCGACTGAGCCGCCACAACTCCCACGGCTTCTCCTGTCTCGACCAAGCGGCCGGTTGCCAGGTTTCGGCCATAGCACAACGCACAAATCCCGCGGCGGGACTCACAGGCCAACGCCGAACGGATTTCGACCTCCTCAATGGATGTTTCTGCGATGCTCCGTGCCTTTTCCTCATCGATCATCTCATTGGCTGCAACAATCAGATCGTTGGTGAGGGGATCATAGACGTCGTGAAGTGACACCCTGCCAAGGATGCGGTCATTCAACGGCTCAACAACCGTTTCATTGTCTTTTAATGCCGAGATAGCAATTCCACGGAGTGTCCCACAGTCGTGCTGGGTTACGGTAGTATCCTGTGCCACATCCACAAGTCGGCGGGTCAGGTAACCGGCGTCAGCCGTCTTGAGGGCAGTATCAGCAAGACCTTTACGGGCCCCGTGCGTAGAAATAAAGTACTCAAGTACCGACAGTCCTTCTTTAAAGTTAGAGACAATCGGGTTTTCGATGATTTCACCGGCAGAACCAACCAGGCTTTTTTGCGGTTTCGCCATCAGACCACGCATCCCTCCGAGCTGACGAATCTGCTCTTTGGAACCACGGGCACCTGAGTCCGCCATCATGTAGATCGCGTTGAAGCCGTCTTCGTCCTGCTTCAGGGTCTCGAACAGGACTTCGGATACGCGGTTGTTGGTACGCGTCCAGATGTCGATGACCTGATTATAGCGCTCGTTGTCGGTAATGAAGCCCATTTCATAGTTTCCACGGGCTTTGCCTACTTCCTCCTGCGCATCGGTGATCAACACTTCCTTCGCATGCGGAATCACGATATCTGAGAGCGAAAACGTTAGCCCACCGAGGGTGGCACGTTCAAACCCAGCACGCTTCATGTTGTCCAGGAAGCGCGCCGCCGTGGGGAAGTCGGTCGCTTTCAGAATGCGGCTGATAATACCACGGAGGTTTTTCTTCGTGAGCACCTCATTGATGTAGCCAACTTCGTCCGGGACCACCTCATTAAACAGAACGCGCCCCACCGTCGTGTCGATAGTTTGTCCATCGCTACGCACTTGAATTTTGGCATGAAGAGCTACAATGCCTTGGTCAAAGGCTTGACGTACCTCTGCAGGAGAGCTGAACCGCTTGCCTTCACCTTTTACGCCATTCTTCGACTTGGTAAGGTAATACAACCCAAGCACCATGTCCTGCGTGGGCACCGCAATGGGCCCACCGTGGGCAGGCGACAGAATGTTGTGGCTCGAAAGCATCAATACCATCGCTTCGAGACAGGCGTCGTGGCTCAGCGGGACGTGCACCGCCATCTGGTCACCGTCAAAGTCAGCGTTAAACGCCGTACAAACAAGCGGGTGCAGTTGAATGGCTTTGCCTTCGGTGAGGACGGGCTGGAAGGCCTGGAAGCCCAAGCGGTGCAGCGTTGGGGCACGGTTGAGCATCACTGGGCGGCCTTGGATCACCTTTTCCAAGATGTCCCACACGTCAGCGGTGCGCCGATCTACCACCTTCTTGGCGCTTTTCACCGTTTTGACAATGCCGCGCTCGATGAGCTTTCGGATGATAAACGGCTTAAAGAGTTCAACCGCCATTTCCTTCGGCAAGCCGCACTGGTGAAGTTCCAGCTCCGGCCCCACCACAATCACCGAACGACCAGAATAGTCAACGCGCTTCCCAAGCAGGTTCTGGCGGAAGCGGCCCT
>JAUIDY010000108.1 GCA_030428385.1 Rhodothermia bacterium | reverse complement strand
CAAAGCTTTCTTTCGAGACACGACGTGCAAACTGCAAGGTATCACTTTCACTTTGGTCATCTGCTTCTGGCGGTTTCGGAAGGGCATTTGCATCCTTGGAAAACCGCTTGGGGGCATCTTCGCAGAATTGCTGCTTGTGCCCGAAAAAAGAGTCGGAGCGAGACATGCTAGGCACAGGGAATAATGAAAGAACAAGGCATTTACATCTTATTAAAGCCAGGCCATTAATGCAAATGGCTCACCTTATAATCTTTCGATTGTTCGACGCCACCCTTTCATTTTATAATGATACCTACCATGGCAATTCTTAAAGTCCCTTCACTTCGCTCACCAACTGTGTGATGGAATCTTTTGCATCACCGAAGAGCATGCGGGTATTGGCTGCAAAAAAGAGTTCGTTTTCAATCCCGGAGTACCCCGGCCGCATACTACGTTTTAGAATGATGACCGTTTGGGAACGGTCCACGTTTAGAATTGGCATGCCATAGATAGGACTGCTGGTGTCATGGCGCGCTGCAGGGTTCACCACATCATTGGCACCGATAACCAAGGACACATCCGTTGAATCGAATTCACCATTGATCTCATCCATTTCAAATAACAAATCATACGACACGTTAGCCTCGGCAAGTAACACGTTCATATGGCCCGGCATGCGTCCCGCCACTGGGTGAACCGCAAATTTAACCATGACCCCTTTCTCCAGAAGCAAATCGGTAAGTTCTCGAACCTGATGTTGGGCCTGGGCAACGGCCATCCCATACCCGGGGACGATGATCACTTTTTGCGCATACGTGAGCAGTATTGCCACATCATCAGCCGTAGTTGGTTGCACCTGCTGGTCGCCCTTGGTTACAGGTCCTCCGCTTGACGTGTCAGCTTCACCCCCAAACCCACCCAACAGCACGTTGAGAAGCGATCGGTTCATACCATCACACATTATTTTCGTAAGGATCAGTCCTGAGGCGCCAACAAGCGCACCGCTAACGATCAGGGCGGTATTGTTTAGCACAAAACCGGTGGCTGAAGCTGCGAGGCCGGAATAAGAGTTCAGAAGGGCCACCACCACGGGCATATCAGCTCCGCCGATTGGGATTACGAGAAGAATGCCAAGGAATAAGGCCACAATACCCAATGCCACTAAGCCCCACACGACCGGCTCAGAGACCGACGGGAAATCTCCGGTTCCCCAGACCACAAACCCCATGGCAGCGAAGGCACCTGCTACGAGGAGCACGGTGAGAAGCCGCATGCCCAGAAATGAGATCGGGTTGCCCGATACCAAGCCGTTTAATTTCCCAAACGCAACAAAGCTGCCTGAAAAGGTGACCATTCCTACCAGCACACTTAAAACAATCGTCACAGCCGTAACTGGAGAAAGGGGATCCAAAGACAACGTCTGTGCAGCAGAGGAAGAGAATAAATACCGGGCAACTTCTCCTCCGGCAACGAGGGCAGAAGCAAGTCCGCCAAAGCCATTAAAAGCGGCAACCAATTCTGGCATCGAGGTCATCTCTACCCGCCTCGCCAACATAGCTCCGATGGCGCCCCCGACCACCATCCCTCCTATCATTTCTAACGGCGTTAGAATCTCATGCAAGAATAAGGTGGCCACTACCGCGACGAGCATTCCGAGTGCAGCAAGTCGGTTGCCGGTTCGGGCAGTCGCAGGTGATTGAAGACGTTTAAGACCAATTATAAATAGTGCTGCTGCGAGCAGGTATGAAAGGTTAATCAGCGTTTGTATGACCATCGTATCCTATTCTTCGCGAGTAACTCCTAGGCATTCACTTTTTGGGAGGAAGGCGTGATTCCACCAACCCCGTCTGTTGCCCCCTTCTTTAGTTGAGGTGGCTCTTTCTTTTTAAACATCTGAAGCATACGATCTGTCACCATAAAGCCCCCCACAACATTGATCATCGCCACAATCAGTGCTGCGACACCAATCCATTTTGCCCAACTACCTCCTACCATGCCAGCCACAACAAGGGCACCTACGACCGTGATACCACTAATTGCATTCGACCCCGACATAAGCGGCGTATGAAGAGTCTGCGGCACTTTACTGATCACCTCTGCTCCTATAAAGGCTGCCAATACGAAGTAGGTTAGATTTTCTAACATATCACTTGGTTTTGTTGATATTACGATACAGTGGCAAGCAACCCTTTCACCCGTTCATTCACAATTTCACCTCCGTGTGCAATGCATGCACCCTGGAAAATTGCATCCTCAAAGTTAGGCACGAACGCTCCTTCGCTCGTAAATTCCTGGATCATGGCGAGGACGGTCCGGGCATAAAGCTGGCTTGCATGAATTGGCATCGTCGCCGTCAAATTGGTCGGTCCGAGAATGGTGACGCCGTTTTCTACAACCTCGCGATCAGGTTCGGTGTGGCTGCAATTTCCACCATTTGCCGCTGCCAAATCGACAATGACTGATCCAGGTGCCATGCTCGAAAGCGCTTCCGGAGTGATTAACAAAGGAGCAGGTCGACCAGGAATTAATGCCGTGGTGATGATAACATCTGCCTTGGCAATGTGAGGGACCAGCAGTTCCGTTTGACGCTTTGCTTTTTCTGCCATGAGCGCCTTCGCATAGCCTCCGGCATCTTGCATGTCATCAATTTCGAGCGCCAGTTCTACAAAGGAAGCGCCGAGGCTTTGTACTTCCTCTTTCACCGCATCTCGGATATCATACGCCGATACCCGCGCCCCAAGTCGCCTTGCTGTTGCAATGGCCTGCAATCCTGCCACCCCGGCGCCGAGCACCAAGACGTTCGCTGGACGAATCGTGCCTGCTGCGGTGGTGAGAAGCGGAAAAAATTTAGGCAACGTAGATGCAGCTACCAGCACCGCCTTATATCCGGCCAACGAAGCCAAGGCAGAGAGTGCATCCATCTTTTGTGCGCGTGAAATCCGCGGAACAAGTTCCATACTCAGCGCCGTCACCCCTTTTTGCGCCAGATTTTCTGCAATCGAGGGTGAATCGAGAGGGCTTAAAAAACCCAGAAAAACCTGTCCAGCACGAAATACTTGAATGTTAGCCTCTGAGGGAGGCTGCACCGAAACGACCAAATCAGCCGCCAGGGCCTCTTCATGCGTTCCGATCTGCGCGCCACTCGATACGTAGTCACTGTCAGCGTGAAAGGCGGTTTCTCCTGCTCCAGCCTCCACAACCACCTCATAGCCAAGCTGTACCAATCGGGAGACCGTGTCTGGTGTTTGAGCCACCCGCTGTTCACCTGAAACTGTTTCTTTGGGAACTCCAATTTGAAAAGCCATACAAATAGATCGCTTGATACTTCCTACACAGGTTTTAACGGTTGAGGCGGCAATATATAAAACAAAGGGAGCGATGTACGCAACATCGCTCCCTCTCATTTTTGGAATTCGTCCGCTGCTTCTCACCATCCGCTCAACAGACGGGGCACCATTCTAAACCGCAAGTGCGAGGTGTTGATTATCCAAAGCCTTCAAGTAGGTGACAAGCCGCAAAAATGTCATCCATGTTTTTGCTCAAACGCATTCATATAGCCAACAAGCGCAGCAACAGCTTCAGGCGGACAAGCATTGTAGATGGAGGCACGAATTCCCCCAACGGAACGGTGTCCTTTTAGCGCCTGCAGCCCTTCTTCCTGCGCCTCCTTAATGAACGTGGCTTCCAATTCCTCGCTGGGCAGACGGAACGTGACGTTCATCTTGGAGCGCGAATCGGGCTCCACCGTCCCCCGGTAAAAATCATTGGCATCGATTCGGTCATACAACGTTTTTGCTTTGGCCGCATTAATCGTTTGGATTCCTGGAATCCCCCCCTTTCCAATCAACCATCGCAGCACTTTTTCGACGAGATACACAGCAAAGACTGGAGGTGTATTAAACAGTTTGGCCGTGTGGGTCCCGTAATCAAGCATGGTGGGAAGCGGCTGGACGCGTCCTTGGAGAAAGGATTCTTTAATCAGCACAACCGTGACCCCTGCTGGACCTATATTTTTTTGAGCACCAGCATAAATCAGCCCATAACGATCAACGTCAATAGGGTGACTCAAGAAGTCACTGGAGGCATCGCACACAAGCGGAACGGAAGCATTAGGCTCAAATGAAAATTGGGTGCCAAAAATGGTGTTGTTGGACGTATAGTGTAGATAAGCTGCGTTCGGATCGAGACTCCACGTGTCGGGTGAGGGAATGTGGTTGTAGTTATCAGCCTTCGAAGAGGCCGCAATCTTGCCCGTACCGAAAAAAGCGGCTTCCTTGACAGCCTTTGCGGACCAGGCCCCTGTGTCTAAGTAGTCGGCAGAACCCCCACGTGGGAGAAAATTAAGGGGGATCTGGTGAAACTGCATGGAGGCCCCCCCTTGCAAAAACAGGATGTGCCAGTCTTCACCCAACCCCAGCAAGGTCCGCAAATGTGCGCGAGCCGCCTCCGCGATTTCGGTGTAGGTGGGGGAACGGTGACTTATTTCAATGACGGAGGTCCCGATGCTTTTAAAAACAGGTACTTCTTCTTTTAGCTCCAACAATACTTCTTCAGGCAAGACACCGGGGCCTGCGGAAAAGTTAAAGGCGCGTTCACTCATGGGGGTGATAGATGGGTTCAAGGTGATAGAAGAAACTCAATCGGCGGGATCACAATGCTATTAGTGACACCGCAAGTACATCAGGATGATCAGAAATACGCTGAGGTATTTCTTCGTTTGGTGAACCGGCAAATCGGATACGGGCACATGCAGCTTTCGCCCCTTCGAAAACCAGGTTTTCCATTTCCTGTACATTCCAGTCTGCTTTTCGCATTTCGTCTAGGACCGCGGCCAGCACGCCCACTTTGTCGAGGTGCCGGACAGTGAGCAGATGTGTCGCAGGAGAATGCACTTCCATATTGACACAATTGGGGACGTGTCCCTTGGCGGCATAGGTATTAATAATACGAGCAGCTTCGGCTGCCGTAGCATCTTGTGCCTGCTGCGTTGAAGCACCTATATGATGTGTCAAATAAACCTGGGGATGTTTCACCAATGCTTTTTCGAAAGCGGCCACTTTTGCCGACGGTTCGTCATCGAAAACATCGAGTCCTGCCCAAACTCCCTTGGTCTCCAATGCCCATTGCAACGCCTCCTCGTCCACCACGGCTCCACGCGTGGTATTGATAAAGAACGCGCCTTCTTTCATCGCTTCGAAAAAAGGACGGTTGGCCAGGTGTTTCGTCTCCGGCGTCGAAGCCACATGTAAGGAAACAGCATCGGCAACTTGCGCCACGGCAACTGGTGAGGGAAGGACTTGGATGCCCAGTTCGTGTGCCCGTTCTCCTGTGAGGGAACGGCTCCACGCCACAACCTTCATTTCAAGTGCTTTTGCTCTTGCAATAACGGCTTCAGCGATACTCCCGACGCCGACAATGCCAAGAGTTTTTCCTTTTAATCCAGCAGCTTTAGAGTAAAGCGCTTTATTCCAGTTTCCCTGCCTTGCCTCCCCTACCGCATCCGGGATTTTGCGATCCAACGCCAGTAATAACCCGATCGTCAGTTCAGCGACAGCAACCGCATTCTTCCCCGGACAGTTCGCTACGAAAATGCCACGCGCGGACGCTCCGGCCACATCAATCGTATCATAGCCTGCCCCTGCGCGGACAATGAGTTCAAGGGATGGGCAACCGTCCATCATCGGTGCGGTCACTTTTGTTGACCGTACCACCAATACTTGGGGCTGAAGTGTTTGTAATGCCACCTCCAACTGCTCCCCCGTTAGGTCAGGCGAGGAAATGGCTTCATGACCTGCGTTTTCTAATACAGTTAACCCAGAAGGAGGCAGCTTATCGGCAAGAAGGATTTTCATATCAGACCAGGACAGGTTTTCCGATTACTAATCAAACAGGTGAACCAGGAGTCCGCTTCTTAGCTTGGGCTCAAACCATGTCGACTTTGGCGGCATCAGCAACCCTGCATCCGACACAACAAGTAATTCTTCGATACTCGTTGGATACATGGAAATTGCCAGTTCAGCTTTTCCGCTTTCAACCAGTTTTTCCAAGGCCTTGGTTCCACGAATCCCCCCTACAAAGTCCACATTGGGATCGGTACGTACGTCCATAATCCCAAGGATTGGCTGTAACATGTGCTCGTTGAGGCGGGCGACGTCAAGATGGGCAGCCACTCCTTCCCGCGACGTTGCAGGTAACGTTGCAGTATGCCATTCCCCATTCAGGTACAAACAAATCTCCCCTTGTTTCTGAGGGGTGCTTTGGCCGGTGTTCAACCGGAGGGGAAACTTTTTACTAAGCGTATCGAGAAAGCGGGGAGCTCCTGAAGGCAATTGGGAAACAATCCGGTTATAGGCCATGATTTCCATATTGCTCATGGGGAACATCACGGCGGGAAAAAAGCCTACTTCTTGTGACCATTCTTCGGTATCACGCAATGCTTCCGCTGCTCTGCTGGCTGCTTTGCAGCGATGGTGTCCATCTGCCACATACAAATTAGAAACCTTAGAAAAAGCATCCACGAGTGCCGCTGCTTGATCTACCCGCCAAATCGTGTGCTGCACCCCGTCAGAGGCTTCAAAGTCGTACAACGGATCAAGCGCCGTGGTGGCGTTGATAACTTCAGTAACCTGTGGGTCATCCCGATAGGTAAGCATCACAGGCTCTGCATGTGCGCGCTGTGTTAGAATGTGCCGGGTCCGGTCGTCTTCTTTCACCGGGCGGGTTTTCTCGTGCTTCAGAATAACATTGTTGTCATAATCTTCTACCGCAACACACCCAAAAACGCCCGTTTGTGCCCGCCCATTCATAATGAGCCGATAGATATAGACGCAGGGAAATTCCTCTTGAAAAGAGTGGTCGCCTTGCGCATAAGCCTCGAGGTTCGATGCGCCTTTTTTATATACTTCATCAGCATGCTCGTCGGTGCCCACAGGCAGGTCTATTTCTGGCCGGATGACGTGCAGGAAGCTGAGCGGTTTGCCTTCCGCCAATGCGCGCGCTTCCTCTGTGTTGATCACGTCGTAGGGAACGGAAGCGACTTCGGCCAATAAGCCAGGGACGGGACGCAAGGCGCGAAAAGGATGCAGAATAGCCATTAAACCTTGGCTTTAATTCACGAGGAGAACAAGTCATGTAGTATACGGCATTTCCGTTCCTCGAATAGGGCGATACTGCGACCTTAGTCGAAACTTTATGGCTCCTCAAATATCTATACATCCAGCAATTCATGGACCTTTCAATCGTCTCCTGGACAAAGTTCTTGCTTTATGAAGCAGCACCTTGTATCATGGTAATCCTACATCGCGGGGTGGAGCAGCTGGTAGCTCATCGGGCTCATAACCCGAAGGTCGCAGGTTCGAATCCTGTCCCCGCTACACTCGAGAGGCCGTGTACGTTATGTGCATGGCCTCTTTTTCTTTTTTGTTAAGTTTGTTTCGTTGAGCAAGGTAATCGGCATTACCGTCCCATCGATCCCTTTCTCGAAGCAAAACAGCTAGTCGCCATTCGCCTGCTCCGTCCCGCTGCAGTTCAGGATTACATTACCCCAAACGGCCTGAGTAAGGATTCGGTCTTTTATTAAATGGGCGAGCGAGGAGAACCGCGGAATCGTCAGGGTATGGTCCTTCTCCCCAAGGTGCGTCACCAATTCCTTGGGCAATACGATCGAACTCTTTTCAAAAGGGGATCAGAGATCTACCGTTCAACGAAGCTGTTGGGGTTGGTGTAAAGACGCGCGGTTTGGTATTCATCGTAAAATTGGTTTCTTTCTGGTACTCCCCCCTTATTGGAAGGCTTGGCATAGTGATTGCCAATTCCTTTTATGAATTCGATTTTGCCTTGGCTGCGGCAAAAACGTCTGATATGCTCTCCAATCCTTATTTCTTTCTCTTTCGGTGTCTCTTTTCAAGACTCACCTACAGAGTAAGAGCAGTATGAGAATCGGAAGTCATCGACTATCATGGCCATGGCGTATTCTCCACCGGCCGTAATGGCGCATAGAGCATACCCACCTCCATGTACATCAACTTTACTTCTCCCTCGCTTGAGGACTCCCTCGAAGAGCAGATTGCACAGAATCTGCACACCGACGGAGGGACAAACGTAGACCTGAGGACCCACATCGTGTCATCCGACCCAACGCCTCGCTGGCAACCCACTGCGTCAACAGAGTCTCAACTTGCTACCCTTGAAGTGGATACGGACGTGGCAACGATTCCTCCCAAAACTTCCCACTCCAAACCATCTTCTGGTTCTACTTCCAGAAAAGGGCTGAAACGGATCTCGGTCGCTCAAAAGCAGGAAGAAATCCTGCTAGGGTATATCACCTACGATGGGACCGCCCGGTCCAATGCTTCGTGCGACATTTTTATATCTCCCAAGCACGCGAATCATTTTCATCGGGATATATATGTAGGCATCCTGGATGAGGAGCAGAACATTGAGTTTTTAGGTCGAATCACGGCGGGTCCTTTTTATGGCCGAAGGAGCAACCAAAGTGAAATGGAAAGCGGCCGTGGTGATCGATCAAAATATTCCTCCTACGGGACGATTGAACTTATGGGGCAGCTTTCTGCTGGCGAACGGCTGCGCCCGGTGACCACCCGCCCCCGTCCTTTCTCTAAGTGTTACGTATTCCCCAATGACCGTCTGAATCGATTCCTTGGCGTGGAGGGCGACTTTTACTTCGGCCACCTGGTCGGGCATGAGGAGGTGTTGATTAATGCCAAAAGTGACAACAAGAATTTCCTTCCTCGGAATGTAGGCATCTTCGGCACGGTTGGGTCAGGCAAGTCCAACACCGCCCAGGTTATCGCCGAAGAAGCTATTAATGCAGGATGGGCGGTATTAATTGTCGACGTGGAAGGCGAATACGTGCGGATGAATGAACCGACCAAAGATACTCAGTTAATCGAGGTGCTAAAAGACACCCACGATCGGTCACCCCGGGGGGTTTCCAATTTCCGCGTTTACGTTCCCAGTTCGGGCGAATCGGCTCGCTCCTCGGCAACTCCTTTTAAGGTGCCTATTTCGGAGCTTTTCCCTGAGATTGTTGCTGACATACTCGAATTCTCTGAGCCCGAGCGCCGTGTTTACTCTATGATCACTGCACAGGCGGCCCGTGCCAACGACACAGGGGAAGTGCAGGACCCGCTTAAACCACATCGAATCTTCGATCTGCAAGATCTTGTCAATGGCCTGATTGAAACACCGTCTATGAATGGGCCGCCAAATGTCCGGCTGCTTCCGATGGCCGGACAACAAGATATCGAAACCGCCAGTTTGCTGCGTTCAAAGCTTCTGCATCTTGGCCGCTCCCAAATGCTAGACTGGCGCGAGACTGATCATGTTGCCGAATTGCCTGTGGATGAGGTAATGGTGGGTGGTAGGCTCTCCGTGCTTGATGTTTCGGAAACGGATGACCGTAGCCGTAATATTGCGATCACGTATGTGCTTCAAGAGCTCTTTAAGCAAGTGACATCGGTTCCTCTTGGTGGCCGCATGGCGTCCGGAAGGAACCGCCCGCCTCTATTGGTAATCATTGAGGAAGTGCATACGTTTGTCTCTCGTGCCGTGGCTGCCAAAATGCGTACGGTGCTCGACACCCTGCAAACGATCAGCCGGCGGGGACGAAAACGGTGGATGTCGCTGGCTTTGGTTTCTCAGCAGCCCAACCACGTCCCAGACGAAGTATTCGAGTTGACAAACACGCGCATTATCCATCAGATAAAGTCACCCGCGAACCTGGAACCACTCCAACGGACAACGCCAGGCGTGGACAACACCATGTGGGATACCGTTGCCACCCTCGGGCCGGGTCAGGGACTTATTACAGGGGCCGTGTTTAACAAACCCTTGTTGATTAATATGCGGCCGACCCAATCGAACCGATTACATGGGATGTAACCAACTCCCGCTCTCCGATCAAAGCGCCCCGCCCTTACGGCGTGGGCGCTTTTTTTATCCAAAGCGGTAGCGACGAAGTGTGGTCACGGTTTCGTAAATGGTGACCTTCAGAATGGCCGTGGCAGGCACGGCAAGCAGGAGCCCCACAAAACCAAAGAGCGTCCCTCCTACCAGCACGCTGAGCAAAATCATCAAGGGGGACAACGCCACGTTGCGGGACAACACCAGGGGCTGAATCACCAGGTTATCGATTTGCTGGATCACAACAAAGGCAACAAGTAACCCCGCCGCATGTCCGATTGTGCCTTGTGTGAGCATCGAGACGATGATGGCTAGGAGCGCTCCGGCTATCGGCCCTAAATAGGGAATCATATTCGCGAGCCCTGCGATAACCCCAATGAGCAGGTAATACGGAACATCAAAGAGATACAAGACGATGGTTGCAAGTACGGCAACCACAAGCGCGGCGATAAATTGTCCCCGAAGATAACCGCCCAACTGCAAATCCATCTTGTGCAAGATGCTCAACGTAAGCTCAAAGTAGCGGTTTGGAACGGCGTTAATGAGCCCTTTTCGAATGGAAGGACCATCTTTGAGCAAGAAAAACGAAAAAAAGGGAATCAGCGTCAGGTTAGCGAGCATTCCCATCAAACCCGGAAGTGCTTGCGGTAGCTGTCCTACCCATCGTTGAGGCAATTCTTCGAGTTGGGCGCGAAGAGAGTTCGCCTCGATCCCGAAGCTGTGAGAAATCTCTTGAACCCAGCGCTCCACACGGTCGATGATGGCACTAAACTGATCAGCCGGAAATCCAGTTTGAATATCTTTCAGTTGTGCCAACGTGTGAGGCAACAGCACGAGTCCACCTGAGACCACCAACACCGTAAGGAGAAAAAAAACCAATCCAACCGCGGTTGTGCGTTGCATTCCTCGTGCCTGCAGCTTGCGAACGAGCGGATCCGCCAAATAAGCAACCAGGGCGCTGATAAGAAGCAGTCGGACGATCCCCCCCAATGCCACCAACAATAATACACTACCCGCACCAAGGAGGAGAAACAGCCCCCGCCTAATCCAGCGGGAGTCGGGATAACTCATCGTATTTATCCTCCGTCGTTAGGTCAGGCGAACCATCCTGTAGAGCATGCAGCGCTTCATGCATAAGCAGCAGTTTTTTATCCGCATCAATGAGACGTTGGCCGGCAATTTGGGCGAGAGGGAGAAGGATTTTGACAGCTAATCGAGGGTTTCTGGACAACAAATCCAGCAACTCGGGCTGAAAAAACCCCAACAGCGTGCACGTGGTTTGTGCCTGTGCCGTAGCCGAACGTGGGGTTTCGTTTAAGAGGGCTATTTCTCCAAAAAAATCGCCGTGCGAGAGTTGAGTGAGGGTTTCACCGGTGGGTTCATAGATGATGGATACGGTGCCTTCGAGGACGATATACATCCCAGCACCGGGCTCTCCCTGACGAAAAATCAATTCTCCCGCCTTATAATTCCGCCGGTAAAGAATATCTTCTAAAGCGGCTAATTCTCTTTGAGAGAGCGACTCAAAAAGAGGAATTTGCACGAGCAATTCCTGGACCGCCTGTTCGGCTTTTTTTCGATTGAAAATATTTGCCCAAAAGCTGTCCATCTGAAGCATCTCATCTGATTTTTCTAAAGTACAAGCTTTTTTCGCAAATCTCGACTTTTGACGTTATTCAGCCCCCCTTCTTTCGGAAAGAGAGAGAAAAGAGAGTTAGGGTCTTGGGAGTGCGATCCGAAAGGTTGTTCCTTGTCCTACCTTGGACTGTTCTAGAGCGAGTTCTCCTCCGTGATAATCATCAATAATCCGTTTGGCCAAGCTAAGCCCAAGTCCCCAGCCCCGTTTCTTTGTGCTATAGCCGGGTCGGAATACGTTTTTCCATTGCCGTCGGTCGATCCCTTTCCCAGAATCCTTCACATCAATCAGCACCTCCGTCTCGTGCTCAATCGCAGTGACATCAATACTCCCATGCGCTCCTTCCATGGCATCCAGGGCGTTCTTTAGTAGGTTTTCGATGACCCATTCGAATAGTTCGGCATTCAGCGGGACCGAGATGTTGTCTGGAACAGAGACTTTGAGGGTAATTTGCTGACCATGTTGGGGAAATCGACGGCGCATGTAGTCGGCGGTGTTGTTTACAAGTGGGGCCAGGGGTTGCGTTTCTAATTTCGGAAGCGAACCGATATCCGAAAAACGGTTGGTTACCCGTTTTAATCGGCTGATATCTTTGTCAATTTCGTCGAGGGCACTCGTGTGTTGTTCCCCTGCCAATTCGGGCATCCTCAGCACCTGGGTCCATCCCATTAGGCTTGAGATAGGTGTCCCCAGTTGGTGAGCCGCTTCTTTCGCCATTCCCACCCATAGGCTGCTCTGTTCACTGCGACGCACATAGGAGAAGCCTAGATATCCAATCAGGATAAATAGTCCCACAAAGAGCAACTGCAAATAGGGATAAATCCGAAGTTCACGAATCAACGCAGATTCATCATAGTGCACATACTGCCGCAGCTTCTGTTCTCCATAATCCAATTCAATAGGAATCGGAGCATACACCTCTGCCATGCCTTGGGCCCGTCTAATGAGGCGTAGGGTATCCTGCTGCGTCATACCTGAATCCGGCACGGGCACGTTGCGCCAAATCGCTGGCAAAGTACCCAGCGAATCGTAGGTTACAATGGCTGGTATGCCGAACGGATTGGGGATCAGGATTTCATTTGTGATGAAGTTGATCTGATCGGCAGGCGGCATCGACTGGGCCCAGGTGAGCGCCGTGCGAAAGCGTGCCGCACGCTCCCTGTCCACTGGTGAGGCATTAGTGGCCCATTGTTCAACCAAGCGTTCCAGTTCGCTCAGTTCTGTTTGATAGGGATTAAACGCCGGAGTGCGGACAAGTTGTTCGTTTGCCCCAGCCCATATTTCAATGGTGGATTGCTCCCGTTCTCGTAGTCGATTCACCAGGGCATTCGTGTAGGCGAGCGATGCCAAAGCAATAACAATGGCAAAGATGATCAATCCCAGTTTCAGGTTGACCGAAAGGCGATATGCCTTCATACGAACGGTGGTCGGATTGCGGAGGAAAGAGACCGTAGCGCTTATTGCATGCAATCCTAAGAACTAAGGAATGAAAAGTTTACGTCAGGGCGCCCGCTGGTTCCACAACGATGGTTTGACTACGCTTTGGCCCTGTTGAGATCATGCTGATTCCAACATCAAGCTCATGACTGATATATCCCAGGTAGTCGCGCGCTGCCTGCGGCAGTTCTTCGAAATGACTGACTCCAACGATGTCCTCGTCCCATCCTGGCAAAGTGGTGTAACGAGGTGAGACACGTTCAAGGGTTTGTACTTCGGCAGGAAAACTGGTCGTCACCTTATCGTCGTAGGCATAATGGGTACCAACCTTCAGCGTCTCGTGCCCTGAGAGAACGTCAAGCTTAGTGATAGCCAGATCGGTGAAGCCATTAATCATGCTGGTATACCGCAACGCCACAAGATCAAGCCACCCGCAGCGACGTGGACGGCCCGTAGTAGCGCCAAACTCTTGACCCACTTTGCGTAGCTGTTCTCCTACCTCATCTTCCAATTCCGTGGGGAATGGGCCATTTCCTACCCGGGTGGAGTATGCTTTTACGATGCCAATGACGCGGTTAATCTCAGTCGGTGGAATACCCAACCCTGTACATGCCCCGCCCGCCGTAGGATGACTCGATGTTACATACGGATAGGTGCCAAAATCTACATCGAGAAGGGAGCCCTGGGCCCCTTCTGCTAAAACGTGTTTGCCTTTCTTAAGGGCTTTGCAGAGGTATTCAGACGTATTCGTGACATATGGGTCGATAAGCCGGTCGAACTCTACGTATTCCTCGATGATTTCATCGACATCGAGTTCCTCTGCGCCATAAACACCTTTGAGAATGGCGTTTTTCTCTTCTATCGAGTGGGTGAGTTTTTTTCGCAAGACATCACGGTCCAACAAATCCACCACCCGAATTCCTGTCCGAGCGAATTTGTCAACATAGGAAGGGCCAATTCCTCTCCCAGTCGTCCCAATCGCGCCACTGTTTCGGGCTTGTTCACGTGCCTGCTCGATCCGCTTATGATAGGGCATGATCAGGTGGGCATTGTGGGAGATAAATAGTCGCCCTTCCACGTCATACCCTAATTCCTGAATCGTGCGGATCTCTTCCATCACGGCGACAGGATCGATCACCACACCGTTCCCGATGACACAAGTCACGCCTTGGTGGAAAATGCCACTGGGCACCAGGTGTAGCACAAACGTTTTATCTCCCCAACATATCGTATGTCCGGCGTTGGCACCGCCCTGATATCGAGCAACGATTTCGATGTCTTCGCTGAGCAAGTCAACGATTTTCCCCTTCCCTTCGTCGCCCCACTGGCTTCCAATAACAACCGTAACCGGCATAATGCGTGTCTCCTCCTGATCCACATTGTGAGGGCGACCGGAGCCATTACCCCACGCGTTTCAAATGTGCAAACGAATGGCGGCGACCCCGTTCGGGACGGAATCGCCGCCATGTTTTTTCTACCTCTGATGACAAATCGGGTTTCCCCAATTCTAGTTACTCAGCACCAGCTGGTGGGTCAGACTCAAAGCTCTCTACAGCAGCATCAATGGAGTCATAGTGCTTAAACACCGTGATCAACTTGGTGATGATGAGCAATGATTGAATCCGGTCAGCGACATTGGCAAGCCGGAGGTCCCCCCCCGCGTTGCGCATCGTGGTCATCCCGCTGATGAGCATTCCCAAGCCGCTTGAATTCATGAACTTGACCTTCGCGAGGTCTGCGACCACGTTTTTCTTGCCGCTCTCCTTCAGTTCATGAAGGGTATCATGCATCTTGGAGCCATCGGGGCCACCCATGACGTTCCCTTTCAGCACGATAACGACAGAGTTGTAACGCTCGTCAACCGAGTAATTCATGTAGGTGTATTGTTTAAATGCAAAAAATGACAAGCCGGTGAATCCACCAGCTCCAGGCGTCAACCGGCAATGGCTGCTTTGCGTTTTCCATACCGCTGATGAAGCTCTATCACAACCGGGGTAGCTACAAAAACGGAGGAGTAGGTACCAATCATGATGCCGATAATCAGTGCAAACGCAAACCCACGCAACACTTCACCACCGAATATAAACAGGATTAGCACCACGAGCAAGGTCGTGAGTGAGGTAACCACTGTCCGGCTCAATGTGGTGTTCACCGAACGGTTCACCACCTGATTGTAGGGCTCGGTTTTAAAGATGTTGGTATACTCACGAATACGGTCGAAAATGACCACTGTGTCGTTCAGCGAATACCCAACAATGGTGAGGAATGCGGCGATGATGGCCTGGTCCATCTGAAGGGAGAACGGCAAGACACCTTGCAGGAGCGAAAACATCCCAAGGGTGATCAGCACGTCATGGAAGAGAGCCGCAACGGCCCCCAGCGAGAACCGCCATTCGAAGCGAATCCACAGGTAGACGAAGATGACCAACAAAGAACCGATCACGGCGAGGAACGCTCCTCTCTTCAAATCGGAAGCAAACCGGGGTCCCACAATATCAGCTTTCACCACCTGCGGGTTGGACCCCGCGTAGGCCATACTGATACCGTCGATTATCTGCTCCTGTACCGCGTTGATGTCTGAATTGGGAAGCGTTCGGATAAGCAAGTCATCCTCGAAGGCTTTGACCTCGGGTTCGGCCCCAAGTACGGTAGCGAGGGCCGCACGGACATCCGTCGCATTGAGGTTTTGATCGCTTTCAACGACAAACTCCATCCCTCCGCGAAAATCGATTCCAACCTCGAGTCCTCGTATAAGCAAAGACCCGATTCCGAGGAGGAGTAATATGCCGGATATGATATAGGCTTTTTGCCGGCTGCCAACCAGGTTAAAGTTGGCATTTTCAAAGATTCTCATGATGATTTCTATGGTTGTCTCTTCTCCAAACCAAGAGAAGGTGGTTGTCAAAGGATTGGGTAAGCAATGCTAAGCGAAGGATGCTCAACCGTACGAAACGGTCATCCGTCGATCGATCACCATCCAGTCGAACACGACACGGGTGATGACGATGGCGCTGAAGAGTGATGCAAGGATCCCCGCCATCAGCGTAACCGCAAACCCTTGAATGGGGCCAATCCCGAAGGAATAAAGGATTACACCAACAAAAAACGTGGTGATGTTGGCATCGATGATGGCACTCAAGGCTTTGCTATATCCACCTTCGATGGCGGCTTTCAGCGTTTTGCCGGTGGCCTGTTCTTCTCGTATGCGCTCGAAGATGAGCACGTTTGCATCAACCGCCATACCGATAGTCAACACGATCCCTGCGATACCTGGTAAGGTGAGGGTAGCGCCAAAACCGGCAAGGATTCCAAGAATAAAGATGAGGTTCAGTACGAGTGCCAGGTTGGCTACCACACCTGCGGTGCGGTAGTAGAATATCATAAAGATGGCAACGAGCAATAACCCGATCATGACGGACCGGAAGCCGGCCTTAATCGATGCGGCTCCCAGGCTTGGCCCCACGGTGCGTTCTTCCACGATATCAACCGGGGCAGGAAGTGCACCCGATTTAAGCACCGTCACAATATCCTGTGCTTCTTCTCTTGAGTCGAGGCCTGTAATTGAGGTCCGCCCCCCCGTGATTCGCCCAATGATAACAGGATAAGAGTACACGACGTTATCCATTACGATCGCGACACGTTTGCCTACGTTGGCGCCTGTCACACGCGCCCATGTACTCGACCCCGTCCCATTCATCGAGAGGGTAACTTCGGGACGGTTCAGTTCATCGAAGTCAACGTTGGCATCTGTAACCACATCGCCTTCTAGTTCAGCTTGGGTGCGCACGCCGAGGAGATGGTACACTTCAAACCCATCCTCGGTGGTACCCACAGGCTCGGCGGTGTAGGCCCAATTAATACCGATAGGCCGCATCGCCTGGACGGCTGGGTCTGCCAGAAGCGCGTTAACGGCTGCTGTATCACGCTCGGAGACGGCACCCATAATCTGCTGTTGGCCAATGGGTTGAAAGATAGCCAGCAATTCATTTGTGGGTTCATCCAGAATCGAATCGCCATCATCTAATAGCGAGCTCAAGTCAACGGATGAATCCGCCTCAGCAAGATCAGCGAGATTCACCGTACTATCTACTTCTGCAATGAGGGTGTCTTCTGAAGCGAGATCTACTTCAAAATGTTCAATGATTTGCTGGAGCGAACGAACGAGATCACGATCTTCGACCATCAGCTTAAACTCGAGTTTGGCCGTACCTTTTAGCAAATCACGAATACGCTGCGGGTCATCCACGCCCGGCAATTCGACGATGATTCGGCGTGTTCCTTGGCGCTGAATGGAAGGCTCGCTCACCCCATACCGGTCAACGCGGCTCCGAATAATTTCGATGGCCCGTGTTACTGCTTCATCGGCTTCGGTTTGCAGATACTGACGCACTTCCGCATTCGTTGACCGACGGGTTATTCCCGCTTCGTCATTGCGATAATAGCGAGAAAGGCGGGCTTCTGAATCGAGACGTTCAAATTCATCAATGAATGCATCGATGATCGACTCATTGCCTAAGACCACGGCTTCACGAGCTGCAGAGAGCACTTGGTCAAAGGTCTCATCCGTCTCACGGGCCAAGTCACGAATCAGCGACTCGACCCGTACTTCTAGGGTCACATGCATGCCCCCTTGCAGGTCAAGCCCTAATTTCAGGGCTTTGTCTTGTGCCTCTCGAATGGAGGAATAGTTCGTTTGCAGGTATTCGTCTTGTTCGTCGCCTTCAAGTTTTTCCAACTGGTTGTTAAAGTACCAGGATTGGAACGTCGGGAAGAGGTAAAAACCCGACAGCACGAGAAAAGCGACAATAGAGAATAGTTTTACTCCGTTGCCTTGCATAATAGGTCCTTGGTTTTGGTCTTGGGAAAAGATACCTCACTCCACAAAAACGCATACGTCTTTGATGCGCGTTCGGAGAGTGCGAGATAGAAAGCAAAAAGCAGGATTCTGCAGAAAAGCAGAAAGAGAAAGGCCTACGGCCCCAGTGGTTGAGCCGTTAGCACCCAACGAAGTGGGATTTTGACGAGACGGAACGCAGGATTTAACGTCTCGCTTTTCGTGGCTAGTGCCTGAAAAGCAGGTTTCGCCCAGGTTCCGGGAGAGGACTGGTGTTTCAGAGAAAGGGAATTGTGAGAAGGACTTGCAACACCAATTGTGATTCGCGTAAGCACTGCCTCGCCTACAACGCGACTGAATCGGCCCTGCAAATAGGTGATGAGCGCATCGTTCGAAAGCTCATACTCCACAAACAAATTAGCTGGGGAAGCATGCGGCTGCTCCGCCTCAACTGCTTCAAGAAATGCTTCAAGAAATGCCTGAAGCGAGAGCGGATCTTTGGCCGTCGCCTCTGAAAGGGCGGTTTCCGCCAATTCGCTGGTCGGATTCAGGAGCTGCTGACGAACCCAATCTGCGTAGGATGACGCACGTCGCGGACTCGTTGCGGCCGATGCGAAAAGCAACGCCACCAAGCTGGTGATGACCAACATCACCAAACTCCGAGACATCCACGTGTGCCGTAGCCGTTGCATGAAGAAAGGGAATCTCCCAGGTGGGCGTAGTAAGCAAAGCCCGCGAATTACAAGCCCTCCGTGTGAATGTTCCTCCCAGATACACGCACTCATGGAAGCACATGACGCAGGGGTGTCACGCCTTGGGCTTTAATATGGAGCGATCACTCCAATGACACACTCCTATGCCCCAGCGACTCGCAACACTCCTGCCTCAGGTGTTATCGACCTATCTCGAATTGCACGCCCGTGCTAGCAAGAAGCCTGT
>JAUIDY010000107.1 GCA_030428385.1 Rhodothermia bacterium | reverse complement strand
TGGTAGTATGGTCGGTGTTTTTGCTGCTCTACTGGGCCCTCGGGATTCCGCTTGGTCTCGGCGCATCGTACGGCTACCCGGTGCCGTAAATCCTCCTACGCAGACTCTATGCTGGTCGTCACCGCGGTGGTGTGCCGCGAGTGGAAGTGAAAGCGCAGCGTCAGCACCAGCGATGCTGACGCGAGGCCGAGCACGAGTCCCCACCAGAGCCCCGTGGGACCCTGGCCGAGGGTGAAGCCCATGAGGTAGCCCGACGTGAGGCCGATGAGCCAGTACGTGCAGAAGCTCAGCACCATCGGGATGCGTGTGTCTTTGAGGCCGCGCAACGCCCCGGCGGCGGCCACCTGCAAGCCATCGAAGAGCTGAAACACGGCGGCGATGCCAAGCAGCGTCACGGCGAGGGCGACGACTTCGGTGTTGGCCGGGTCGCTGAGGTCGAGGTACAGGCCCACGATGGGGCGGGGGAAGGTCCAGAAAAGAATAGCGCCGCCCAGCATAAATACGGCGGCCAGCAGCAGTCCGCCGAAGCCCGCCCAGCGCACGCCCTGCGGGTCATCGCGCCCCACGGCTTGTCCGACCCGCACCGACGCCGCAATGCCAATGCCCAGCGGCACCATAAACGTAAAGGCCGCACACTGAATCGCCACCTGATGTGCGGCCAGTTCGGTGCTGCCCAGCGTGCCCATCATAAACGCCGTGATCATAAACAGCCCCGCCTCAATCCCATACGAAACGCCAATGGGCCAGCCGATGCGGAACAACTCGCGGAAATACTCGGGGTCGGGCTTGCCAAGGCGGGCGAAGAGCCGGTACGCCCTAAAGCGCGGGCGCAGGTTGATGTACCCCAGCAGCGACAGAAACATAAACCAGAACACGATGGTGCTGGCCCAGCCCGTGCCCACAATGCCCATGGCCGGAAAACCGAGCTTGCCATACATCAGCACGTAGTTGGCACCGATGTTTAAAAAAACTGCCGTCGCGGTGATAAACGTGATGGGCCACGGGCGCGACACGGCTTCCACAAAGCTGCGGAGCGCGACGAACCACACAAACGGGATGAAGCCCCATAGAATGGCACGGAGGTAGGACTGCCCGCCTGCAATCGACGTTTCCACCTGCCCGATGGCACGCCAGAACGACTCGATGTGGTAGAGTATAAACATGGCAGGCACCGCCAGCACCAGGCCCAGCCACAGCCCTTGCCGTACGCTTCGCCCGATGGGGGCGTCGTCGCCCGCGCCGAACGCCTGCGACACCATCGGTCCGACGGCCATCACAATGCCCATACAGAAGATGAGCAGGAAGAAAAACGTGCTGTTGCCCAGCGCGACGCCCGCGAGGGCTTCGCTGCCGAGCCGCCCGACCATGACGGTGTCCACAAACCCCATCGAAATCTGCGCCAACTGCGCGGCCGCCACCGGGCCCGCCAGCAAGGTGAGTTCGCGTAGTTCGGAGCCGAAAGTAGCGGGACGGGTGAGCATGGCAAGGACGGGTGTCTAAAGTGGCCTCAGGATAGCAGTTTTCAAGCCGGGGAAACAGGGAAGAAATGGAGGAGATCGGTTGTCAGCGCGTTGCATGGAACCGGGCGCAGCGCCACGGATAGCAGGCAGGGAAAACCAACCGCTCGCTCCTGCTTATGACGGACTCTACCAACCCCGCCCCGGCGACACCTACCAGCGCCCATCGCTGGCGCAAGCGCATCCTGCTGGCGATGGTCGCGCTTTTCTTTACCTACATCTTCTTCACCGAAGTGCTCGACCCCTGGGGCGATGCGCCGTACATCGAGATTCCACACGGCGACCATACGCACTATTTGCCGCAGGGTGTCAACCTCGACCAAATCAACGTCTCCGACTTTCCCACCAGCCCGCCCGGCCCGAACGAAGAGATCACGTTTGATGGCCGCATTGTGCCGAAGCAATGAAGAACTTCGTTGTCATTAGCATCTTTCCGATGCGTCACTTGCGGACTTCGTCCTCGTCATTGAGTCACAATACTCCCCGCAACCATCCATGAAAGCCACACAGGGGCGATCTGACACGAGCGAAGCTCGTCAATGACGCCCGAAGGGCAATTGGCCGCATCCTTTAGGATGCCAATGACCATCTTCAAACCGTATGAACCTTCCCAAGCTCAGCTTTTCCTATATCAAACAGCGCACGCTCAGCACGCTGCTTAACGTGTTGCTACTTGCGCTTGGCATCGCGACGATTGTGGTGCTATTGCTGTTCAGCCATCAACTGGAAGAGAACCTGACGAAAAACGCCGACGGCATTGATCTGGTGGTGGGAGCGAAAGGCAGTCCGCTGCAACTCATCCTGTCGAGCATTTACCATATCGACGCGCCGACGGGCAACATCCCCGTGTCGGAGGCGGAGACGATCAGCGGGCACCCAATGGTGGCGGCGTCTATCCCGCTCGCGCTGGGCGACAGCTACGCGGGCTATCGGATGGTGGGCACGACGGGTGCCTACCCGGCACATTACGGCGCGACGGTAGCCGAGGGCGACTTGTGGCAGGGCGTGATGGAAGCCACCGTCGGAGCCGAGGTGGCCGAAGCACGGAGCCTCAGCATTGGTGATGAACTGGTCTCGACGCACGGCTTGACGGTGGGGGGGCAGGATCATGGCGAGCAACCGCTGCGGGTGGTGGGCATCTTTGCGCCGAGCGGCACCGTGGTAGACCGGCTGGTGCTAACGAGCGTGGAGACGATCTGGGCCGTACATGGCGATCACGGCGACGAAGCCGAGGAAGAGCACGCCGAAGGAGAGCACGACGAAGCCGAGGAAGAGCATGCAGATGGAGAGCACGACGAAGCCGAAGCCGACACCGCTGCCGTGCCGCGACCGCCGGTGCCGCTTTTGCTGCAGGGGATGCAGCCACCGGGCGGCGCTGCTCCCCAACCGCCGGGGCGCGAATACACGGCCTTGCTCGTCCAGTACGCCTCGCCGATGGCAGCGGTGATGTTTCCGCGCTTCGTCAACACCCAGACCGACTTGCAGGCGGCAGCTCCCGCGTTCGAGACAGCGCGGCTGCTGACGCTGCTGGGAGTGGGCATTGATGCGTTGCAGGTCTTCGGCATCATCCTCATTTTGGCGGCACTGTTGAGCGTATTCATCGCGCTGTATGTGGCGTTGAAAGACCGAAAGTACGACCTCGCCATCATGCGGACACTCGGGGCGTCGCGGCAAAAACTGATGACGCATGTGCTCATCGAAGGGCTGATCTTGGCTGGACTTGGGGCGGTCGTTGGCCTGCTGCTCGGCCATATCGCGGCGTCGTTGTTGGGCGGCTGGGTAGAAGAGGCGCAGGGCGTGGCGCTCACCGGCTGGACATTTCTGCCTGCCGAGGCGTTGCTGGTGCTGATTGCGCTCGGCGTGGGCATCGTGGCGGCGCTGCTGCCCGCGTGGCAAGCCTACCGCACCGACATCGCACAAACGCTGGTGCGCGGGTAAGGATTAACACCTACGCTGGTTCCTGCACCCGTAGGGGTCGCCCCCCGTGGCGACCCTGGCTGGAAGACACCGGCGACGGAAGGCAACACCCACGTTCAAGGCAACTTCACGCTTTACGTTTTCACGTTTCACAAGCCCGTGACTTTGCTATTCAGCGTAGCGCGTATATTCCGGCTGCGCATTTCTTTTTTGACAATCCCATTCGACGAATGAATCCCGTAAAATCGTTTCCCCAACTCCTCGCCAGCATCGTGTGCTGTGCGTTTTTGATCGCGGGGTGTAGCGGATCGGCTGAAATGACTACGCCCGAACCGGCTGCTTCTGCCGAAGCCATGCCGGAGGTTGCTGCCGAGCCGACGCCCGTGACTCCGCCTCGCTCCACCATCACCGCCATGCAGAGCGAAAGCGCTTCCGCCGCCTACGACACCGTGCGCGCTGGACGCTTCGACAACGGGCGCATGTGGACCTTCGAATATCCGCCCACCGAATACTTCGCCGAAGCTTACGGCTTTACGCCCGACGACGCCTGGTTCGAGCGCGCCCGCCTCGGGGCGCTGCGGATTCCGGGGTGTACGGCGTCGTTCGTCTCGCCCAACGGGCTGGTGATGACCAACCACCACTGCGGACGCGGCAACGTGGCGCAACTGAGCACTGGCGATGAAGACTACCTCGCCAACGGCTTCTTCGCGCACGACCTCGCCGATGAACTCCCGGCCCCCGGCATGTACGCCGACCAACTCATCGCCATCGAAGACGTGACCGATGAAGTGACCGCCGCGCTGGACGCCGCCGAAACCGACGCCGAGCGTCAGATGGCGCAGCAGGGCATCATGCAGGCCATTCAAGACCGGTTGCAGATGGCTTCTGCCAGCGAAGGCGACAGCATTATGGTGCAGGTTATCTCGTTGTATCAGGGCGGGCGCTTCTCGGCCTACACCTTCCGGCGCTACACCGACATGCGCCTCGTGATGGCCCCCGAATTAAAGGCGGGCAAATTTGGTGGTGATCCCGACAACTTTACCTTCCCGCGCTACTCGCTCGATATGACGTATTTCCGTGTCTACGACAACGACGCGCCGCTGCAGACGGACTTCTACTTCCCGTTTAACCCCGAAGGCAGCAGTCCGGGCGAAGCCGTGTTTGTGATTGGCAACCCCGGCTCCACCAATCGCCTCGAAAGCATGGCGCAGCTGGAGTACCGCCGCGATGTGCAGGAGAAAAACATCCTCCAGTTTATCAGCAGCCGCCTCGACGCGCTACGTGCCGAATACGCCGAGTCGCCTGACCCGCAGTTGCTGTCGCAAACGCTCAGTCTGAGCAACGCCGACAAGCTGTACCGAGGCCGGGTGCGTGGGCTGAACAACCCGATAATCATGGCAAAACGCGCCGATACCGAGCGCCAGTTTGTGGAAGCCATCGCGGCCGATGCGGAACTGACGGCAACGTATGGCGATCTGCTGGCTCGGATTGAGGACGTGCAGATGCAGAAGCGCACGTTTGCCGCTGAGTATGGGGCGTTCCTGGGCCTGCAGCCGCAGTCTGGCAATGCCTCGGCGACGATGCGTCGTGCCGTGCTGGCCGCTCCGTATTTGCAGCAACTGGAAGGCGGTGCCTCGGCGGATGCGTTGGAAGGCATCGTGGAGCAAATCCGGGGCATTAGCGATTTGCCTGCAGCGCGTGAGCAGCGGTTCCTCGCCATCCGCCTTGCCGAGTTTGAGCAATACCTGGGCGATATCCCACAAGTACAGGCGCTGCTGGAAGGCACCAACCCGAAAGCCGCGGCCCAGATGATCCTCGAAAACTCGGTGCTCGCCACCGCCGAAAGCACCGCCGAAGCACTCGCAAACGGCACGCTGACGATGGACGATCCAGCGATTCAGTGGGCCAACAGTGTTGCGGAGCGGCGCTATGCCTTCCTCAGCGGCTTTTCGGGGCTCGGTGCACAGGAGCAGGAATTGAACCGCATCCGGGGACGGGCGCAGTACGATGTGTATGGCACCACCATCCCGCCCGACGCCACGTTCTCGCTGCGCCTTTCGGATGGTGTGGTGCAGGGCTACGAATACAACGGCACCGTCGCACCGCCGTACACCACCATCTACGGGCTGTACGACCATTATTACTCCTACCGCAACACCGACGACGCAGGGGAATGGAGCCTGCCCGACTCGTGGCTCAACGCGCCCGAGACGCTGGATCGCTCGACGCCGTTTAACCTCGTCACCACGAACGACATCATCGGTGGTAACTCCGGTTCGCCGCTCCTGAACCAGGACCTGCAGGTGGTGGGGCTGGTCTTCGATGGCAACGTCGAGTTTCTGCCCAGCGCCTTCATCTTTACGCTCGATCTCGGGGCCCGCACCGTAGCCGTGGATGCACGCGGCATGCTCGAAGCGCTCGACGAAGTGTACGACATGGACCGGGTGGTGTACGAACTCACCACCGGTACCCTCGTGGGCACCGAAGCCGAGGCCGACGAGGCAATGGCGAACTAATCGTTCTGCACATTGCAACCCACTTTAACGCCCTCCGGTACGCTGCTGTGCTGGAGGGCGTTTTTTGGTATACGAAAAAAGGAAGGTCCGGGATGTCTACGCAAAAGGTGGTGCTGGTCCACGGCATCTTCGATACGCCGAGGATTTTTCGGAAGATGATCCGCTTTCTTGGAGCACGAGGATTTGAGGCACATGCCCTCCAACTGCGACCCAGCACCGGCGCGAAGGGGTTGGATGTGCTAGCGGAGCAACTGCAGAATTACATCGAGGTGCACTGCGAGGGTGAGGAGAAGGTGCATCTGGTGGGATACAGCATGGGCAGTATCGTGGCGCGGTATTATGTGCAGCGGCTGGATGGGGTGCAGCGCGTGCAGCGGTTTATTTCGCTCGCTGGTCCGCACAATGGAAGCCGAATGGCCTATTTAATCCCCAATGCGGCGTGTCGGCAGATGCGTCCGGGAAGTGCGTTTCTGCAATCCTTAAACGCAGACCTCAGCGCGTTGGAGCAGGTGGGTTTTGTGTCGATCTGGACGCCGTGGGATCTCTCTGTCGTGCCCGCCCACAGTTCGCGGTTGCCTGTGGGAGACGAGATTCAGGTCTCCGTGAAGTTGCACCCACTTATGGTGCGCAGTGAGCAATGCTTGGTGCATATCGCCCGGTTGTTGGCAGCGAGATAAGAAAGTGGCTTTTTTAGAAGGGGGCGTAACAAAACAGGAACGGGTTTCGTCAAGTGGGTGCTAGAATTGTAGCAGTTAGCCGCTACCTCAGCCCATCACCTCACCACGCCAGCCGCCGTCTATGTTTCGCAACTACCTCACCATTGCGCTCCGTACCCTCCGCAAACACAAAGGCTACACCTTCATCAACATCAGCGGCCTCGCCGTGGGGATGGCGTGCTGCCTGCTCATCTTTATGCTGGTGCGGCACGAATGGAGCTACGACCGCTTCCACGCCAACGCCGATCATCTCTACCGGACCTGCATCGAATATTTCTACGCCGATGGCACGCAGAACTTCCAGAACATGATGTTTCCGGAATTCACGCCCGCGCTGGCGGCTGAATTTCCGGCCATCGAACATGCCACGCGGGTGGTGAAGGGAACGACGGATTTCGAGGTGGGCAACGAGACGTTCCGGCAGGACGCCATTGAAGTGGATGCGCCGTTTTTCCAGATGTTTTCGTACCCGCTCCACGCAGGGGATCCCGCTACGGTCCTCGCCGATCCCAGTGGCATGGTGATCACCGAGGAAACCGCGCAGGCCTTCTTCGGGCTGACGGAGGGCAACTATGGCGAGGCGCTGGGCGAGACGGTGTCTATCACCCGCGATGGCACGACGTATGACTTTACCATCACCGGCGTTGCCGAGACAATCCCGAACAACTCCAGCCTGCTCTTCGACATCGCCTTTTCGTTCGAGAACTACGACAACATTCGCCTCGGCGGTAACAACTGGGGTGGGCGCACCTCCACGTACATCCAACTCCGCGCCGACCAGGACCCCGAGGCGTTTGAAGCAGCGCTTAAACCGTTTATCGACGTGCAGTTTGCCGACTACATCGACGCGCTGCGCAGCAATGGGTATTTGGCCGAGGGCGACAACGCCTTCCACATGTTTTTGCAGCCCCTGGCCGAGTTACACCTGAGCCCGGAGGTGTGGGCGCCTTATGAGGAAGACATCCACAACCCGCGCTATTCCTACATTCTGGGTGGCATCGGGTTGTTGGTGCTGCTGATTGCGTGTATCAACTTCATGACGTTGGCGGTAGGCCGCTCGGCAGGGCGCGCCCGTGAGGTGGGGATGCGCAAGGTGCTGGGTGCCCAGCGCGGCCAACTGATGAAGCAGTTCTGGGGAGAGGCGCTGTTGCTGACTGGCGTGTCGCTGGTGCTGGGCTTTGGGTTGGCGTTGCTGGCGCTGCCTTTCTTCAACGACTTGGCGGGGCAGTCGCTCTCCTTTGGGGCGTTCTCGGTCATCGAGGTGTTGCTCACCATCGCCGTATTGCTGTTTGTGGTTGGGTTTGTGGCGGGCGGCTATCCGGCGGCGTTGCTTTCGCGCTTCCAGCCTGCCTCCGTGCTCAAAGGCGAAGTAAAGATGGGCGGCAAAAACTGGCTCACGCGCAGCCTCGTGGTGGTGCAGTACACCGTGTCGATTGGGTTGATTGTGAGCACCATCGTGATGGCGCAGCAACTGAACTTTCTGCTCGACAAAGACCTCGGCTTTGAGGATGAACTGGTGGTGGCGGTGAGTGCCGGACAGGTGGCCGACAGCGATGCTCCACTGGTGATTGATAACCTGCGCAACGCGTTGTTGCCTTACGAGCAGATAACGCATGTGGAGCGGGCGGGCAGTTCGTTTACGCGGGGTAGCGACCGCAACACCTGGCAAGACGCGGACGGCGTGACGCGCAGCGCCTACAACTTCGGGGTGGGTGTAGATTACCTCGACCTGATGGGCATGGAACTCGTCGAAGGCCGCAACTTCTCCCGCGAGTTCCCCTCCGACTCTACCCAGAGTGTGCTGGTGAATGAAGCACTGGTGCGTGAGTTTGGGATCGAAAACCCGGTGGGCCACCAACTGTCGGGCTGGCTGTCGTTCGTTTACGAAGAATCACCCACCATCATTGGCGTGGTCAAAGACTTTAACTTTCAGTCGCTGCGCAACGAGGTGGAGCCTGCCGTGATGAACATGCACCCCAACTATTATAACTACATGGGGACGGTGTTGATGAAGATCAAACCGACCGACATGGCCGGGACGCTGGACCTGATAGAAAATGCCTGGGCGGCGGCGGTGCCGGGTACCCCGTTCGAATACAACTTCCTGGACGATGATCTGGCCCGGCAGTACATGAATGAGCAGCGGTGGAGTACCATTGTCACGTATTCGTCCCTCTTTGCTATCCTGATTGCCTGTCTCGGCCTGTTTGGGCTCGCCACGCTCTCAGTGACGAAGCGAACCAAAGAAATTGGCATTCGCAAGGTGTTGGGGGCGTCGGTGCCCAGCGTGGTCACCTTGATCGCCGGCGAATTTGTTAAGCTGATTGCTGTGGCAGCGGTGTTGGCATGGCCCTTGGCCTACTTCGGCATGGAGCGCTGGCTCGAAAGTTTTGCGTATCGCATCGACATGGGCGTGGGGGCGTTTGTTTTGGCCGCGGTCGGGGCGATGCTCATCGCCCTTGCCACCATCAGCTATCGCGCCTTCCGCGCCGCCGTCGCCGACCCCGTCAAGGCGTTGCGCACGGACTAAAGGACAGAGACTGCAACCTGGTTGATTTCGGCTGCCCGTAGGGGGCGCCCCCTGCGGCGACCCCGGAATTGCCCATCGACGGATCACAACGTCAGGTGGGCTTCAAACAGGGCGCGGGTGTACGGGTGTTGGCAATGTTCGGGCGAGACCTCGTCGCGGGTGCCCACCTCCACAAACTGCCCATTTTGCATGATGGCGATGCGGTCGCAGAGGCGGCGCACCAGCCCCAGGTCGTGTGAGATAAGAATGAGGGTCATGCCTTGGCTGTCGCGCAGGCTGCGCAGGAGCCCCAGGATCTGTCCTTGCAGCGACACGTCGAGCCCCGACGTGGGTTCGTCGGCAATAAGCAGAGCGGGTTCGGTGGCGAGTGCCCGGGCAATGCCTACCCGGCGTTTCTCGCCCCCACTAAGTTCATGCGGGTGTTTGGCCAGGTAGGTGGCGGGCAGGCCCACGGCATGAAGCAATTCGGATGTTCGCTGTATACGCTCGCCGGGGGAGAGGCGGGTATGGAGTTGCAGGGCTTGGTCGAGTACGCGGTCGATGGAAAAAGCGGGGTTCAACGCGGCGTCGGGGTGCTGGAAAATGAGCCGGGCGTGTTTTCGCAAAAGGGCGTTGCGTGCGTCGGGAGGAAGTTGGTGGAGGGCTTCATCACGAAACCAGACCTCACCGCTCGTAAGGGGCGTGAGCCCAAGCAGGGAGCGCACCAAGGTGGTTTTCCCCGAACCACTTTCTCCAAAGATGCCAAAGATTTCGCCGGACGCCACTTCAAAACTGACGCCATCCACCGCTTTAATCACCGCGCCGTTGGACGAACGGTGCAGGCGTTGCATCCAGCCCGTGTGTGGGGCGAAATGGGTGTGGATGTCTAAGGCTTTCAGCAGGGGCATGATGCGCGTTCGGGTTGGGAAAGGGGGCGATTACGCATCACTACGTGCCCAACACGCCACCGTGTGTCCTTCGGCGACGGGATGGGGAGGGGGTTGTTCCTCAAGACACCGGGTGCGCATAGATTCCGGAAGGGCATCTTTCAATCGGCACCGATGAAAATAGCGGCAGCCTGCCAGGTTTTTCTCCGTGTTGAGCGGCGTTGCCGCCAGGGTTGCCGACGGGTCGAGGGCTTGGAGCAGGTCCTTGGTATAGGGGTGGCCGTGCTCGGGGGCGTTGGTCAGCACATCTTCTACCGGACCTGCTTCCACCACGGTACCCCCAAAAAGGATAACCACATCTTCCACCAGCAGGCGCATCATGGCCAGGTTATGGGTGATGAGGAGCAGGGCCACGCGGGTATTTGCTACCAGTTTTTGCAGGAGATCCAGCACACGGCGCTGGGTAAGGGCATCGAGCAGCGTGGTGGGTTCATCGGCGATTAGCAACTGCGGGTTGCCTGCCAGCGCCAGCCCCAGCATGGCCCGTTGGCTTTCGCCGCCACTGAGTTCATGGGGATAGCTGTCGGCAATGCGCCGGGGTTGGGCGAACTGTAGGTCTTCCAACAACGCATGGATGGCGTCGTCATCGGAGGGAGCTTGTGCCACGTTTAAGGTTTCGCGCATTTGCTGCCGGAGGGTGCGGTACGGGATCAAGGAGCTTTTCGGCTCTTGAAACACCATCGAGACCAAGCGTCCGCGTATCGCGCGCAGCCGCTCTTCATGAACCTGCCGCCAGCGAACTACCTCTTTTTTTACGGTAGGGTTGCCGTTCAGGGTGAGGGTGCAATACGCGTCGAGGTCGGCGAGGAGGTTGGTCTGGTTAATCCACACGTCTCCACTCACGATTCCAGGGGCGGTGTCTAGCAACCCCAGGATGGAAAGGGCGGTTTGGGTTTTGCCGCTGCCCGATTCCCCGGCGAGCCCCACGGCCCGCCCGGCAGGCACGTCGAACGAAACACCATCCACCGCCCGCACCAACGTACCGTCGGCATGGAAATACGTACGCAGGTTGCGCACGCGCAAGATGGGAGCAGGATCTTGCATTCGGCTCAGGTTTTTTTGAGGCGGAAGGTCTGTTCCAGACCCTGCCCCAGCAGGTAGTAGCCAAGGACAGCCAGCACGGTGGTGAGGGCCGGGAAAGCAATCAGCCAATAGCCATATGAACTCAGCAGTTCCCGTCCGCTGAAGATCAGGTTGCCCCAGCTTGCGGTAGGCGGCTGGATGCCGATGCGCAGGTAGCTCAGGGTGACCTCCGTGACCACGGCGAGGGCGAGCCCATAAAAGGCACGGCGGAGCAACAACGAGCGGGCGTTGAACCAGATAATATCGACCCACAAGATGCGGAAGTCGTTCAGGCCCAATTCCTGCGCCGCTTCGATGAACTGTTGCGCCTTAAGGGTTTGCACCTTGGCTTCCACGTCGCGGGCCACGCCCGGCATCAGGATCAGGCCGAGGACAATCATGATAGGGAACAGCTTAAACTGAAAGATGGCCGCTGCCAAAAACAGCAACACGAGGGCGGGGAATGCCTCCGTCACACGAGCGACGTAACTCAACAGGGTGTCGAGGCGGCCGCCGTAGTAGCCTGCCAGCCCTCCCAGCAAGGTGCCAAGTAATAAGGCGACCAACACGGCGACAAGGCCCGGGAGCACCGTCCAACGGGTGCCCAGCACCAATGCCTGCGCCAAATCTCGTCCCCGTTCATCGGTGCCCAGGGGGTGGTAGCGTGCCGAGACCACAACCGTAAATTCCTGCTGAGCTCCGCGTCCGTCAGGGCCCATCACCCGTGCGGTCACGAGTTGCCGTCCCGTTTGGTTAGGCGCTGGGGTCCACGATACCTCGCCATCGGTGTTGACGGTCATGCCTACCGGGCCATCCACCTCAAAGCGGACCGCCGACGCTGGTTTGTTGGCCTTCAGCGTAAACTGGTAGGGGCGGCCGGTGGTAGCTGTGAACACAGGGCGTGACGTAAAAAGGTAGGCAGCGGTGTCGGCAGGTGTTTCCGGGCCCGTGTCCAGGGTGTTGAGCAGGTCGTCCAGCCCAGAGGTGCCATCCGTGAGGGGGTCGCTGTGGAGCGGTGGGTGGTAGAGCAGGCGTTCGAGGAAGGGCCATTGGGGCGGCTGGCGATAGGCGGGATCCTCCACGCGGAGGGCGTCCCCTAAACTGAGGGCCGCGATGTTGCCCAGCACAAGCAGCAGAACCAGGGCAGCCCCCACGAGGAGAGACACGCGGCCCGGTGCGCGCAGGGAGCGCCTTCGTGTGTTGGTATGTGCTTGAAACCGTTGTTGCATCTCAGGCTTCCCGTAGCCGGGGGTTGGTGGCTAGGGCAACGAGCGTGCTACAGAGGTGCAAGATGACCACGACCCCAACAAAAAAGGTGGTGGCGGCAAGCACGAGGGCATAATCTTTTGTCCCGGCTTGCACGAGGGTATTCAGGATCAGGTACCCGAGCCCTTGCCACCCAAAGATGTACTCCACCACCACGCTGCCACTCATCAGATAAGCCAGTTTGTTCGCCATCGTTGTTGTGATAGGAGCCGCAAGGCTGTACATCAGGTGCCACCGCATCCGCAAGCCGCGCGCCCGCGCCGCCCGGTACCAGTCTTGCTCTCGGATGCGCACAGTTTCAGCCTCGATGGTGCGGATGAAGTCGGACAGCAGCCCATCGCCCACGGCCAGGGTGAGCATGGGCAGCAGGTAAATCAGAAAAGCCACGCCGCCACCCGCGACCTGCAAGGTTTGCCGAAAAGGGGGATGCTCCAGTTGCTCGGTAGCTATGAGCACGAGCGCATAGCCCAGCACGAGAATGGGCAGGGCCGAAAGCCCATGCAACAGCCGTCGCCACCAGCGACCAAGGCGCTGATACGGACGCAGCGCGGCCCCAATGCCGGTCGGGATACCAATCAGGGTAGCCAGGGCAAGGCCGCCACCGATGAGCAGGAAACTTTTACCTGCCCGGTCGAGCAGCACATCCACCACCGGCAGGTTTTCGTTCAGCGTGCGCCCGCCGTAGTCGAAGGTAAAAAAGATACGCAGGTTATTGCCAATGCGCGCAAGGATAGACGTGTCATCGGGTGTAGGGACGAAGGCCAGCACCGCCGATGTTGCTACGCCGACGCCTGCCAGAATCAGCAAGGCACCTCCAATACGTCGCAGCACCGGGATGAGCATAGACAATGGGCGTTAGGCGTTTTGCAGGGGACGTGCACCACTTCCTAATCGCATCTTTCGGAGAACGGATGCGCAGGGCTTAATACTGATAATCCGATTGGATATACCACTGCGCGAAGTACGGGAAGAAATAATAAGGGTCGATCCGCGTATTGGCGAGGCTGCGGTGAAAGGCGGCGTTTTTGTCGGGGCTGAGCACAAACGTATAGGGGCTCTGGTCCGACAAGACACGCTGGAGCGATTTCATCAGGTCGATGCGGATTTCAGGATCGGGCTGCCGCTGAAACAGGTCGATGATGGTATCGACTTCCCGGTTTTCAAAACGAACAATGTTGTTGCCACCAATAGCGTTGGCCGAGAACAGGTCCGTCACGTCGTAGATCGGATCGAAGGTCCACTGCACCAGGGCGATGTCGAAGTTGTTGTCGCGGAACAGCCGCTCGCGGTACTCGTCCAGCGTCAGGTTGATCAGGTTCACCTCCACGCCAATCTGGCGGAGGTCATTCTGGTAACTCGACGCCATGTTTTGGTTCACCGTGTTGCTGGCCACGTCTTCGACGAAGTTGACGAGGTCGAAGCGCAGGGCCGTGCCCTCGGCGGTTTCTCGAATGCCATCCCCGTTGGCGTCCGTATACCCGGCGTCATCGAGGAGTTTGCGGGCGTACTCGGCGTCGAAGGGATAGGGTTGGAGGCTGGGGTCGTAATACGGGGAGAACAGGTTAAACGGGCTTGCGATGAGGTGTCCTTTGCCGTTAAACCACTGGTCCAGCATCTGTTGCCGGTTGGTGGCGTAGGTCAGGGCCTGCCGTACCACCTTGTCTTGCAGAATCGGGTGCGTACAGTCGTAGGCAAAGGCGTAGATCCCAAACGACGCGTACTGTTCGATGCGGACTTTCTGCGTCTCTTTCAGATAAACAATCTGATCGGGCGGGACCTGTACCATCAGCCGGTAGATGCCGCTGCCAACGAGGAGGGCGGTCTGGCGCGGATCGGTCACCTTGTTCATGATCAAGGTTTCGATGTGCCCCCGGTCTCGCCAGTAGTTGGTGTTAACATCCAGCGTGACGTGGCCTTCGATGGTTCGCCCGCGAAAGATATAGGGGCCGGTCCCAATGGGGGTATCCTCGATGGGGTCGACGCCCGGTTTCGGCAGGAAGTTCTCGTACCGATGCTCGGGGAGGATCCAGGTGTCGAAGTAGATGAGCGGTTCGGCAACCTCACTGACGAAGGTCGCCCGGACCGTAAGCAGGTCCAGCATCTCCACCGAGCGAATGGCATCATACGGGCGGCGCGTCTGTTCGGGCGCGATGCGCTTGATGTATTCATAGGTGAAGACGACATCTTCGGCCGTGAAGGGTTCACCATCATGCCATCGGATGTTCGGGCGCAAGGTGAAGACGACGCTGCGTCCATTGTCCTCCACCGCATGGGAACTCGCAAGGACAAACTCATACTGCTCGGCGTCGTAATCATACCGGGCCAGGCCTTCGTAGAGCAGGGAGAACAGGCGGTCCGACGCCCCGCGTGCCGTTGCGAGGCGGTAGGGGTCAAAACGGCTTACGGTTTCTGCTTCGCCGTAGAGCAGTTCGCCGCCCAGGTTTCCGTTGGTTTGCGCCGGAGCCAGCGAGGAAAAACAGGCCCATAGGACGAAGACAGCCAACAGCCCGGTCAGCCCATAGCTGGCGTGATTCCGACACGGCATCGAATGGTTCGATACAGCAACATTCATGGCAACGAGCGGCTTTGGGGGGTGAATCGGGCCAATCATTTTATCGGCTCCTGACGAAAATAGCTTAATCGGTGCGTTTGTTGATGGACAGGGCTCGTTCGGGGGCGGTGTAGCCCTGGGCCAGGTCCAATACACTGATGGCAGCGGGATACACCGTTGCAACGGTGGCGAGGTGGCTGCGCACCATGGGGTAATACGAGCGCCCGGCCATCAGGCGGGCATGGGCCAGCGTAACGAGGAACCCCGGCTCGATAACGTCGATCTGGTTGTCGTACTCCGGCGGATACACGGCTTCGAGCAGGGCCAGCGCCTCATCGGCTCCCCCCGCCCGCAGCAACGCATAGGCGGCAAGGCGGGCATCGTTCCGGTCCTGGGGCGGACGCCGCACATACGTGCGCCCCGCGCTTCGGATGGCGGCGTGTTGGTCCGTAAACCGACTCGCGACATCCATCCAGGCGATTTCAACCTTGGCACCGGCCGCGCGGGCCTGTCGCCACCGTGTCTCGGCGGCGGTGGTGTTGCCCGCCAGATAGTCGAGGGCTCCGAGATAGACTTCCGCCAAGGGTTGGTCGGCACGTTCGAGGAAGTTTCGCGCAAACAGCACGTGGCCGGACTCATACGCCCCAATGCCTGCAAACAGCAGGCTCTGGGCATTACCCAGCCGGGTGAAGGCTTCCGCCGCTGCTACAAAGTCGGCGTCGGCGAGCATCGCCAGCGTGGCGGGGTCATAAAAACGGAGGGTCAGGTTAGCCCCTACAATTTGCTCTTGGTCGGGCAGGGCGTCACGCAAAAGCCGCTGCTGCAACGGATAGAGGGGCTGCGCCTCGCCTTCCCGAATGGCGGCCCACAGCCGACACCGCGTGGCGGCGGCTCCGTTGCCTCCCCCCGAACCACACGCGACGTCGGCGTCGGGGGTGCCTGTGATTGCCTGGGCATAGGCCAGTTCGCCCGTCAGGACGGCATCGGAGGCATTGATGCCATTCCAGGAGGCGGTTTGTCCTTCAAGCGCGGCACAGGCCGTTTTCCAGATCTGTGCCCGGGTGTGGTATTCGCCCGTGAGGTTTTGTTGACCCAGTGTGGCATCGAGGTAGGGCGTTGCGCCTTGGCAGTCGCCTTGGGCCACCAGGTGCCGCCCCAGGAAGTACTTCGTCCACCGCGACCGGGTGATGTTCTGGCTGGTATCCCGGCGGTGGTAATACTTGGCTCCCAGGGTCACTTCAACCGCTGCGAGGTCGCGCAGCATATACGCCCGTTGCAGATGCGCCACGCCTAGCACGCCGAGGTCTTGTGGCGAAAGCCCATCCATGCGCCCGTCGCGGCCCCGAAGTTGCTCGATGGCATCCGTATAGCGATGCTGGCGCACCAACTGCCGCGCATCCTGCGCAACGGCAGGCGCGGTTATCAGCAAGAGGAAAAGCAAAAGCCAGAGGCGCATGGCGGTGTTAGTTTACCGTAACATCAAAGGTGTCCTGCACGGTGTCGGTGCCGTCGTCAGCCGTAACGGTGATGGTTACTGTGCCTGTGTTCACGGCATCGGGGGCTACTTCCAGGGTGATGGTATCGCCTTGGATGCTCGCCACCGCAATGGTGTCATCCGTCGATTCGGCCGAGAACGTGAGGGTGTCGCCGTCGGGATCGCTAAAGACCGTGGTAAGATCCACGGTCAGGCTGGCACCACCTGCCGTCAGGTTTTCATCGGCGATGGGGTTATCCAGCGTCGGGGCCTGGTTAACGGTGATGTTGATGGCCGTTGACGTTGTGGTTGCGCCATCATCGTCGGTGGCAACCGCCGTGAGGGCATGGGCACCTGCCGTGGGGCTAGAAAGCGTGGCCTCATAGGGTGCCTCGGTATCGGTGCCCAGCGAAGTGACGCCGTCAAAGAACTCCACCTGGGTCACGGTGCCATCGGTGTCGCTGGCCGTTGCCGTGATGTTCACATCATCGCCGTCGGGAATCACAGCGCCTTCGGTGGGACTCGTGATCGAGACCGTAGGCGGTGCATTCACGGTGATGTTGACGGCGGTAGAGGTTGTTGTTTCGGCTTCATCATCGGTGGCAACGGCCGTGAGGACATACGCACCGGCAGCGGGGCTGGAGAGGGTAGCCTCATAAGGAGCGGTGGTGTCGACGCCGAGTGAGTTGGCGCCTTCGAAGAACTCCACCTGGGTCACGGTGCCATCGGCATCGCTGGCTGTTGCTGTGATGTTCACATCGTCGCCTTCCATAAAGACCGTGCCTTCGGTGGGGCTCGTGATCGATACCGAGGGGGCCTGGTTCGGCACGTTTACCGTGATATCGACCGTGGCCTTGTTCGACGTCGCTCCTTCGTTGTCTTGTACGGTGTACATGAAGCTATCGCTTCCGGTAAAGCCACCCGTGGGGGTATAGGTGACGTTGCCGTTGACGGGATTGATGGAGGTGCTGCCGTTGGTCACATCGTCGCCCACTTCAATGTTTACCGTCGTCGGATCGATGGTGCCATCGCTGTCGGTATCATTAATCAGCACATTGATGACCACGGCGACATCTTGGTCTGTTTCTGCCGTGTCGTTGGTGGCCACGGGCGGCGTATTGCCGGTAGTGACGGAAATGTCGATTTCTGCCGAGGTTGTTGTGGCTGCCCGGTCGTCGGTAGCCACGGCGGTAAGGACGTAGTCACCCACGGCAACGTTGGCAAAGGTGGCTTCAAACGGTGCCTCGGTGTCCACACCCAGGGAGTTGACGCCTTCGAAGAACTCCACCTGGGTCACGGTGCCATCGGCATCGCTGGCCGTGGCCGTGATGTTCACATCGTCGCCTTCTGTGAACGTGGCTTCATCGGCGGGGCTCGTGATGGAAACCGTGGGGGCCTGGTTTGCCGCTACCGATATATCCACGGGATCCGATGTGGTGGTGGCACCGCCATCATCGGTCGCCACAGCGGTGAGGACATAATCGCCTACCGCTGGGCTGGCAAAGGTGACCGAGAAGCCGTCGCTGCCGTCGTTGTCGACGCCGAGCGAGTTGGCTCCTTCGAAGAACTCGACCTGGGTCACGGTGCCGTCGGCGTCGGCCGCCGTCGCGGTGATATCCACATCGTCGCCTTCGATAAAGGCGGCTTCATCGGCAGGACTGGTGATAGAAACCGTCGGGGCCTGGTTGACGGTGACGGTTGCTTCCGCGGTGTTATTCGTGGCGTTATCGCCTTCCTGGGCCAGCCCCGCCGTGATGGTGGCGGTGTTTGTGGCGGTGGCCTGGGCTGTGGCATTGATGGTTAGGGTCGCCGTTGCGCCATTGGCCAGATCACCTACACTCCATGCACCGCTGCCATTGTCATACGTGCCCTGCGTGGCGTTGGCACTTACGAAGGTCAGGCCTGCAGGCAAAGCGTCTGTCACTTCAATGTTGGTACCACCAGCAGGTCCATTGTTGGTCAGCGTCACCGTGAAGGCAACAGCGTCTCCCTGGTTAACCGTCGTTGCGCTGGCCACTTTTGTAACCGCGAGGTCGTATTGCGGCGGGGCCACAACGCCAATGCCTTGCAGATCGAGGGTAAACGGCGTGGCGGTGTTGGTGCCGTTATGGGCAACCGAGAGGGTGCCAAAGAACGTGGTTGCGTCTGTGGGTGAGAAGGAGACTTGAACCGTCTTGGTTTGTCCGGCCGTGAGCGAGAAATTCCCGCCGCCGGAGGCCAGCGAGAACTGAGCATCGCCCGTGACGGACACCGAGCCGATCAGGACCCCGCCACCGCTGTTTCGCAACGTGAAGTCACGC
>JAUIDY010000106.1 GCA_030428385.1 Rhodothermia bacterium | reverse complement strand
TGCGTCTCACCGACGTACCGAACCGGGGCATCCGCCTCGGCACGAGTGACATCTGGATCCTTGAACACCAGTTCCCGCTAGACGCGCGCATTGAATACTGGCTCACAGTGGATGGCCAAAACCGCTGGGACGATGCCAACCCACGCCGGATTCCGCGCGGCCCTAACGTGTTCATCTCTGAACTTGGCATGCCTGCCTGGAAACCCTCGCCGTGGATCGAGCGATTGCCAGATGTATCCGAAGGGAATATTGAGCGCTATGTGTTCGACAGTGCGGAGATGGACTATGAGATCCAGTACTGGGTTTACACCCCACCCGGCCACTCCGTCACGCGGGGGATGCCCACGCTGTATATCACGGATGGAGCCTGGTACCTCAGCGAACACAGCGGCAACCTGCCCGCCGTGCTCGACAACCTGATTGCACACAAAAAAATGCGACCCATCGTCGCCGTTTTTATCGACGCCCGTGACCCAGACAACCCTTCGTTCAACCGTCGCGAGGCCGAGGTTAAGATGAACCCACGCTATGCGCGGTTTGTGGCCAAGGAATTGGTACCCACCATCGACGAACGGTACAAAACCTCCACCAAACCCCAGGACCGGGGCATTCTGGGGCTGTCGTTTGGCGGACTTAATGCGGCTTATTTTGGTGTTGCGTGCACCGATACGTTTCGAAAGGTAGCGATGCAGTCGCCTGCACTGCACGGAAATGGCAACATTTACATGGCCTATACCACCAACGAGATACCGTTCGACCAGCAACTCTACATCACCACAGGCACCATCAACGACACGGAGATTCAGACGGACCAGTTCATCGACATCCTCGACCTGCGTGAGATCCCGTACGAATACGTCAAGGTCAGCGACGGCCACAGCATGGGCGCCTGGCGTCACCAGTTCGCCGATATTCTGACCTATTTCTGGTAATTGTTTTGCCTTGATGGAAGCTTCGCAAGAAACCGGAAAAACTTCTGCCGTGATGGAGCGTTTGGGTAGACTGCCAGAGAATTTTTTTGCATCTACCAGAGCCCGCAAACCGAATGGCAACCACCATTGAAACCAGTATCGGGGCCCAGCTTCGCGCCCTGACACGCCTCCAGCACATCGACAGCCGCATCGACCAGCTTCACAAACTTCGCGGTGACCTGCCCGAAGAGATTAACGATCTGGATGATGAACGGGCTGGTTTGCTCACCCGCATCGACAATATCAAGCAGGAGCACAGCGACACGGATGACGCCCGCCGCCGGGCGCAGCGTGACATGAAAGAAGCGGAGGCCCTGATTAAGAAATACGACGATCAGCAAACCCAGGTGCGCAACAACCGCGAATATGATGCCTTGACGAAAGAAATTGAGGCCCAGAAGCAACGTATTGCCGACGCGGAATTGCTGCTCGAAACAACGGAGGGCAGTGCGGAAGAACAGTCTGCTGCCGTCTCCGAGGCCCAACAGCGCCTGGAAGAGCTCGAAGCCTTGATCAAAACCAAACGCTCGGACCTTGAAGACGTGCTGGAAGAAACGCGGCAGGAAGAGGAAGAGCTAAAAGAACGCCGTGCCGAGGCCCGCCAGCACGTTGACAAACGTTACATACGTGCCTATGACCGGCTGCGAGGGCGTCTTCGCGACGGCCGCGCGGTGGTGCAGTTGGAGCGCGGTGCCGCCGCAGGCTTCTCCGTTCCGCCTCAACGCCAGGTGGAAATCCGCCAGCGCAACCGCATCGTCGCCTGCGAGCACACGGGCCGCATCATCGTTGATGCCGACCTGTATGCTGAGACGGAACAGGAACTCGGTTTCGAATAAAGAACTTGTGCTGGTCGGATCATCGCCTTGCTTCTGGGTAAGCAGGGAGGAAAGTCCGAACACTACCGGGCACCGTGCTTCCTAACGGGAAGGCGCTGCCGCTCCTGCGGGCGCGGCGGCGACGGCACGTGCAACAGAAAGCAAACCAGCCGATGGCCTCGGTCCGCCGGGTGCACAGGTGATGGGTGAAAGGGTGGAGTAAGAGCCCACCAGCGTCTCGGGTGACCGGGGCGGCTAGGCAAACCCCACGGGGTGCAAGGTCAAACAGCGCCGCGCTGACCCCTCGGGGACGGCACTGGTGGCCCATCGGAGGCGCGGGTAGACCGCTTGAGGCCGTCGGCGACGGCGGTCCTAGATAGATGATGATCTCCCCCTGCGATGCCGTGGCCGTCGTGCGGGCAGACAGAATTCGGCTTACAGGCCAGCACACGCCACGAATAAGAAAGGCCGCTTCCGAAGAGGAAGCGGCCTTTCATTTTTTCTGCCCTTTCGATGACGCTTGGTTATACGTCCGAGTCAGAGAAAAACGCTATTCCTGGACGGGCGCTGGCGTATCGCCTCCGGCTGGAGCCGGCGTTGCGTCAGGAAACACAGGAGCCGGTGCGGGTGTGGTTTGCCCTTGCGACTGCTGCTGAATCACACTTTCCTGATTTCCTTCCGTGTCAATGGTGAAGTTCGTCAGGATGCACAGGACGATAAACATCACGGCGAGGGTCCACGTTGCTTTTTCCAACACATCCGGCGCTTGTCGGGCACCGAGAATTTGGGTCGTGGCACCGCCAGCGGCAATACCCGCCAATCCGCCACCGCGCCCTGCTTGCACCAGCACCACAAAGGTCATCAGAATACCAATAATGGCAATCAGAACGATCAAAAAAGTGAACATGTCTTTTTCCGGCTAAACTCAATGGGGGCGAAAGTATACGAAAAGCGCAAAAAGGAGCACAAGCGCTTCCAGATTTCTTCGCCTTGATTTCAGGATGTGTTCGTTAAAAGGTCACACGCCTTGGGACTCATGACCCAGCCCGTTGTTGTTTTCGGGATTCGCCAAGTACGCCGCGGCCAACAACAAGGCCATGCCCGTTTTCATATCTAAAATGTTGCCTGCCTGCGCCATGGCGACCGCTTCTTGAAACGGCATCGTCACCAGTTCAACAAATTCTCCTTCGCCAAGGTCTTGAATCCCTTTGACGAGATCAAAGGCCAAGTACAGATGGATCTGTTCGTTGCTATATCCGATACAGGGATACAGCGACGCAAGATGCACCAGCCGCCCCGCTTTCCACCCGGTTTCCTCCTCTAATTCACGAGCCGCCACGGCTTCGGGGTCTTCGCCCACCACATCTAGCTTTCCCGCGGGCACTTCTAAAAAATGGCGGCGGGGCGGATACCGAAACTGCCGAACCAACACCGTCGAGCCATCCGGAAAGAGCGGCACCACGGCGGAAGCCCCGGGATGATCGATCCATTCCCTCACCGAGGTTCCACCATCAGGCAGTTGCACGTCATCTCGATACGCGGTAAGCAAAACCCCATCGACCAGTTGACGGGAGGAACGTTTAATTTCGGTGAGGTCTTTCACACTTGGGGCTCCGTATCGGTGATAATGACAGCATCGGCCTCTATTTCTACGAGCATACGCGGATCGATGAGTTGGGCAACCTGAACCATACTTGTGGCCGGGCGAATGTGCGCAAATACTTCGCCATGTGCTTTTCCAACCGCTTCCCAATGAGCAGCGATATCAACGACAAAAATCCGGGTACGCACTACATCCTCCACCCGGGCACCCGCCGCATCTAAAGCCGTCTCAATATTGCGTAGGGCCTGCAACGTCTGGGCACGCGGATCACCGATACCCACCAGTTCCCCCATCTCGTTTGTGGCTGTGGTGCCCGAAACAAACACCTGTGCCCCCACCCGCACGGCTCTCGCATACCCAACGATCGGCTCCCAAGGCGTTCCCGTAGCGATCTGCTGACGTTTCATTTTGGAATAAGGAATAGAAAAAGCGACTCGAAAGGGAGTCGCTTTCTCACGCTTCTACTTTATTAAAAGTCTCCGCCAATGCGAAGGTCGCCCGCACCAAAAACAGGCTGCATAAAATAACCGTCACGCCCTGCTCTAGCGCAATCGTGGGGTAGGGCAGGCTTGCACCACGCAGCATGCGATAAACATCTATGAAACCGCCTGCTCCCAAGATAATCATCAGCACTGCCAGGCCGATACTTACAAGCAATACCAAACGGAAGCGTTCCGGATGGCGATGGGCTGTAGAACCGAGGGCTAAAAAAAGAACCCCTCCTGCTGCGGTAAGCAGCACCGCTGTTTGCGCAGGATCAAACCGTACCAACGCAAAGGTGCCAATGCCCAAGATAGTAAGCAATGCGCCGAGCCCGATAATATTTCGTGCCACTAATACTGCAAGGGGTTAGTCGAAGGCTAGTGAGAAGCCCCTCGTACCCTAGGACCGAAATGAAGATCTTCGACCCGGCGCATTTTGCACAGCTTTCACGACTTAGGACGCAGCCCTTGCAGCAGCACCTTAATCATGTCCTTCGCCATTTTCTCTTTGGTCCCTTTCAACTGCTGAACATCAGCATGGTACCATACCCCATCAACGATGGAGAGAAACGCGTTGGCAACAATGTCTTCGTGCGGCGTCCCACGTAATTCTTTCCGTTTGCGGGCCGCCTTCACTGTTTTGGAAATGATCCCAATCGTGGAGTCGAAGGCCAGGGTCGAAATACGCTCACCTTCTGCTTCAGAGAGCGAGGTTACATCCGAGGTGAGAATACGCGTGATGTGGATGGGCGGCTGGGAAAGTAGCCAGCCTGCCGCAGCCCGGAGTTGACTTTCGATTTCCTCTTTGGCACCATCGATGGCCTCTTGCAGGCCCGCCTGATGCCGTTCCATGCTCCGCTCGATCACCTTTGCGTACAATTCCTCTTTCCCCCCTGGGGCATGATAGTATAGGGACGCCTGACGAATATCAAGTTCATCAGCAATGTCACGCATCGTGACGGCTTTGTAGCCGCGCTCGTGAAAAAGACGTTCTGCAACGTCCAAGACACGGGCACGTGCTAAGCTTTTGGATGGATCTCGTCTTCTCATTGGATTAAGAGATAGTAGGTTGGTATGATGGTTGGTACACCTACATCGGGCTGGGGAAACACCTGTGTAGAAAATCGAGGGGAATGAAATCACGGAAGGGGAATTGGTGATACCCTCAATAGACAAAACAAATCCAAAGGATTTGAAGAAGTTTCAAGGTAATAAAACTTTGAATTATTAGTACTTGAATTAACAACTATTGCCCAGTTTATCTATGCTATGGCGCTTAAACTAACGCTGGAATTCGAAATTTTTTTTCTGAAATCTATTATTTGATCAATCTTAACTTTTTTCTCTATTTCCCCCGTACTCCGTAACTATTTCAGGGATCGCTCCGTCAACTACACGCAGTGTTTTTAGGACCCACCTTTCTCTCCTCCTATGTTCACCCGAGATCGTCTTGTCGCAGGTCTGTTGGTTGCCTGCGTCGTCATGTTTGGCCTGGTAGCATCCATCGCTGCCCGTCAACCGAATGAACATGCTTCGGCATCAACCGTCGCTTCTGCTTCTGCTCACACAGAACGCACCACTGCCCCGGCTTCCTATCATGCAGACGATGCCGTGCTAGAACGTTCCTTTGAGGTAGAAGTGGGGCAAACGCTCTTTTTGCATACTGACCTGGGTAAGGTCACCATTAACGGCACGGAAAGCAACGAGTTACACGTACGCGTCACCAAAGAATCGTCGAATGACGAGATTCTGCGCGGCTTCGATGTCAGCTTCCAGCAATCAAGTAATGGTTTAGATATTGAAGGACGCTACGACGGTCCCCGCCTAAACCGAGGGCGGCGGCTGAAAGTTGAGTATGAAATTTCAGTGCCTTACGACTTTAATGTAGAAGTCAAAACATCAGGTGGAAGCATTGCGCTGGAAGACCTGCGTGGCACGGCCCAACTCCGTACTTCGGGCGGAAGCGTCACAGCCGTTCACGTTGGAGGTCCTCTGGATATCCACACCAGTGGCGGAGCCATCTCCATTGAAGACATTGGTAACCGGGCGCTCCTGAAAACATCTGGCGGCAGTATTACGGCACGCGATGTCGATGGCCCGGTGGATGCCAAAACATCGGGTGGCAGCATCACGGCAGAAGAAGTGCGCGGCAATATCGCTGTCCGCACATCAGGTGGAAGTATCCGCCTCAACGATATTTACGGCAGCGCCGATGCGGAAACTTCAGGTGGAAGCATTACCGCAGCCCTTGTTGGGCAGCCCGACCAAGACATGAACCTGCGCACATCGGGCGGCTCCATCGTGTTGCACCTTGATGACGAAGTCCAAGCCGACATCAACGCCCGTGCCTCTGGTGGGCGAGTTTCCTCGGATTTACCGCTTGCCATTCAGGGCGAAGTTAAACGGGGACACCTGCAAGGAAGCTTAAATGGCGGTGGCCCTATGCTTACGCTTAATACCTCAGGAGGCGGAATTCGCATCGTGGAGCAATAGGATCAAGCAGCAGTAGCGTCAAGCAATCGAATGTGTTGACCCCTATTTTGGGAAAGCCCGTTGCATCTGCAACGGGCTTTTTCTTTTGACACACGGAGCGATTGCATGAATAACAAGCTCGCCAACACGTCCATATGGATTACTGGGGCCTCCTCCGGAATCGGTGAGGGCTTAGCGTACGTACTTGCACAACGCGGAGCCCGCCTCATCCTTTCAGCACGGCGAAGAGAACGGCTTGAGACGGTACGGAGTGCCTGCATGCAGGCAGATCACCACCTCGTGGAGCCATTGGACCTTGCTGATCCGGCAAGCCTCACCGCTGCTGCAGACCAGGTGCTTTCTTCTGGCATGATCCCCGATATCGTGATCCACAACGGCGGTATTAGCCAACGGGCACTCGTTACCGAAACCGAATTGGATGTGGATCGACAATTAATGGATGTCAACTATTTCGGACCAATCACCCTCACCAAAGCCCTGCTTCCGAAGATGTTGGAGCGAGGATCCGGGCACTTTGTGGTGATCAGCAGTATGGCTGGTAAGTTTGGCGTCCCGAAACGCTCTGCCTATGCTGCCGCCAAACATGCGTTGCACGGATTCTTCGACACGGTCCGGGCCGAGTTATATGACGCCGGCATTCGCGTAACCGTGGTGTGCCCGGGTTATATCCACACCGACCTTTCCCTCCATGCCCTCGTGGGCGACGGCTCGAAACATAATATTATGGACACCACCCAGGCCAACGGTATGACGGTGGCGCAATGTGCAAATACCATCGTGCGCGCGATTGAAAAGGAGAAGGCGGAAGTATATATGGGGGGCAAAGAAGTGCTGGGGGTTTACCTGAAACGTTTTGCGCCGGGCGTGTTGAATCGCATCCTGAGAAATCGAAAAAGCTAGCATTAAACCCGTTCAAAGACAGCGGTTCGGCACAGCATCACTGCAAACAATATGGTACCTTATTCGTCGCCCTGCTCGCCTTCCTTGGACACTTGGAGAGGACAGAATCGGTAGGGCTACGTAAGCGCCCCACTCACGCGCCGCCGGTCGTCCCATGGCACGTCCGCAACAAATTTCCTCCCCGCCGTTCGAGCCTTCGTTGCTCTACACGCTAACCCTGGCTTCCGGTACTTCGCTGGAGTTGGTGGCTAACTGCGAAACGTTTTTGCGCGCCCTGTTGGCCCAGCTTCACCTATCGTATGGTGCCATCTGGCTTAAAAGCCACTACCTCACGCAGGGACATCAGCCTTCGGGTTTTGTGTTGGCCCATGCCGTTCCCGAATTTTTTATTCGTGAATCCCAAATCGGACCCACCCACCCCCTGATTGATCAAACGAACGGACACCCGTTCACCACCATTAGTTCAGCAGACCCGTTGTTCGAGGCCTGTATCACTGAAGCCCATATCAGCCGAGGGAGTTTTTTGTTGGCCCGGTTGGGCGAATTCGGCTTCTTGAAGCTGTATACAGAGGACGTCCCTCCCCTGGTAGATCCGGATCTGTTTCTATCGCTCAAGCGGGTCCTTCTCCATTTTGAAGCATCCGTAGAACGTTGCCTGGCCTATCAGTATCTCTTGGATGAGTTGGGCGAGCGGGAGCGCAAGGAGCAACGCCTTGCCCGCATGATTGCTCAGCTTTCAACCGTGCTAGGCAGCCTCGACGTGCCCTTGCTGGTTGAAGACGACACCCACCAGATCGTGCTCACGAATCAGGCCTTTTGTGATTTTTTCGACCTCTCTACTCCACCCGATGCCTTACTGGGATTGGCCCGCACGCCCCTCTTTCATCAACTACAGTCTCATTTCGCTAACCCCGATGCGGCATTGCATCGACTGAACGACCTATTTTCTGCGCCACTTCCTTCAGCCATGCCTTTTGTGCTCAGCGATGGCCGCACCCTTGAGATAAGCTGTTCTCCGCTGGTGATGGATTCCTTTAGCGGCCATCTCTGGCAGTTTAACGACCGTACTCCCGTTCCGGCCTTGACCGCCACCCCTGTGGCGTTGGAACACCCAAAGGCACAAGCGACAACCCGCTTTGACCTGCGAGACTTATTCCACACCGTCAGTGCTAAGCCAAAGCAACAAGCGGAAGCAAAAGGGCTCCTTTTTCAACAATTTGTCCATGATCACGTGCCCCACACCTTACGGGGTGATGTGCACAACCTGGAGCAAATCCTGACGCTGCTGCTTCATAATGCGCTCCGCCATACGACCCAGGGGCACATCATCCTTACGTGCGTGCCCATCCAACAAACAGAGCGTGGCGTGATGTTGCAATTTGCCATTGCAGACACCGGCTGTGGTATTCCTCAGGCACACCTTCCGACCCTGTTTGAGGAGGCGCATGCGCTGGCACATGCGCAACAGTGGGTACAAAATCAGAAGGGCCAACTCTCCGTTCAAAGTGTAGCAGGGCGCGGCAGTGTGTTTACCCTCGTGCTCACCTTCGGACAGCCTACGCCCCAGCCAACGGCAACTTCACCCGAACCGTAAGTCCTTGGCCGGGCGTGCGTTCCATACTTAAGATACCTTGATGTAACTCGACGAGGCGGCGCACGAGTGTCAGGCCCAAGCCCAAGCCCTGTTGTTCATATTTATCGCGGTCGAACTGCACAAACGCCCCCACCTGTGATAAATACGCCGGGTCCATCCCTCGCCCCCGGTCGATGATGGTAAGCACATAGTGCTCTCCTTCAAGATCCCCTTCCACGCGCACTGGCATGCCTTCCTGCGAAAACTTGAAGGCATTTCGGATGAGCTCCTCCATGATCTTTTCGAGATATATAGACTGAATCCGAACTGCTCCTGCAGCAACCTGGACCTGTAAATCCTCCGAGCGGCCCACATCACGTCCCACGTCTTTGGCCACCTTCGCAGTCACTTTTTCCACATGGCTGGTTCCCAGATTAAGCATGGAGGTCCGCCGTGCCGGATCGGTGGCCGCCATTTCTAGCTGGGCATACAGGTGATAATTTTCGATAAGCCGCTCCAGGCGCTGGCCGGCACTATACACCTCCTGAATCATATCGCGCAGTTCTTCCGGTTTCACCGAGTCATAGATCTCCAGCAAAAACTGAGAATAGCCCAGAATGGAGGATAGCGGCGTGCGGAGTTCATGAGGAAGGGTACGCGACAGGTTATTCCGCAGGTCGCCCAGCCGCTCCTGGTACCAATGCCCCTGTACATCATACTTCTTCAGCCGGGTCTGCACGGCATTAAGCAGTTCCATCGCCGTGAACGGCTTGGCAAGGTAGTCATCGGCTCCCAATTCCATACCTTCCCGGAAGTCGGAGCGGGCTGCCCGTGCAGTAAGGAAGATGAATGGAATGGCAGACGTACTGGGCGCTTCCCGTATGTTCTTCAACACCTCAAAGCCGTCCATCCCTGGCATCATTATATCACAAACGATGAGGTCGGGCTGGCGCTTTTGAGCAGCCACCAGTCCTTCTTCGCCATTTTCAGCACCCAGTGCAAAAAAACCTTCGCCTTTCAGCAGGTCGAGGACATTGTCCCGAACGTCCTCATCGTCCTCAATAACAAGAATGGTGCGCATAATCCTGAAGGCTGGAAAGAAATGATCGCTACGCGACCTCAATCGGAACCGTAACCTCAATGGTAAACGGAAGAACAAGCGTAAAGGTAGTGCCTTCCGTATCACTTGCTACGGAAATACTTCCTTGATGCATTTCGATAACCCGGCGGGTGATAGAAAGCCCCAACCCGGTGCCCGCGACCTTGTTCACATTGCCCGCCCGATGAAACGGCTCGAAAATATACGGCAGATCTTCCTGCGGAATCCCCATTCCCTCATCAGATACCCGAATGACAACCTGTTCGTCACCCTGTTCAAGTTGCAGCGTTACCCGACTCTCCTTAGGTGAATATTTTATCGCATTGGATAGCAAATTATTAAGGGCATACCGAAACAAGTCGGCGTCTAGCTCTACCAGCGGCAAGGAAGAAGGGGCAATAAAGGCGATGTGGTGTTGCTTTCCTTGAGCCAGGCCGAACTCTTCCGAAATTTCGCGGCACAGCCCCAGCAAATCGGTAGGCACAGGGCGAAATGGCAGTCGCCCCGATTCGGCTTTCCCAAGCGCCAGCACATTCTCCAGAAGATTATTCATCGTCTGCACGCTGTTTTGAATGCGCTGCAAATGCTTTACCGTTCGATGTTCAGGCCAGCGATAGCGGTACCGTTCGACCAATTCCGCTGACGAGAGAATGGTGGCCAAAGGGGTGCGGAACTCGTGCGACACCATGGCGACGAACCGCGAGCGGAGTTCGCTCAGTTCTTTTTCTTTCTCCAGCGTATGCCGCAGCGTTTCTTCGGCTTGCTTGCTCTCCGTAATATCCACTTGCACCCCCACATAATTCACCACCTGCCCTTCGCTATTGTACACCGGGGCAAGGCTTAGCTCACTCCAAAAGTCGATGCTGTTTTTACGATGGCTGTGCAACGACATGCGGGTGACGGCTCCTTGCTGCAAGGCTTCTTGAAGCTGGGCCAACTCATCGGGGTCACTTCGGTAGAAAAACCGTAAGGACTGTCCGACGGCCTCATGCGAGCGAAAACCAGTCATACGCTCGAAGGCCGGGTTTACGTACACCAACGGATAACCAGGCTGGGTGGCATCGCTGAGAAAAATCGCATTGCCGCTGGCATCCACCGAGCGCTCTAACAACCGCATGCGGGCCTCGGTCTGCCGTCGTTCCGTCACATCCCGAATGATGGTTTCATACCCAACCGTTTCCCCATGGGGATCCTGAATATGCGTTGCGGTGAGAAGACAGAGGATAAGCGTTCCATCCCGGTGACACATGGTGGCCTCTAGGTCTTCCACAAACCCGTTATTCTGTACGGACTCGAGCAAGTCCCACCGTTGCTGGGCATTTGCGAAAATATTCTCCGCCCTAAAGGGAGAAAAATCTTCGGCATCAAGGTCTTCATGGGTAAAACCGAACAGGGTATAGGCCGCTGGATTTGCATACGAAACGGAGCCATCAGGCATGAGCAACACGATGGCATCCCGCGATTGCTCAAAGATGCGGCGAAATTTCTCCTGCGACCCTTTTAGCCGAGCTAGCACCACCCGTAACGGCCCCAACGAAAGGGCAAGCAACAATAATGCTCCCAGGAAGACACTCCATACCACAACCTGCCTGACCCATCGTGCCGCTTCACTCACCGTACGGGAAAAGGCCGCTTCAATATTGGTAAGGTTGAGGTTGATGCGGTCCACTTCCTGCATGATTTCGAGGATGTAGGTGCGGTTAGGCTGCACCTTCATCTGCTCCTCATGCAGCGCTTGTGCTAGTAGATCCAACTCCACCACCAATTGATCGGCTTCGCTCCACAGCCGAAAGGCCGTTGCCATGGGCTGCAGATTACGAAACAACCGAATCCCCCAGAGGGACTGGGGCATGTCGCCCGGATCAATTTTGGCTTGCTCAAACCCTACCCGAACGGCCGACAAATCTGGGTCGGCGCGTTCCACCTCCAAGCGAGCAGCGCGAATGCCAAACGGCACCGCGATGGCGTTTTCATACTTGGAATAAAACTCGGATCGCCCAGTTGTGGCATATTGAATGAGGTGGTAAGTCGCATCTTTTTGCGCCTTTGAATACAACGCCTCGCCTTGCACAAAGGCCCGCACTGAACTGAGCATCTCCACGCCCACATACGTGAGCAAAACGAGGGACGTCACCACCACCACGAGTAGGCTAGCGAGGAATAGAAATTCCTTGGCATAGGCTACCCGCGTCAGGGTACGCTGGAGCGCGGGCTCATGAGGGGCCTTGCGCTTTTTGCTCATGAGAAGAAAGGGGACAGAATAAGGGCAGAGCTAAAGTTAGTATCGCGTCTGTAGGCTTCTCCTTAACTATCACGCAAATACCTCCCCTGCGTCACCTCCTCTATTCGGCGCGTACAGTCACGTTGCCCTGCTGACTGCGAAGCCGGATGGAACTTCTGCCCAGCCCAACGACTCCACTCATCAACGTGCCACCGGTCACCGTCGCCCGCCGCAAATCTTGGCCAAGCTCCAACCCTTCAACCATAACCTCCCCACTCTGCGCATCCAGGTCTAACCGGGAGGAAATGTCAGACGGCACCAGCAGGGTCACATCCCCCTGCTCCGTCCGTAAACTCACTTGTACCCGTTCGGACACCGCACCTAGCGACACCCCAATGGACCCTTGTTTCGTTTCCACCTCTACATCGCCTACGGCGCCTTGGACCTCCACGGCTCCGGCTTCTATCTCGACCTCCAATTCGCCCGACATACCTTGAATGGTAACAGGTGCATGCTGCGCTTCAACCTGTAAAGGGACATGTGCAGGCAACCGCAGCACAATCCCCACCTCCGTGGCTTCGGGATACGCACTTTGAATATCGACATGAAGTGCCCCGCGCCGGGTACGCCCCGATACATCTACCGTGATCTCGGAAAAAATGACCCGGGCCGAATCCTCGCTGCTGCCAAACGCTTTCTTCTCTACCTGTAAGGAAGCTTGTTGGTCGGTAGTGCCCATGACTGTGATAGGCCCGTTCAGGCCCGTCAAAAAGACCCCCGCGCTATCAACGGCAAGCGCGGACTCGGAGGTTTCAGCCACCTCGACAGATCGGGGGGCAGAACGGCAGCCGATACCCCAGACAACCAAGAAAAGGACAAGGAGAATCGACCGGAGGGACGAGGACATGGAAGACAGCAAGTAAACGCGTGGGTCAGGAACGGGGCTAGCCAACGTTGGAAACGGGTGCTGGTTCTCACATGTCCTGCTGTGTTTTTAGTGAAGGGCAACCTGTTTGATAAATCGCTGGACGGCAAAGAAAGACGCCAGCCAGCCCAGTAGAATGCCCAATGCCACCAGCCCGAAACTGAGTAAGACAAGCAATAACGTATCGGAACCCTCCAACTGGGGCAGATAACTAGCAAGTCCACTGTAAAGCAGCCAGATGAGCACACTTGCTCCTGCTCCCGCGATACCGCCTTGCATCACCCCCTCCACAATAAATGGCTGCTGAATAAATGGATCCGTTGCCCCGACGAGCTTCATCGTGCGAATGAGCAACCGGCGCGCATAGATGGTGAGCCGTATGGTGTTTCCGACAAGGAACAGCGCGGCGGCAATCACAATGGCTCCCAGTGCGAGGCCGGAAAGGGTGAACAGGCGGAGGTTTTGTTGCACCTTGAGGAGCAAGGGCTGATTGAACACCACTTCATCCACCCGATTCCACGAACTAAACTCCTCAACCAGGCTTTGTAAGCTGTCGGGGTTGGCATAGTCCGAATCGACGCGCACCTTCACGGAGGCGGGCAGAAACGAGTCATCCAGGAATAACTCGGCTCCTTCGCCGAATTCCTGTCGAAAAACTTCCTGGGCTTGTTCTTTCGTGATATAGTCGGTTTCATCAACGCCAGGATACAGCGCCACCCGAGCCGCCGTGGCACGGGCCGTGGATTCATCCACATCCTGAAGGAAGATTTCAATTTCGCCTACGCGCTGCTTCATCCATGAAGTAACCTGTTGGGCTTTGACCATAAGTAAGCCAAAAACCCCGATGAGCACCAAGGCAACGGCCGTTGCGCTAATCGACGCGACGAAGGCAAACTTCGCCCGCTGAAATCCGGCCATGCCTTCCCTAATGCTGTATGCCCATGCCATAATGAAATGCAGATTTGGAACGAATGGAGAACAAGGAGACCATACGAATGGCGTGCATGCGATGCTCCCCAAGAGGACTATTCGATGGTTCGCCCTTTTTCATACGAGCCCAGGACTTTTAAGTAGGAGGTTATTTCCTCGAGATGATCCATGGCACGCTGCACAGAGGTATCGGCCAGGTTGCCTTGAAAATCAACATAAAAGAGGTATTGACCTGGACTACCGATCAAAGGGCGGCTTTCAATCTTAAATAGGTCAAAATCCCGCAAGGCAAAGACCGCCAAGCTTTTAAACAAGGCGCCCGGCATATTATCGTTCAGGGCAAAGACGACAGAGGTCTTACAGCCCTTGCCGTCAGAGGCAGTTTCTGAGGCACCCTCATCAGAGGCCCGGCACAACACCAGAAAGCGGGTGTAGTTCTGATGGTTGCTTTCGATCCCGGCGGCCAGCACGTCCAAGCCATATTCCACTGCAGCACGGGCACCGGCAATGGCTGCCAAGCCACGCTCCCCCTTCGCCGCCACCATTTTTGCTGACCCAGCGGTGTCATAGGCTGGTATAACCTCGGCGTGGTGCATGTGCGACCGCAAAAACTGCTGGCATTGCCCCAACGCCTGGGGATGGGAATGCACCTGGGCAACATCCGAGATCGCCACACCTGGCAACGCCATCAGATGATGCCGAATGCGCAACTGCGCCTCTCCGATGATGCGTACCGTGTGGGTCCGCAACAGGTCGTAGTTCACATGCACACTTCCAAACAGCGAGTTCTCGATGGGGATTACTGCCCGATCGACACTGTTCGATGCCAGGGCCTCGAATACGGCCTCGAAGGAGACCGTGGGTACCGGTGTGGCATCCGGGTAAACAGCCTGTACCGCCTCCTCGCTGAAGGCGCCCACCTCACCTTGAAAAGCTACGCGCATGGCTACGAATCTTCATTCCAGTCTGTCTGCATGGGATTTGAACCGGCGGAATATACCGGAGGTCAGAACGCCTTGCTTGTTTTTTTCCACTACAGCGTGTGAATGCATGGAATCCTGCTTCCGGCTCCTCCGTTGCATCGCCACCGATCCGTCTCACACCTTAGCTACTCTTATTCCGACCATCTCCTCACTCGCGCCCACGATCGCTGAAGTAAGCCTGCACCAATTACGCCGCAACGTGCAGCAGCTACAGGCCCGCGCCCAAGGGGCAGCACTCCTGGGCGTCGTTAAGGCCGATGCTTACGGTCATGGTGCGTCGCAGGTCGCCCCCACGCTGATTAAAACCGGTATCAGCCACCTCGCCGTGGCCACGCTGCCCGAAGCACTAGAGATCGCCGCGTTAGGGCTTCCGGCCTCGATTTTTATCTTCGGAGCCCCGCTACCAGCACACCTCCCGGTGTATGCAAAACATGGGTTTGAAGTCGCCGTTACGTCGCCTGCCGTGGCGGAAGCGGTGGCTGATACCGCCCGCACTGCCGGCCCGCTGCGGGTTCATGTGAAAGTGGATACGGGCATGACCCGGCTAGGACTCCATCCCAGCGAAGTGGCTGTCACGCTGAAGCGACTCAGCGCGGCCCCGGGCATCACCCTGGCTGGCCTGTGGACGCACTTTGCAACGGCGGATGCCCTCACTGACACCTTCACGCAAGAACAATGGAGCCGTTTCTTGCCGATCTGGGAGCAATATGGCGATACGTTCGACAATGTGCATGTAGCAAACAGCGGTGCCTTGCTTCAGCATCCGGAGGTGTTCGCCGCGATTCCGCCTGCCCGGACCCTCGTCCGTACCGGCATTACGATGTATGGCCTCAGCGCCACGCCTTCGCTCCTCGATGGGACAGCCCTAGAACCCGTGATGCGTGTTATCTCTCGGGTGACGCACCGACAAACCATCGCACCCGGCACTACGGTTTCATACGGACGCACCTGGACCGCCACCCGCCCTACCCTACTCGCCACTGTCGGCGCTGGCTATGCCGATGGCTACCACCGGCTGCTTTCCAACCGGGCCGAGGTAGGTATTCGGGGGCATCGGTATCCCGTAGCGGGTACCATCTGCATGGATATGTTTATGGTCGATCTTGGTCCACCAGGCGGTGCAGGCGAGGCGGTATGTGTGGGCGATGAAGTGGTGTTGTTTGGACCAGGCGGACCGTCGGCCGTTGAGGTAGCAGCATGGGCGGAGACCATTCCCTATGAGATGGTGTGCGCCGTTTCGCAGCGCGTCCCGCGTGTGTATATCTAATGGAATAGGACCTACCCTACGGCCTGGTTGAGAAACGTTCGCTCACCCATTGCAGCTTTTCCAGCGTGACGCTATGTTAAACAACCCTTATGTTTGCGTATCTTGCCCCCTCTTTCCTCACCTTTTCGTCATCTGAAACATCCTGTTAATATGGCAACCACCACCTCCGAAGCTTCTCAAATAAACATTCTCGTTGTCGACGACGAAGAAGACGTTGCGGAAATCGTAAGCCATTTCTTGTCCGAAGAAGGCTACACCGTGCAGGTCGCGCATGATGGGGAAGACGCCTTGGAAAAAGCAACATCGGACATCGACCTCATCTTGCTCGACATCATGCTGCCGGGTTTGGATGGGTATGAGATCTGCGAGCGCCTGCGTTCCCGTGCCGAAACCGAGACCATCCCTATTATTTTCCTGAGTGCCAAGATTGAAGAAGAGGATCAGGTGAAAGGGCTCATGCTTGGAGGCGACGACTACCTCACCAAGCCCGTCTCGCCGCAAGTTATCCTAGCGCACGTACGGGCCGTGCTCCGGCGCTCGGGCATTGAAGAAAGCAAAACGCTGCAGGTGGACAACCTCACCATCTACGAAGACGAATACCGCGCCTCCCTCGATGGCAAAGACCTCGGGCTGACGCTTACGGAATTCGAACTTCTCCGCTACCTCGTCCGGCATCCTCGTAAGGCCTTCACCCGCCAACAATTGCTGGAAACCATCTGGAAAGACGCCATGATGGTCACGGAGCGCACTGTGGATGCCCACATCAAGAACCTCCGCGAAAAACTTGGCGAGTTTGCCCAGCATATCCAAACGGTGCGAGGGGTGGGCTATCGGTTCGTGCGCGAAGAAGCTGCAGAATAGAGGACTCCGCTCCTTCTCCCTCGTGGGGAGCGACAGTAGATTTGGTGACCTGCGCCAACACCTGTTGGCGTATGCGATGTGGTGAGCTATGATTAGGCGCCTGGGGCATTTCTTTTTTCCAACGCGGGCTTCAACACAAACGTGGATGTTTCTCACGTTTGCGCTGTTTGTGGGAATGGCCGTGGTAGGCGTGGGCCTCTACGTCGTCATGGTACTTCGTGCACAGATTCAGGAAGCCATGCACCAAACCCTGGTGCAACAAGCCACCCGCATTGCGATACTGCTCGAACAGGCCGAAACGGACCTTGAAAAAGAAGGCGTGGTCCGTGAGTTCAGCCGCCTTACCTCGCTGAGCCTTGCGGTGGCGGCCGACGATCATGTCTTGTGGGGCTCCCCCGATTCATCGTTGGTCCGCGATGGCCAACTGGTGCTTCCAGAACGGCGGGTGGTGCGCCCTGAAGGCGAAGCGTTTCTGGAGACCTTCCAAGCCTCCGAAGGTGCCCGACAGGTCTCAATGACGCTGTACCGTCCAACGTCGGGGTTGCTGCTACGCATCAGCCAGCCCGAGCCGATCTTGTTTCGGCTGGTGCGCGAGATGCAGTGGACCCTCGTGCTGGGTATGGTGATGGCGCTGCTTCTGGCGCTGGTAGGCAGTTGGATCGCTTCGAACCGGGTCACCACGCCGCTGCATGCCATCAACGAAAGCGCCCGCAACATCAAGGAAGGCGCCTTGCATGAGAAGATCCGCGTGCACACCCGCGCTGCCGAAGTGCAAGACTTGGCCAAAAGCCTCAACCGGGCCTCCGACGCGTTCCGGGAAAAGATTGACGAACTGGAGCGGCTGGCGCATCTCCAAAGTGAGTTTATCGGCAACGTGTCGCATGAGGTACGCAACCCGATTTTTGCCATCAGCGGCTACCTCGAAGCGCTGGGTTCGCCGCGGTTGCGCGACGACCAACGACAGCGGTATGCCGAGAAGGGCTTGCACAACCTGCAGCGGCTCAGCAACCTCTTCAATGACCTGATCGAAATCGCCCGGCTCGAATACCGCGAGGACCTCATCAAGTCGAGCCCGTTCGACTTACAAGACCTCGTGGACGAAGTGGCCGAAATGCTGCGTCCCAAGGCCACCGAAAAGGACCTGGCCCTGGTAGTGGAGAATCCGAATTTGTGGGTGCTGGCCGACCGCAACCGCCTCCGGCAGGTCATCATCAACTTGATCGATAACGCCATCGCGTATTCCGACGAAGGCACCGTCCGCCTGCGGCTGCGCCGCCGCATCGACAAGGTGCGCGTGGAAGTGGTAGATACCGGCAAAGGCATCCCCGACGACCACCTTGACCACATCTTCGAACGTTTCCACCGCGTAGACCCCGATCGCTCCCGCAAAAGTGGCGGCACCGGCCTGGGCCTGAGCATCGTCAAGCAAATTTTACAGGCCCACGGCGAACCCATCCACGTCGAAAGCACCCTCGGACGCGGCACCCGGTTCTGGTTTGAACTGCCGTACGTCTCCGACACGCCGCCCCTCGAACCCCTGCCCTAAAAGAAACGGTCTAGAAAGTCGCCTCGGCTCGCCGACCAGTTCCCGTGCCAGACCGATTCTAATGCCACAGGAAATCCTTCATCGTACTTCCCTCATTTCTCCTACGGAAGCTAACAGCCGCCTTTCCGAAAGTGCAGGTTTTTTCGTAAAATACCACTTGTAAAAAACACCAATTTCGATCCTCGGGAACGCACCTTCTGACTCACCCATTGAAGGAAGCCCGTTCGATTTCCCTTTGTATAAAAGCTGCGTGGTATGAAGCATTGGGGCCTGCGTCCTCCGCTCGATGGTCCGGCCCTTGCTGCCTTCACCCTCGCCGATAGATCCTCTCGCTTATGAAAACCACGGAACAACCCAACGGACAAAAAGCGCTTTCAGCGGACGCCTTGGTCAGTGACTTCACAGCGCCCGCCAACACCCCCATCGCCGAGCATCCCGGCCCGCTTCAGTTTGTCCCCGTTGGGCCTTCCGACTTCGATGCCGAGACCCTCCTTCAGGTCTACCGCACCATGCTCACCTCGCGGCGGCTTGACGAGAAAATGCTGACGTTGCTCAAGCAGGGCAAAGGCTTCTTTCACATTGGCGCAGCGGGGCACGAGGCCGCGCAAGCTGCCGTGGGCTTGCTTTCACAAGCAGGGCACGACTGGTTTTGCTTTTATTACCGTGACCTTTGCACGGCGCTGGCCCTCGGCGTAACGCCCGAAGAAGTGATGATGGCGCACCACGCCAAAGCTACCGACACGTTTTCCGGCGGACGCCAGATGGCGGAACACTACG
>JAUIDY010000105.1 GCA_030428385.1 Rhodothermia bacterium | reverse complement strand
CGGAGGGTGAGGAAATAGTCCAGTTCTTGGTTACTGACGTTGAGGACACCGCCTGAGGTGGAGGACGTGGTTCCTTCGATCACATTTGCGGTTTCATGAATTGAAGAATAGATGCCGAACGTTACCACAGCTTCTGCAAAATCATCCTCTGCCGGGTCGTTGTTAAATGGGGTTGAATCAGGGTCAGGTTGATCACTAGAATAGATCTCAGCTTGTTGTGATCGTTGGTAACTGTCGAGGTGCACATATCCTCCTTCATAATTTTCTCCCCGATAGACACATGTGGCACTTTCCCCACTTTTGAGGGAATCGATCTCCCAATATAAAGCTCCGAACATTCCTCCCGTTGAAATAAGAACTTCGCAATCGATATCGAGATAAGGGAAAGAGTCTAACGGAATTATAACACCAACGTTTGTCGCATCATCAGGGCCATCATTCGTAACCACAATCGTGAACGGTACATCTTCGCGATAGTGTGTATGCACACTAGGTGTGGCAGTTATGGTTAGCGAGAGGTCGGCGATCCCAAGCGTGAACACGGATAATGCAAGTGCGATTTGGTTGTCAGCGGGGTTCGTTTCATTGCTCGATGTCGTTGAAGTAATCGTGGCGGTCAGATCACCCTCTTCAGTTGGAGTGAACGTGAAGTCAACTTCAATACTATTCCCGGCTGCCAAGGTGGGGTGGGTACAGGTCGCATCTTCGCAGGTGACGCCCGGCGTATTGCTCGAAGCAATGGTTTCTTCTACCGAAACCCCTCCCAGTTCGATAAAAACAGTGATTTCGTTCGCGTCGTCGCCGCCGTTATTGACCAGGGTACATGCCACCGTCGCGGGTACGCCCACGGGGATTTCTTCTCCTTGCTTATCCGCTTCCTCAATCGCACAGGCAAGCGAGAGGTCCGCCTCTTCCGTGCTTTCGACCACAACAATTTGGTGAAAAGCGATGTTGTTTCCGGCGGTCGGATCTTCCAACGCATCGTTGATCCACCGGGCGTTAATGATACTGTTCTGTTCCGCAGGTCCCGCCCTGGCGGTCACCGTAATCGTGATGCTTTCACCGACCCCCAGCGAGCCTACGCCTTCACATTGCAGGTTTTGCGTCGTGACAGGCACACACGTACCCAGCGAGCCGCCGATGACCTCCCAGTTCGTATCGACGAGGGTGGACATCGTAAACGTACCCGACGCGTTAGGGCCGTTGTTTTCTATCGTCACATCGTAGGTGAATAGCGCGTTGGTGCCCACCTCTGCGGGGCCGTTGATGGTGGTGGCAAGATCCGTCGGAGGGATCGCACCGGGTTCCACGGTAAGCTGGATGTCTTGCATGGCCAGCAGACCGCTGGCAGGGTCGAACGGAGCCACGGTGGCTGTAATGGGCAACAGCGTTTCTTCGGTGACCGCTGGAGCCTCCAGCCGTAGCCCAAAAACGAAGGTGAAGGGTGTTTGGGTAACAATGGCACCCCAGGTGCAGGTCAGCGTGTTTTCGTTGGGGGTACATTGAAAATTCGGGAGTATAAATCCGATTCCCGTTTCCGTGAAGCCCTCATGGCTGGCACCGCCGAGGTCGAAGGTAAGCGTGCCCGCCGGATTGTTGGTGTTCGCGATGTTCAGCGCGAAGATGAGGTCAAAGTCTTCGCTGGATTCGAGCGGACGATCAATAATGGTAACGGTGCCCCGCTCATAGGGCGTCAGAACGCCAAGGCCGTACCCCTGGGCCCCTGCAAGCGAGGGAAAGAAAATAACAACACCCCAACTCAGGGAGACGAGGGCTATCTGTAGGCGATGTGGAGATCGGAACGCAGGCGTTCTTCGGTACCGTAAAGCGAGGAGAAAGGGGCAGAGGTGCTGCAAAAGACGCCAAGAGGAGAGACGCATCGTGATCACCATTGGATAGGTGTCCAAAGGAAAGGCAATCAAAAGATAACGCTCTTTGGCATAGATGCTATAAAAATGTTGGTTAGGGGAAAAAGGAAAGGCAGGTGAAGCAGGCGATGCTTACCCTTCTACGATGGGTAGGAAAACGGGATGTGTGAAAGATATCGACCGGTTGCCTTTCAAAACGAAGGGCACGAAGTCTGTCGTAGGGTTACTCAGACGAGATATCAACCTGCGATCAGCCACCGTCAACGGGTGAAAAGGCACACCGGTAGGGGGGTGCGCAGCCCAGGACCATGAATCAAAAATGCCTCTTTTCCACGGTTTCCCAGCCAGGTTCGCCCGCTTCTACTTCATCAACACCATGGGGCGCGTCTGGGAAAAGGAGCCCGCCTCCAAGCGATAGTGATAGACGCCACTCGGCAACGACGTGGCGTCGAATGGCACTTCATACGTACCGGCTGGCTGAAACGCTTGTACCAACGTGTGGACCTCGCGCCCCAGGGCGTCAAAAACGATGAGCCGAACGGCGGTTGCTTCAGGCAACCAGTAAGAAAGGGTTGTGCTTGGATTAAAGGGGTTTGGGTAGTTTTGGTCTAACGCATACCCCGCGGGTACATCTCCATACTCTTCCACATCAGTTGCCAGGGGATTGCAAATATTTAACGCCTCCTCGCCTCTTCCATCAGGAGGGAAGGCGTAGTCAGAGAACGTAATCTTATCCAACTTAGCCCCGTTCTCGCGATAGGCCACAGTTAAGGTATGTTCTCCAGCCGGGAGCGCATACGTACCCAAGCGAACCCATTCCCAACCCGTTGTCCCAAGGCCATTAACAAGCTCGAAAGGCCCGCCATCCATTTGTATCCAAAAAGAGTCATCGTCCGCTGAGGGATTGTCCGCGCGTCCGAAGACGTAGTAGGTCGTATCCTTTGCTGCGGTGAACGACAGGGTGATGTGGTTTTCGCTACCCGAAGGCGCTTCTCCGATACTTTGAAGGTCTGGTCGAACCGTGACGTAAAAACCACCGGAGGCCGTGGGATCTCTGATAATATCCCAGTTTTCGCCAATGATGCCACATTCGGGTTCGTAATCATCGATCTGGCTTTGGCTTGTTTCTCGCTCCGGAAAAATCGGATCTCCAGTACCCCACCACTCGGTCCATCGGGAATAGTCCACTACGTCATAATCATGCGTGGTAACGTCGGTGTTGGCACTGTCATCCCCCAATAGAAATGCATCGACGAACGCTTCTACTTCAGGACGCTGGCTGTTGGGCAGTTGGCAATGTCCATGTCCGCCCACGATCGAAAAGCCGAACCGTTCAGGAATGCCAAAGGCATCCCAGACCTGATGGGCGGCCCGGCTGGATACATACCCCGATTCTTCCGCAAGCCAGGTATAATCGGGATTCCCAAGCACAAACAGGGCGCGGGGTGCCACCATCGCCATCAACTCATGATGATCGAAGGGAAGCCTGGATACCGCGCTCGAAAACCGACGCAAATCGTTAATAAACCAGGCATAGTTCGTCGCGCCCAGGGTTTCCACACCGCCCAGCGTTTGAGAAACGCGCCATGCCGCCGCGCCGCCGCCTCCCGACTCTTGGACGAGCGTTAGCGCCACACGCTCATCGAAGGCACCTGCATAAAGAGCCATTTTGCCAGCGAACGAACACCCCGTCACTGCGAGGTGAGAAAGATCGATATTCAGGTCTTCTGCGACTAACTCTAATCCATCGATTAGACGACTGACGCCCCAGGGCCACGCGCTGTATGCACCGATATAGGTCAGGTCTGGATACAAAGCATTGATTGGTTCACTCCCGCGTGTTTGGGTGTGCGCCATCACCTGTCCGAAGTTAAAGGGTATTTGTGCAATATCCCGACTAGAGAAAATATCCGCAGGCAAGCTGCCCGTTGGCCCACCCATGCCAATAATCGCAGGAAAAGGCCCGTCACCTTGCGGAAGTGTAATGGCAGAGGTAAGGGTCAACGTATTGCCATCCACTGTAATGTTAACCGTCAGCACCCCGTTTTCATATGAAGCGGTGATGTCTTCGGGGCGCGTTGGTTTTTCACCGATCTCATAGTGTTGAATTTCGGCAGCAATTTCAGCACGTCGACGCTCCCAGTCAGCAAAGTCAGTCAAACGTCCACTGCCATCTGACCACTCGAAAGGGTCCGTTAGTGGATCGATAGTAGGAAGGTCATTAAACGAGGGTAAGACGGGAGTTGGGTATTCAGCGCCCGTGTGTTCCACCCCATAAACGTAGGGGATGTCCTGGGCATGAACAAAAGGAGAGAGAAAAGCGCTTACGAAAAGCGCTACCATCATGGGAGAAGATATTCTCATTATGAGAGGGGATTTTTCTCAGGATCCCACAAGATGAGTGCTTGACGAACCCCTTCAAGGTGTTTTTTCATGCGTGCCTGAGCCAGCGAAGCATTCCGGTGCCGCAAAGCCTGAAGAATACCGATGTGCTCCTGGTGGTCTTTGCGCCGAGATCCATATATCCCCAGAATCAACCGCTGCTCGTGTTGAAAGAGATTCATCAACACCTCTTGCGTCTGGGCGATGACCACGTTACCGGAGGCAATAGCAATCTCCTGGTGAAACGTCATGTTCGTTTTGGTGAGCATGTCGTCATTGTCAAGGTTTTCCTCCGCCCGGGCCAACAGATTGCTCATCCTTGTCAGGTGGGAGTCGGTCGCCGAGGTGGCAGCCAATGCAGCAGATTTTCGTTCAATCGGGATGCGGGCTTCGATCAGGTCAAGCATCAGCTTTTTGGAGACGACGCCATTAAAAACCGGGTTTGAGAGCAATAGGACATGTTGCCCCTTCCGCACGTACACCCCAGACCCATGTTTAATTTCTACGACGCCGATGGCTTCCAGCTTTTTAAGGGCCTCGCGTAGGGTGGGGTGGCCCACCCCAAAACTGCGCGCCATCTCTCTGATCGTTGGGAGTCGGTCACCCGGCTCATAGGCTCCGTAATGTATCATCTGAACCAGGTGTTTGGTCAGATCATCGGCCAGGTTGGATTTGAGAACCGGTTTGAACCCTGTCTTCATTTGAGCATAATGGGTTGTCGCATGAATCGTAAAGTGATATTATGACCTGTTGATTAGGAAGGTAAGCCATAGGGTGAACGGTTGTCAAGGACGGACTATGACAAGCTTTGAGAGGAGAATCCAGAGGATAGAAACGTGCCTCTGCCACGCAATTGCCGGTTGCCTCCTCTTTTATGTGTTTGCGAGGCGAATTCAATAGGCACGACTCTTGCTTTGAATTGATAAGGTCAATTTATCAGTTTTCTTTTCGTCACAACGCTTTTTCTGGACATGTTGCACGTGTTTAGAAGGATGAGAAGGACAACAAACCAATTTGACTTGCCAAGATGCTGATTCCGAAAGCCACCGGAATCTCATCCTAAATCACCTCCGCGCAAACGTAAAGGTGCATGGAGATGAAAAAGAGAAACTCTGTTCCTAAAAAAGCGCTTTCGGTCTTGACTTTTGTAGGACTTAGAGTTAACGTCACAAAGTGATCATATCAATTGCTCATAATAACTCGGAGCAAGGGATGGATCTAGCTTGCGTCAACGCCACCCCACCGACGTTTTGCTTCTTACCACTCTGTACAAAGATGGTGCATTCCCTACCTCTCAACGATGCCGCTTTTCCGAAAACCCGGAGAAGGGTCCACACACTAGCAAAACCCACCTTGTGGGCGAGGTTGGGGTGGACACCTTGTTCGGATAAGGCCTTTGGGTATGCCTCGATTTGGGCATCTTTAATCGGCTCAACGGGGGATGTCCATAAAGGAAGCGGGTGGTTACATGTCGCAGGGCAATTCAGGGATGTACTGCTTGAATTGGCCGTCTTTGTTATTGCTACAGGAAGGGCCCCTGATATTGAGGTGCTTTCTCCTGTTCTGTCAACTGGTGCCCGAGGGACGGTACCCTCATACGGTTTAACTCAAATTCGTCGTTCACCGAGTCAGTCATGCTGAATCTTAAAAAAATCGTACTTGCAGTCTTCCTGCTGTTACTCGGAATAAATACAGCCCACGCTCAGGGAGTAGGGCAAGTAGAGGGGGTGGTAAGCGATTCCGAAACCGGCGAAACCCTCATTGGGGTCAACGTCAGGATTTCCGGGACAAGCATTGGGGCTGCATCCGACATTGATGGTCGCTTCGTATTGCGGCGGGTCCCAGCCGGCACGCACGTCCTCATTTTTAGTTACGTGGGGTACGAGTCCATTGAGCAGACCGTGGATGTACCAGCTGGCTTTAGGCAGGTGGTAGATATGGAGATGACGCAGGAAACCATCGAGGGGTACGAGATCATCGTTAGTGCCCAGCGATCGGATCAGCAGCAGGCGATCAACCAGCAAATCACCGCCGACAATATTGTAAACGTCGTTTCCGAGACAAGAATTCAGGAACTGCCCGATTTTAATGCTGCCGCAGCCATTAGCCGCCTCCCAGGTATTTCTACCCAGAAAAGCTCGGGCGAAGACAGCAAGGTGGTGATTCGTGGCCTTTCCCCAAAATATAATTCCATCGAGGTGGAAGGGGTGAAGCTGTCCGCAACGGGGAGCTCTCAGATTGGCCTCTCCTCAAACCCGGGCGCAGGGAGCGGGGGGGTGAACAACGACCGAAGCGTGGACCTGACCACCGTCTCGCCCTACATGATCCGCGTTATTGCGGTGCATAAGTCACTCACCCCTGATATGAACGCCAACGCGATTGGGGGAACGGTGCAGATGGAATTGCGCGAAGCCCCGGCCGAACCGCATGTGGATGTGTTGTGGCAGCAAGGGTATACCGCAAAAAGTAATACGTTCGGAAACTACCGTGCTGTGCTTTCGGGCAGCAACCGCTTCTTTAACGATAAGCTGGGTGCCTACGTCTTATTTAATGCTGAGTCCTATGACCGCGATGCGGATAACCTGAGTGCCAATTACGGAATCCGGGCAGATGCCGTCGAGCAAGATTCGGTATCTGGGTTCCGTCCCGTCCAGGTGAACAGCGTCACGTTTAACCGGCATATTGAAACCCGGAAGCGCTATGGGGGCAACCTGATTCTGGATTACCAGATTCCGAATGGTTCGCTCAAGTTTGTGAACGTCTACACCCAATTAAACTCCGACTTTATTGATCACCGGCAATCCATCGAATACAACACGGGCCGGATGAACTGGAACCTCCGAGTGGGGGACAATGCCATCGAGCAGCGTTTGCACACCTTGAAGCTCGACTACGACCTCGGTTTTCTCACGGCAGATGTTTCGGCTAGTTATACGTCATCAAGCAACCTGCTCGAGGATTCTCCTTCCATTAGTCTCAACCAGACCGATGCCCTGCAAGGTGGGGTGCCTCGAGACGACGAGATCCCGGAAGACCTGACTTACCTCATCGACTACCGGGGAGATGATCAGGTGGTGTTGCGAAGTGCCAACCTGTTTAGCAACGATTATAAAGAGGAGAAATTCTCCTATAAAGCAGACTTTGAAGTTCCGTTTACCATCGGGACCAGTGTAGCGGGCTTTTTGAAGTTTGGCGGGTTGATTGAAAACCAGACCAACACGACCGACCAGGAAACGCCGTATCTGGGGTTTGGCGCTGGTGGCGGCGATGGGATTCAAGGTCAGATGATGCAAGCCATTGAAGACGAATTCGGGCTTGTTATCAATCCGCAGGGTGATTTGCCGGGGACCTTCTTTATCAATAGTGATCCTGGCCTATTCGACCCCTTCCTGGATGATCGTTTTGGGGATGTGTACTACGCCTCAAACCCCGATCTCCTCACGAACATCCTCGACTACATCATTGGCAACCCTGCCTTCGACGCTTCGAATTCACAAGTGACGACCGGTTCTGAGGGCGGCTGGTATGATGGTCCTTACCAGCAGCTTACGAATGACTATGAGTACAAAGAGGACTACCTCGCCACCTATGCCATGACTCGGCTAAATATGGGGCGGTTGATGGTTCTTGGCGGGGCGCGCTTCGAGCGGGTAGAATCAGACTATTTTGCCTACAATGCCCGCGATCAGAGAAATGCCCAGGGGCAGATCATGTATGACACCACCTCGGTGACCTCCAACGAATATCTGTTGCCGATGGGGCAGATGCGCCTGTCGGTCTTCGATTGGATGGATCTGCGGTATGCCTACACGCAAACCCTCGCCCGTCCTGATTATAGCCAGATCTCCCCGAAATTCACGATCACGCAGGGAAATAGTGTATACACCGGGAATCCCGACCTGAAACCGGCGCGGGCCTATAATCACGACGTCAACGTCACCTTCCACGGAAACAGGCTTGGGCTTTTGTCTGCCGGGTACTTCCACAAAAAGATTGATGGGTTTGTCTACACGGCGGTCTATCAGTTAGATGCAGCAGAGCGGGCCGGTATCGACTCGTTGGCACGATACACGATTGTCCGAGATGGCAACAATGTGGTCATCCCGCAATCAAACGCGACAGTCATTCGCCCACTTAACAATCCGTTCGAGGCCACCGTGCAGGGGTTTGAGGTGGAGCTACAGACCAGTTTCTGGTACTTGCCGAAGCCCCTCAACAACACCGTATTCGGGCTGAACTATACCCATATCATTTCCGATACCCGGTATCCCTTCTACAACGTGGAAGTGGAATTGCAAGGCCGTGACCGCATCGCGGTGTTGGTTGACAGTTCGAGAACGGGCCGTTTGATCGACCAGCCAAACGATATTTTTAACACCTATCTCGGCTACGACTACCGAGGCTTTTCTACCCGTTTGTCCTTCACGTTCCAGGGCAATTCCGTGACCAACATCGGCGGTGAGTTTCCCGAACGGGATGGATTTACACGCGACTTTTTCCGGGTTGACTTTTCGGCACGGCAAAAACTGCCGTTCGCCAACAGCGAGCTCTTCCTGGACGTCCAAAATCTTAACAACGCAAATAACGAGTCGGCACAGCGAACGACCGGAGGCTTTAATGGCATCCAAAACTATGGGCTAACAACCAACATAGGCTTACGGGTTCGATACTAACGACTCCTTTTTTAGAGGGTAATCAGGCGCATCAGAAAAGGAAAAAACCCTGAGAGGTACACGATGAAAAACGCGATACTAACGTTGGCCTTAATGCTCTGTGTGAGCAGTTCATTATATGGTCAAGCTGCCAAGGACACAGTAGAGGTCTTGGGTTTCTATGAGACCGGAGGCACCTACGGAACGCTAAACGCAGCCATCCAGGCAGCGAAAGATGCGGGAAACATAAATAATACCGTATTCAAACTGACGCCGTACGAAGTCTACGTGTTGAGTAGCGCCATTTTCATCGATCATGGTGAGTCGCTCGACATTTATGCACCCAAGGCGGGTACGGATCAGGAGTCGGCACCACCGCAGATTCTTTGGACGGAAGAAGAAATCGACCGGGCGTATCTGGTACAAAGCTTTGGCGACGTACGCATGCAAAACGTCTGGCTTCGCTACGCCGATATTTTAGGCAACAAAGTCAGTTCGTCGGTTACGTTCGAGAACCAGGAGCCCGGCGCAGATCCTGAAATCGGATACTTTAACGGGGTCCTGTTTGATTATGCAGGGATCGGCGCGGAAGCAGGCGGGTCGGTGACCGTAAAAGCCGACCATTTCGAAGGGACCTTTATGAACAGTCACTTTCGGAATAACGCGGATAACCACTTCCAGTACTATGGAAGGGCCATCTCTTTCCCATTCCAAAGTACGGGATGGCACTACGATTACCTCCTTTTTGAGAACACTACGTTCTCGAATATCAGCCGCATCGTGATGATGGAGGGGAATGAGTACGGGGACAACATCCACCTCAACCATGTAACCGTTTTAAATACGGTTGAATGGGTTATTCAATCAGGTTGGCTCAACAATTTGTCCATCACCAACTCCATTTTTGTGAACCCCTACATGTTGGGCTACAACTCGCTGGCCGTGTGTGATGATGATCAGGACTACGACGATTTCGAAGACGGCGAATGTGATCCACCCGGTGGGGCACTCATCGCGGGCATAACCCCGGTGGACTCTTTCGGCTTTGATGTGGACTTCACGGATGTGGATCGGAAAATCTACGTCGGTTACAACAATTACCACTACTACGATTGGTTCGTGGACTGGATGGAAAACTGCGACAACATCTGCCAGGATCGCACCCGGATGCGAGAGCAGGACTTGCTGCGCCATCCTTTCCCCGCCGTGGGTGAAGGCAGCATTGCGTTTATGGACTCCACCGATGGGAATGGCAACCGGGTTTTCCCCAATATGAATTACGACGCCTCGAACATGTACGATGTGGATCCTGGGTTTATCGTGCCCGCGACCAATCAGGAAGCGTTGTTGGTCTTTATGGAAAACAAGTGGGATGACAACGCCGACATTGATTGGTCCTTTATGCCAGAAGCTGGATTTGACCAGATCTGGCCGCTCCCGGAAAACATGGCCTACAACAATGCCGAACTGCAAACGGCTGCCATGGGCGGATTCCCCTTGGGTGACTTGAACTGGTTCCCCGACCAACTCCCGGCTTGGGAAGCCCAGCGAGACGCTGAATGGGCGCAGATTAATGATTGGTTGCAGAATGGATTAGGGGGACCCACCAGCAGCGAATCCTCCGAGGTACCCACTGGCTTCGTCCTGGAGCAGAACTACCCGAACCCCTTCAACCCGAGCACGGAGATCACTTACGCCGTCCCCAACGCCGGAGCGATCTCGCTCAAGGTGTATAACACGCTCGGACAGGTGGTCGCGACCCTTGTTGAAGGCAGAACCCACGCCGGTCGGCACACGGTAACCTTCGATGCGAGCAGCCTGCCCAGCGGGGTGTATTACTACCGGCTGGAAGGCGAAGGCGAAGTAACCCTGACGAAAAAACTACTGCTCATCAAATAGAGGAAGGCGTCAGCAGGGGCACGGATCATAATTGATCTGTGCCCCTCCGCCACTCACGCCATTAACCCTACGAGTAACCTTACGAGGCTCAATCATGAAATGGATTTCTACCAAAGTGATTGTACTTGTACTGCCTATGTTATTATTGGGCACAAGTACGATGTATGCGCAAACGCTTATCGATGACTGGGGGGACATTGGCGGTCGCCTTATTGGTTCTGGGTGGACCATCGATAATGATGCCAATACCCCGGCTGGCGATGTGATGTTGAGCGGTGCAGATACCCCCGGTAACTGGACCGCCGTTCGCGGTGGCTTCGACCAAATGTCCGCAACACTTGATCAAGCCTTGGTGGTCTCTGGTCAGTTTGAGATCGTTGGCGGTGACATCGATGCGTGGAATCCACTTCGTTTTGGTGTTTTCCAGCATAACGACATTGGCGATCTTACCAATCAGTATATGGCCGATGCGCAGTGGGGCTATATCCAGTATGCAGGCACCGATTCGGCGGCGTTTCTTTCAAATGAAGCCGACGCGCACGGATACCTGCTGACCAACCGCACCGGTGCCAACGACGCGGTGAGTGGGCAGGGCGGGATCGGCATCGCCTGGGCGGTGAACGGCGGAAGTTGGATCAGCACGTGGAGCGGCGGCACCAACGCCATGGGGCACTCCGACCAGGCCCCGCGCCGCGCCATCATGGAAGCGGGGATGTATGACTTCGAAATCTCAGTGCAGCCCCTCGCTGACGGGACGACGGAATTGAACTGGTTTATCCTCAGCGACGACGACGTCAGCTATTGGCACGCCGGTACCCACGTCGATACCACAGCGCAAAAGACTGACTTCAACGGCTTCACCTTCTCGATGCAGAATGGGATCGAAGGCATCACCGGCATTAATTTGTACGGGGTGCAGGTTGAACTCGGCGACCCCGTCACCATCCCCGAAAAGCCCTTCTCCTCGTTTTACGTGGATGCGTGGGGCGGCATTGGCGGACGCCTCGCTGGTTCAGGCTGGACGATTGACAATGACTCGACCACACTCGTCGGCGATGCCCTTTTGAGTGGTGACGCAGCCCCAGGAAACTGGACGGCTGTTCGAGGTGGCTTCGGCGAGTCGGTGTCGGCCACGTTGGAGGAAGCACTCATTGTGAGTGGGGAACTCGAGATTGTAGGCGGTGACATCGATGCGTGGAATCCGTTCCGTTTCGGGCTCTTCCAGCATAACGACATCGGCAGTCTTACCAATCAGTATTTGCCAGACGCGCAGTGGGGCTACGAAGAAAACGCGGGCACCGACTCTGCAGCGTTCGTCTCAAACGAAGCCGATGCGCACGGATACCTCTTCACGAACCGCACCGGCGCTAACGACGCGGTGAGCGGTCAAGGCGGCATCGGCATTGCCTGGGCGGTGAACGGCGGAAGTTGGATCAGTACGTGGAGCGGCGGCACCAACGCCATGGGGCACTTCGACCAAGCGCCTCGCCGTGCCATCATGGAAGCGGGAATGTATGAGTTTGAGATCTCGGTGCAGCCCCTCGCTGACGGGACAACCGAAGTTCGGTGGTATATCCTCAGCGATGATGAGGAAAGCTACTGGCACGCCGGTACTCACATCGACACGACGGCGCAGAAGACCGACTTCAACGGCTTCACCTTCTCGATGCAGAATGGCATCGAAGGCATTACCGGGCTGAACCTATATGCCGTTCAAGTCGACCGTGGCGATCCCATTACCATCCCTGAAAAACCCTTCTCGTCGTTCTATGTGGACGCGTGGGGCAGCATTGGCGGTCGCCTGACCGGTTCGGGATGGACCATCGACAATGACTCGACCACACTCGTCGGCGATGCCTTTTTGAGTGGCGACGCATCACCCGGAAACTGGACCGCTGTTCGAGGAGGCTTCGGCGAATCGGTGTCGGCCACATTAGAAGAAGCACTCATTGTGAGTGGGGAGCTTGAAATCATTGGTGGCGACATCGATGCATGGAGCCCGTTCCGTTTCGGGATCTTCCAGCATAACGACATCGGCAGTCTTACCAATCAGTATTTGCCGGACGCGCAGTGGGGTTACGAAGAAAACGCGGGCACCGACTCTGCAGCGTTCGTCTCAAACGAAGCCGATGCACATGGCTATATGTTTACGAACCGCACGGGTGCCAACGACGCGGTGAGTGGTCAGGGCGGCATCGGCGTGGCCTGGGCGGTGAACGGCGGAAGCTGGATCAGCACGTGGAGCGGCGGCACGAATGCGCTGGGCCACTACGATCAGGCTCCGCGCCGTGCCATCATGGCGGAAGGGACGTACGAGTTTGAGATCTCGGTGCAGCCCCTCGCTGACGGGACAACCGAAGTTCGGTGGTATATCCTCAGCGATGATGAGGAAAGCTACTGGCATGGCGGAACCCATATCGACACGACGGCCCAGAAGACCGACTTTAATGGCTTCTCCTTCGCAATGCAGAATGGCATCGAAGGCATTACGGGCTTGAATCTGTATGCAGTAGAAGTGGACCGGGGCGATCCGATTACCATTCCGGAAGCTCCCTTCTCGTCGTTCTACGTGGATTCCTGGGGTTTCCTTGGTGGTAAGTTTGGTGGTGCCGAAGGTGACAGCACATGGGCGCTTACACCGGGCGACTTAGTGGGTGATGTTACCATCGCTGGCGATGCCGCCACTGGATGGGCAGCCGTCGCTGGGTCCTTTGGTTCTGCCGTACGCCCGTCGGATGAAGCCTTGGTGCTCACGGGCGATATCTCATTTGAGGGCGGTGGTTTTGAAGATGCCAACAGCTTCCGGTTGGGCTTATTTAATCAAAACCTGGGTGGCCAAGACTCGACAGAGACCGTCGGATTTGTATGGGGTGGTGATGAGGCGGCCAACGGTTACCTGTTTATCGCACCCAATGGTTCTGACGGTGCCCCAACGTGGGCATCGGGTGGCGAAGGTAGTGTGGGAGGTGTTGCCGGTGGCGTGTGGTACGATCCTGCCGACGCAGGAGCCTACAACTTGGGCCCGGCCTCCCTGTCGGGAACACCCACGGCCGGCACGTATGAATTTGAACTGTCGGTGCAGCCCTCTACAGGGAAACAAGGTGCGAATGACGTCCGCCTAAAACTGAACAAAGACGATGACAGCTATAGCTATGAGGTTGCCGTCATCGATAACAGCCCGGTTGTGTCGTCGTACAACACCATCGTGTTTGCCACCAATAACTCCTCCACGACGGAGTTGAAGATTGAAGCCTTGGAAGTAACGATGGGAGAAGGGATCGTGACCGATGTGGAAGGTCCTGAATCAACCCTCCCCCAATCCTTTGCTCTTGAGCAAAACTACCCCAACCCCTTCAATCCAGTGACGACAATCAAGTTTGACCTACCGCAGACGGCGGATGTACAGCTTGAAGTCTTTAACCTGCTGGGGCAGAAGGTGATGACGCTTGTAAGTGGAAGCATGCAAGCAGGTACGCACCAGGTGAACTTCGACGCCCAGAATCTTGCCAGTGGCATGTATATCTACCGGATCGAAGCAGCCAACTTTGTCAGCACGAAGAAAATGATGCTCATCAAATAAGCACACGGTGTTGAAAGCCGAAATAACGAAGCCTGCCTTCTTCGGGGGGCAGGCTTCGTTTTTTGTAGTAGGTTTCCTTGAAGACAAATAGACCCATGAAGTATCAAATCCGAACGGTATTAAAACCACATGCATTTGTTTTCGGTATCGTTCTACTGTTTATAACTGCCACCGATGCAAGGGCACAGGATATAGAGGTTTACACCGATAGCACCGCGCAGGTCATACGGGGATTCGGGGCTGCGTTTATAGAATTCTGGCAGCCAGACCTAACAGCAGAACAAGTAGAAACGGCTTTTGGGCTCGGTGACGGAAAACTCGGGTTTTCGGTGTTGCGACTAGGGATCAACCCGAACCCCAATCAATGGAGTGAAAATCTGGAAGCCGCACAAAAGGCGAGTGAGTTGGGCGCGTTAATTTTTGCAACGCCCTGGAATGCGCCGCAGGATCTATTAAAAGCGAAAATAAATGCGGGCGATCCCGATACGGTTGATGTAAATAAATACGATGCTTACGCCCAGCACCTTCGCGATTTTAATACCTTCATGGAAAATAATGGCGTCAACATGCACGCCATCTCCATCCAGAATGAGCCTGATTTTGCGGAAAGCTGGACGGGTTGGAGTTCAGAAAACATGGTCCAATTTCTAAGAGATCATGCCCCGTCGATTGGAGCCCGCATTATGGCGCCCGAATCGTTTCAGTTTCGGAAGGACTTCTCGGACCCTATCTTGAATGATTCCCTAGCTGCCGCGCATACCGACATCATCGGAGGCCATATATACGGCGGAGGGAATTCTAGTTATCCGCTTGCCGAAGAAAAAGGGAAAGAGGTGTGGATGACGGAATACTTGCTAAATTTGAACACGGGAAATATTTCGACGCCGTGGGACGAGTTTACGGATGAAGAGCGATGGGAGGAGACGATGGAAATGCTCCGCACGGTACACACGTCGATGAAAAGTAATATGAACGCGTATGTCTGGTGGTACCTGAAACGGTACTATTCCTTCCTGGGGGATGGGCAATTCCGTGAAGCTGAAGGAAGGGTGACCAAACGGGGCTACGCGTTTTCTCAGTTTTCGAGATTTGTTCGCCCAAACGACGTTCGAATTCATACTTTTGGGCCTATCGGGCGCGGCTTCCTTAGGGTAAACGTAACGGCCTACACCGATCCGCAAACCCAAAAAATGGTACTGGTTGCCATTAACGATGAGAGCACAGAAAAGGAGGTCAACTTTATCGTTGACGACTTGACGTCCGCGACGTTTAACAGGTATATCACGTCGATCAATCAGGATGTGGAGCGGCTTGACGACGTCGTGGTGTCCGGCTCTACGTTTTCAGTGACCTTGCCACCACAGACCATCACAACGTTCGTATCCGATGCCATCAGCGTAAGTAGCGACGTACTTCCTGAGATTCCGGTAAACTATGGGCTGGAGCAAAGCTACCCGAACCCCTCTAACCAACACACATTGATCAATTACCAGGTACCAACAGGGGCTGCCGTATCACTCAAGGTGTTCGATGTACTGGGCCGAGAAGTGGCCACTCTGGTAGATGGGCATGTGACAGCCGGTTATCATCAGGTGGCCTTCGACGCTGCTGATCTTGCATCCGGAGTGTATCACTACGTGCTAAACGCAGATGGGCACACCCTCGCCAGGCAAATGTTGCTTATCCGATAGCAAAAATTGATCGGTTTCCGTTCTGCATTACGAGGGACGGAGCAAGAACTTTAGCGGGACATCGGCACGGTCATGCCAGGCCTGTTCTGAGTGCTCGGCATCAGGAAAACGGCGGGTGGTCCAGTTTACATGGCGGGTATAGCCTGCCCGCGCCAAGATGCGGTCAACGCGCTTCTGGTGGGTTTCATAGGTGGCAATCTGGGCTTCCACGCCATAGTCGAAATAGAGACGGTGCGTGGCGGGGTCTGGTACATGATCACTCAGATACGGAACCATAACGCGCCCCGCTACGGTCCAGCTGGTCGATAAACACGCCGCGCCACCGAACACATCAGGATATTCGCAAATGGCGTACAACGAGATTAAGCCCCCCATGCTTGAGCCTAATATGAAGGTATGGGTGCGGTCTGCCCGTGTGCGATAGGTGGTATCCACAAAAGGCTTAAGCTCCTCCACCACAAACCGGAGGTACGCATCGGAAATGGGGGCACCGCCGAAGTTCTCTGCAAACCGCTCTTGAAAGGGCGGGCGCGCCTCTTCCGTAGGTTTTTGAGGCATGTACTCGGGGATGCGGTGGGCCGTGTTCCAGATCCCCACAATAATAGCGGGATCCACTTCGTCGTAATCAATCAACTTGGCGAGCACATCGTCCACACCCCACGGAATCCCTCCGAAGGCCAGCTTTGCATCAAAGAGATTTTGGCCGTCGTGCATATACAGCACGGGAAAGCGGGAGGAGGAACCCTCCTCATACGAAGGGGGGACCCATACATCAATGGTTCGTGCGTCCACGTGAACGGACGGAAACGACTCATGACGATGGATACGACCCGGCTGGCTCACGCGAAACAGAGAGCAATTGTGGAAAGCGGCGGAAGATAATAGTTTTGATGGAGCCGTGCTACTTCTTGAAGCGTTGAATGTGCTCTGGAAGCTGCTATGCCCTTCGCTTCCTGTATTTCATCTCTTGTCAAAACCGACCATTTCACGATGTCGCCAACCCAACCGATGACGCTCCTCTGTATTGCCTGTTACTTTAAGGGGGGGGCCTTTTTGAAAGCCGCCAAGGCACAAGGATGCCGGGTGTTACTCGTCACGTCGCAACACCTGGAGCACGAACCGTGGCCCTGGGAAGCCATCGATGACGTTTTTTACATGCCCGAGCACGGCGATGAATGGAAAATGGCTGACTTAGTTAACAGCGTCAGCTATATCGCACGCAGGGAGAAGCTGGACCGTATCGTTGCGCTTGACGATTTTGATGTAGAACGAGCTGCTGCGTTGCGGGAGCACCTGCGTGTGCCAGGATTGGGCGATACCCGTACCCGCTACTTCCGCGACAAACTGGCGATGCGGGCGCAAGCAGCAGAGCATGGCATCGCGGTACCTGCGTATGAGCATGTACTCAACTACGACCGGTTACGAGATTACCTCGACCGTGAAACGGGTCCCTGGGTGTTGAAACCACGCCTTCAGGCCTCAGCAACCGGAATCAAAAAAATTAACCACGCGGATGAACTCTGGCCCCACCTTGAAAAACTAGGCGATGAACAATCGTTTTATCTGATCGAACGCTTTGTTCCAGGGGACATCTTCCACGTCGATTCAATCATTTACGAAGGGAAAGTGGTTTTCGCCCGAGCGCACCGTTATAGCGATACACCTATGCAGGTTGCACACGAAGGCGGGGTATTCGCCACGCATACGGTCGAATATGGCTCGGCGGAAGAAGAGGCCCTGCTCGGTCAAAACCGCCTGGTGATGGCCGCGATGGGGCTTAGAAGTGGGGTCTCCCACACCGAGTTTATCAAGGCCCATGCCGATGGAACGTATTATTTTCTAGAAACCTCAGCCCGGGTGGGAGGCGCAAACATCGCGGAGATGCTTGAGGCCTCCAGTGGCATCAACTTGTGGGAAGAGTGGGCCAAAATAGAAGCGTTGGGCGAAGATGAAACGTACGTTCTTCCCCCCGTGCGCAATGACCATTCAGGCATATTAGTCACGCTTGCCCGTCAGGAATACCCCGATACGTCCGCTTATGACGATCCCGAAATCGTGTGGCGCATGGACAAACGACACCACGTTGGGCTGATCATACGTTCAGAAAAACAGGAACGCGTGCTCGATTTGATGGAGCGGTATACGCAGCGGTTTTACGCCGACTTTTTCGCCACACAGCCCCTTCCTGATAAACCAACGTCATAACCCTCTTCGTTCAGAAACAATTCGCTCCACAGCCTGATGTGCAGAGGCAATGGTATCAGGAACGGAAACGCCGTTTAGATAATTGCCGGCGAAATAGAGTCCAGGATGTGCTGTTTCTAAGCCGGACAATCCTTTTAAGACGTTTTCATAGCCCAGATTGTATTGTGGGATTGCCCGTGGCCAAACATGTTCGTGTACGAACGTGGGCTTTCCCGTGACGCCGAGCAGCCGCTGAAGGTCATCAAGCACCAGGGCGTGTCGTTTTTGGGGATGCGCTTGAATGAGGTGGGGGTGACGCATCCCTCCGAGAAGGGAAGTGAGCAACACCTGTCCTGAAGGCGCACGATTCGGAAAAACCGATGAGCAAAAGATGGTACCAAGAATGTGGAAGGGGTGCTCCACTTCGGGGAGCAACATCCCAAAGCCATCGAGGGGGTGGGCAACATCGTTTCGGTTGAAACCCATCGAAACGACCGCTATCGGAGCATAGTAGGCTTGTGCCAGCGGAGACCGATCGACAGAAGCGTTGAAGGATAGCGCTTCGAATGCGAATAACGGTAGTGTCGAAAGGACGTAATCGAACGAAAGGGGCTTTTTAGTGGGATCAAAAACAATCTGCCAGCGCCTATTGATGTAGGAAAGCCCGCTCACGGTTGCATTTAACTGGAGGCACCCATTTAAATGATTTACCAGAGCGTTTATTAACGTCGCAGCCCCATTTCGAAAGGAGAAAATGCCGGAGGGGAGAGGTGACGCCCCCTTTTTTTTTCGATGCGCAAGCATGCCACGCAGGAGCGAACCGTGGGACTGTTCCATCTGCCAAAGGCGCGGAAAAGCATGAGGCATGGAAAGCTGTTCGGGATCACCCGCAAAGATACCAGCGACAAACGGATTGGCCGCATAGGTGAGTGCTTCAGCGCCTAGGCGACGGCGCACGAACGCGGCAACGGAAACCGTTGAAATAGAAGGGGTTGGAGGAATAAACGGTTCAAGCAGTAGGCGGAGCTTCCCAGGGATTGAAAGGGAGCGGGTGGAAAGCAAGCCTGAAGGTCCACGGGGCAACGCCAGAACCTCACCTTCACGAACGATGTAGCGTTTTCGAGCGGCTGGCTTGGAAGGTTGAACCTGTTCCAATATGCCTAATTCCTCCAGCAACGCGGAGAATAGCGGCGTACCACTCCGAAAAGAGTGGGGGCCATGCTCAAGAAGGAAACCTGAATCGGTGTAGGATTGAATCACGCCGCCCGCCACCGAGG
>JAUIDY010000235.1 GCA_030428385.1 Rhodothermia bacterium | reverse complement strand
CCCCATCGTCGCCGACATCCATTTTAACTACCAGTACGCCCTGCAGGCCATCGAGGCCAACGTGGCGAAGGTGCGCCTCAATCCCGGCAACATCGGCAAGGAAGAGTGGGAGCGCGAGGTGCTGCTAGCCGCCAAAGAAGCGGGCACCCCGATTCGTATCGGCGTCAACTCCGGGTCGCTGGAGCGCGACATCCTCGACAAATACGGGTATCCGCAGCCAGAGGCGCTGTTCGAAAGCGCCATGCGCCACATCGACATCTGCACCAAACACGGCTTCGAGGACCTCATCATCTCGGTGAAGCACTCGGACGTGTTTTTTATGATCCAGGCCTACCGCCTGCTCGCCGAGCGCACCGACTATCCGCTGCACCTCGGCGTGACCGAGAGTGGCAGTGCTACCACGGGCACCATCAAAAGCAGCATCGGCATTGGCGCGTTGCTGGCCGACGGCATCGGCGACACCATCCGCGTCTCGCTCGCCACCGACTCGGTGAAGGAAGTGGAAGTGGGACACGACCTGCTCAAGGCGCTGCGCCTCGGACGCCCCGGCGTCAACATCGTCGCCTGCCCCACGTGCGGACGGCTCACCGGCGACCTGTTCACCATCGTCGAGGAAGTGGAAGCGGCCGTCAAAAAGCGCAAGTTCGAGAAAGACCTCACCGTGGCCCTGATGGGCTGCGCCGTCAACGGTCCCGGCGAAGCGCAGGGCGCCGACCTCGGCGTATCGCTTGGGCGCGGGCGGGCGCATCTGTTCAAGCGCGGCAAGGTCATCGGCACCGTCCCCGAAGAGGACATTGTGGACACCGTGCTCAAGGCCATCGAGGAGTGGGACGAGACCCCGGCAGAGACCGAGGCTTAGCGGTACGGCCCCACCGTTTCGTTTACATGGACCCTGCGAGCGACAAACAGCGCTTTATTTAGCAGATGTCGCAACTTCCCGTACGGATAAGTACCTTGGGGAAATGGGTTTGCCCCCTCGCATAGCGCCCTTGGAAGTTACCAACAGGGCGGGGCACCACCAGCCGCGGATGGCATGAACGAAACCTCGCTCGTCGGAGAAGTCATTAATGACTACCGCGTCCTGCGCGAATTAGGGCGGGGCGGCATGGGCGTGGTGTATGAAGCGGAAAATGTCCACCTGGAGCGGCGGGTAGCGCTGAAGTTCATCACCCCGACGCTGGCGAAGGACGATTCCTTTATTCGCCGCTTTAAGCGCGAAGCGAAGGCGCTGGCAAAAATCGTCCACCCCAGCATTGTGACGGTGTATGCCTTTCGCCCAACCGACGATTCCGCCTACATCGCCATGGAGTTTATTGATGGCGAAACGTTGGGCGAACGGTTAAACCGCCAGGGAGCATTTACCTGGGATGAGGCCTTACCCGTCATCAAAAAACTCCTCCGGGCGTTTTCCTATGCGCATGAACGCGGCATTATTCACCGCGACATCAAGCCCGCCAACATCATGCTCACCGAAGACGGGGGCGTAAAAGTGATGGACTTCGGGCTGGCGAAATCTATTGCCGAAAGCACGGGCGAAACAACAGCGACGGGCGGGGCCGTGGGCACCTTGCTTTATATGTCGCCCGAACAAGCCCGCGGCGACAAGCAGATTGACCAGCGGAGCGACCTTTTGTCGCTGGGATTAACCATTTATGAGATGCTGTCGGGGCGGCTGCCGTTTGAAAAAAGCAGCGGGCAGTTTGTCATTATGAAGTCCATCATCGAAGAGGACTTCCCCAACCTCCAGCGCTTCAATCCCGATATTCCGCGCCACCTCGCCAAGGTGCTGATGAAAGCACTGGAAAAGGATCCGGCAAAACGGTATCAAAGTGCGGCGGAAATGCTGGAGGCCATCGAATCGTTTGAGGAAAAAGCGGCGGCAGGAAATGGGCAGCAAACGAAAAACTGGGGCCGCCTGGCGGCGATGATCACCCTCGGCCTGTTGCTGATCGGGGGCATAGGGTATGCGGTATCCAGTAATGGCTTCTGGAGCAATTCCACTCCCTCTTCTTCCGAAGACGCGACCACAACAACCGCCCTCGCTTTAACCGAGCAAGAGGAAACCACACCGCCTGATGGTTCAACGGAATCGCTATCATCAAGCACGGAGCAGGACGCCCCTCTGGAAACACCTGCCGATGAAGACCCGGCGCTCACCGCCGTAGAGACAACAGGCGAGGCCACGAGCCAACCCCCTGTTGAATCACAAGAACCCGCATCCGCCCGAGGAAGCCTGCGCATTACGTCTACGCCCAGCGGGGCTACCATCTACCTCGACGGCAGAGCAACAGGCCAAACGCCTCGCCTCATACGCGACCTTGCTGCCGGACGACACGAAATCCGAATAGAACAAGCTGGCCATGCGCGCTATACAGGCACGGCGACGGTAGAAGCCGGGCAAACCCAGTTGGTCGAAGCCACGCTGGTCGCACTGCAAGGCACCTTAGGTATTCAGGCCCGTCCCTGGGGCGATATTTATGTGGACGACCAGCTCATCCGGCGGGGTGCCGACTTCCGGCAGGCCATCGAGCTACCCGCCGGGCAACACCGACTCCGCATAGTGAACAGCGAACAAGGGACATGGGAACGCACGGTCACGCTGCAAGCCGGGCAGGCACGCGATGTGGTGGTGGACTTTGCCCAGCAGTTTAACCTGACGGTGACCACCAAAACCAATGATGGACAATTTGTCACCGCTGAGATTTTTGTAGACGGAGCCTCCATGAATGCCTGGACGCCCCGCGAAGTTACGGTCCCCCTCGGACGCCGCCGCCTTGAAGCACGCACCCAAGGCTATCAAGGCACCGAGGTGATTATGGTGGACGCACAAACCTCCGACCGCCTCGAAATTGTCCTTGAACCTACCCAGTAGGTCTAGATTCTTTTTAAACGTCGCTTAGGATAACACATCTTCTGTGCTACCTTGTCCTTTCTCCGTAGACTGACCTGCCTATGCTGATGGGTTCTGCATGGCTCGGCCACTGGCAGTGACTTGTCATCTCAGACTCGTCAGCGTACGCAGCATGACAGAAGAACTGTCCTCTCCAATTACGAGGCGCTATGCAATCAGTATTGTCAAGACCTAACCACCTGCTGTGGCTATGGGTAACCCTGGGTATTCTTTGTGGCACCGCCC
>JAUIDY010000234.1 GCA_030428385.1 Rhodothermia bacterium | reverse complement strand
CTTTTGATATAGCCTTGCGTTTAGTACCACCTGGTTTAGACCTTCATCTTAGTATAGTTGGAGCGGGTCCCTTATGGGAGAATTTGAACCATAAAGTTCATTCCATGAACCTGTCAGCTAACATTCATTGTCTCGGAGCAATGCCACACGCTGAAGTTTCTGAACAACTCGGAAAGAGTCACATTTATATGCAACACTGTGTCACTGCCCCGAATGGTGACCAAGAAGGGTTGGGGGTTAGTTTTATTGAAGCTTCGGCAAGGGGATTGCCCATCATTACCACTCGGCACAACGGCATCCCGGACGTTGTTCGTCATGAAAAAACTGGGTTCTTGGTTGAGGAAAAGGACGTTCAAGCAATGGGTCAAAGGCTTGCTTTTTTATCCCAACAACCGGATCTCTGGCGTAAATTAGGTAAGGCTGGCCGCAATCATGTGGAAGCGAATTTTGACATTGCCCAGCAGGCGATAAAACTAATAAAAAAATATAAGTCTGTGGTTTAACCCTGGGACCGTACACTTTTGTGTCTTTCATCGAAGCCCAAGAAGCCGAGGCCGTGATTCCATCGAAGCGAAACCGTAAAGTGCAGCGGGAGATCGACTTGAATCTATACAAGGACCGGAACAAGATAGAGCGTTTTTTCGGCCGTTTGAAGCACTATCGGCGCGTGGCGACGCGGTATGAGAAGACGGCGCGCAATTATATGGCCTTCGTTTATCTTGCCTCGACGATGATCTGGCTACTTTGAATGTCACTACCACCTAGCTTCTCGCTGTGGCGTATGTCTCAAGACAAAAGTTTGAAAGCACACCTACACTGGAGCGCACTCTTCCTAAAGACCAAGATCGCTTCTCTTTTCTGTTCTGTTCAGGAAGCTCCCATTTTTGTTTTAGGCAATCAAAAGTCTGGTACAACGGCCATTGCTGCTCTCTTGGCGGAGTTTGCCAACCTAACGGCGACCTTAGACCTGGCGTTTATCACATCAACCCAGATAGTTAAAATGTATAACGCCACTATGTCAGTCGATACCTTTGTCAATAGACATCAGTTGGCTTTTTCCAAGGATCTTATCAAAGAACCGCACCTAACGTTCATGTATGATTCTCTGCATAACCACTTCCCAAAAGCTTCATTTATTTTGGTTGTAAGAGATCCCCGTTCTAACATTCGAAGCATCCTCAACCGGCTAAAAATACCGGGCGATCTACCCTCTATACTCCTTCAGGAATGGAAAGAAATTAATGATCAGTGGTGCCCCGTCTTGGACGGCTCTTGGATGGGGCTTACGGGTACCACCTATATCGAAATGCTTGCTGCTCGCTGGAACCGGGCGGTAGACATTTATCTATCCCACCAAGACACTATACAGTTTGTTCGCTATGAAGACTTTGCAGCCGACAAGCTGAACGTTATTCGGCAACTCGCCCTACACTTGGGGCTACCTGAAACCAATGACATTACGCCTCGGCTTGACCACCCTTTTCAGCCGGTGGGCAATCGCTCTATCTCATGGATTGATTTTTTTGGGGCGCAAAACTTGCATTGCATCGAACAAATGTGTGCAAGCCGAATGGAACGCCTGGGATACGATACCAACTCTTGAACCACGACCAACAGCTCTCATGCTCTGTTAGACCCGCATTGCTACAACATTTCCCTCTATGTCAGATAACGCCTCCCACCGTTTTCGTAACCGGACTGTCCGGGGCATCATGTGGAGTGCCGTGTCGCGGTTGGGAGCACAGGGACTTCAGTTCATCATCCTCATCATCTTAGTACGCTTGCTGCCCCCTGAGGCGTTTGGTTTAATCGCGATGGTGGTGGTCTTTACCGGCTTCTCCGACCTGTTTGTAGATCTTGGTTTCAGTGCGGCCCTCATCCAGAAGAAAGAGATCACCCGCGCTCATTTCGATTCCATTTTTTGGCTGAATGTGGGTGTTGGCTTGGTCTTAACCCTCGCCTTCATTGGCCTTTCCCCGCTTCTTGCCGCTTTCTATCAACAACCGCTTTTACAGCCGCTGACCGCCCTGCTTTCCGCTAAATTCCTGTTTGATGCGTTTGGCCTGGTACATATCGCCCAGCTAAAACGGACCTTGGATTTCAAAAAATTAGCCTGGGTAGACCTAGCCGCGCTTTCTCTTTCCGGGGCTGTCGGCATCGGGTTAGCCCTCTCCGGGAAGGGCGTGTGGAGCCTGGTTATCCAAACACTAGTCAAAGCAGGTTGCACCTCGTGCCTGCTTTGGCTGGCTCATTCCTGGAAACCGCGCCTGCGCATCCATCGGGCCGCCATCAAGGAGCTTTGGGCGTTTAGCGCTAACCTGCTGGGCTTCAGCACCATCAACTACTGGTTTCGTCACGCCGACGATTTACTGATTGGCCGCTTTCTGGGCTCTATGGCTTTGGGTATCTATGGCAAGGCGTACGAGTTGATGATGATGCCGTTAAAAATCGTCTCCCACACCATCGGTCAGGTGATGTTTCCCGCCCTCTCTATCATTCAGGACGACCAGGCACGGGTGGCCGAGGTCTATTTGCAGATGACCGGCGCTATTGCCCTAGTCACATTTCCGATGATGGTGGGACTTTTTGTGGTGGCAGAGTCCTTCGTCCTCGGTTTGTTTGGCTCCTCCTGGTCGATGATGATTCCTTTGCTTCAGGTGTTCAGTGTGGTAGGGCTCGGGCAGTCGATCCTCACACTAAACGGCAACATTTATCAGTCTCAGGGCCGTACCGATCTGCAATTTAAAGTGGGCGGGACCGTTGGTCTGGTGGGCGTGCTCGTTATTGCCACCGCCTTAACGTGGGGCTTGTATGGGGTAACCCTTGCCTATGGGTGTTATTTCTTGCTGATCAGCTATCCAAGCCTTCGCATTGCTGTTTCCCTCATCGGGTTGTCCTTCTCCGATGTGGTCAAAAACCTCTTTCCCGCCTTCCTATGCGCACTCGTGATGGGGTTGGTAGTGTGGGGGGCAGGACGCGTGCTTCCCACCCATTGGCCACACGCCTATCTTTTAGGAATTCAAATCATGCTGGGCGTTTTTATTTACACGTTGATCCTGCACCTTTTTAAGCCCACGCACTATATCCAAACGCTGCAACTAATCCAAAACGAATTACCCCGCCGACACAAAGGATCCTAAACGATTCGTA
>JAUIDY010000003.1 GCA_030428385.1 Rhodothermia bacterium | reverse complement strand
GCCGCGGCCCAAACCTCCTGCTGTGGGCCTTCTCGACAACCTGGAGCACCTGGTATTGCGGGCACCGGGTGGGCAGGCATTGATGGCGCGGACGCTCGTTTTCTTTTCGCGTACATCCACCCGTGTCTTTTGGGTGGCGGTGGTTGGTACGCACACCTGGGGACTGATCGAAAAAACGTGTGGAGTAGCGACGGGTCTGGTGACCTCCTATCGGCTTGCTCCCCTCGACCGCCCTGCCCTCGAAGCCCTGATTATGAACCGTCACCGGCGGAGTGGGCTACCACCTCATTTTGTGGAACCCCCCGACATTTCCCCGTTGCTTCGGCAACGGCTACGTCGTGCCCGGACCAACGATGCCTATCAAGCTATCCTGCGAGAGGATTTTTTCGACCGGCTGTTTAAACAGAGTGGGCAAAATATCATGCTGGCCCTCTACTACTGGCTCCTCAGCACCGACTTCGACGCCCAGGAAGGCATGGTACAGGTGAATCCTCTCGACCCCATGGATCTCCGCTTTTTCAGCCGCCTCGATGCCGAACGGGCCTTCTCGCTGAAAGCCTTCCTCTTGCACCATACCCTCACCGTCGCAGAACACAGCCGCATCTTCCGCACCGACGATGCAAAGAGCATCTTTTTGATGGAGTCGCTGATGAACCTCGGTTTGATAGAAGCCGTGCGGCCAGAGTTGCGGCATGGTACGGCCGAGGCGGCGGGGCGCATCTTACCCGGCGAGCGGTACCGCCTTCACCCCATGCTCTTGCACCCCGTCTCTGAATATCTCCGTGGGCGTCACATCGTGTATTAGCCCGAATCACCTCCTGCCCTTGGCCATCAACAGAAGATGACCTAGCTCAGAAAGTGCACCTCTTTGTTGGTGGACGGCTCAACCAAGATCCGTGGGAATCGCACGGTCACCGTGGTGCCTTTTCCTTCCTGCGAAATGATGTGGATGGTCCCGCCCATGCGCTCGACTAGCATTTTAGAGATCGACAGCCCCAGTCCGCTGCCTTGATGCATCCGCTGCAGGCTTTCGTCTTCCTGCCGAAAGGGCTCAAACAGGTGGTGCATAAATTCCTCCTGAATGCCACGCCCGGTGTCTTTGACAGTGATGATCGCCGTTCCAGGACTTTCGCCGAGAGGATCTGGTTTTTGGTCCACACACACCGTCACACTCCCCTCTTCGGTGAACTTAATCGCATTCTTGACCACGTTGCACACCACCTGCACGATCCGCTGTTCATCCACATGGGCATACACGGGTACACGCCCCACCACCTCCAGACTGATTCCTTTGTCCCAGGCATCGGGCAAAAAGATGTTGACGGCCTCTTTCACCAGCGGCACCAGGTCATACACCTCTGTCTGCAACATCAAACGCCCGGCTTCAATGCGGCTCAGGTCTAAGATATCGTTGAGCAAGTTGTTCAGGCGCTTTCCGCTGCGGTAGATAATGTCGGCAAACTCGGACACGTCGCTCAGGCCACTGGCTTTGGTTTCTTCGCGCACCAGTTCGGCAAAGCCCAGAATACCGGTCATGGGTGTCCGAATTTCATGGCTCATATTGGTAAGGAACACACTTTTTGCCCGGCTGGCCATTTCTGCCGCTTCCTTCGCCTTCATTAATTCCTGCGTCTGCCGCGCCACCAGCACCGTCAGTTCCCGTTCCCGCAAATGTTTCAGGCGCAGTCGATAGCCTACATATCCCGTCACACTCACACTGAAGAGCAAGAACAGAAAAAACCACGGCGTTTCGTAAAACCGAGGGCGTACGGAGAAGGATAGAATGGCTGGTTCCGTATTCCATACCCCATCGTTGTTGCTTGCTTTTACCTGAAACTGATAGGACCCGGCAGGTAGATTGTTGTAGGTGGCCATGCGTTGGGCATCCGCTTCTACCCAGTCCGTATCATATCCCGACAGTCGATAACGAAACCGCATTTTCTCCGGGGCCGCATAGCTCAATCCCGTATAGGCAATCTGGAATTGCCTCGCTCCGGCTTTGACGCGTACCGCTTCATTGAGGGGCACTTCTTCATAGTCCACAGACATCCGTTCAATACGCACCGGGGGCGGCAAGGTATTTATGACGGTGTGGGCAGGACTAATCACCGAAACACCATTCTGTGTGGGAACCCACAACCGGCCATCGGTCGCTTTCCAGATGGCCGGCTGAGACCCTCCCGAACAATGCTTGCTCAACATGCCATCGGCGGTACCATAAATGCGCAATTGATCGCGTGAGAGCCCTCCCCGAATGAAGGCGTTTTCCAGATCAAGGCGGTGCACGCGCACCACCCCTTCGTTGGTGGTGAACCAGAAAAACCCAAAGTTATCCTCTGCGATAGCTAGCACCACGCCATCGAGCCACGTCCCGCCGCGGCTCAGGCTACGGAGTTCTCCTTCCTCATACCGGCTGATCCCACCGGCTGTCGCAATCCAGATCGCCCCGCTCGCATCTTCATAAAAGTCATAGACCGCATCGCTGGCCAATCCATTTTCTGTAGTTAATTCCTCCAAAAAAAGGGTCCCATCCAAGCGACTGATGCCGCTGCTTTCGGTGCCGATCCAGAGCGTCCCCGTTCGATCCTGAAAAAGGGATAAGATATCGTTGTTGACCAGCCCGTTTGCCACCGAGTAGTTGGTGAAACGCCGCCCATCCCACCGACTCAATCCGTTTCCGTTGGTCCCCACCCACAGCCAATGGTTTCGGTCAACAAAAAGCGACCGGATGCTGTTGCCCGGTAGCCCATGCTGTGTGGTATAGGTTTCAAACTGCTCCCCATTCCATGCCGCCAAGCCACCTCCATCGGTCCCCAACCAAACGGTGCCATCTTCCAATCCAGCCAACGCACGCACCCGATTGTGGGGAAGTCCATCGCGGGTGGTATACGTCGTCATGTCATCGTCGGTCACACGAACAGCCCCCCCGCCTTCTGTCCCAATCCACATGGCTCCGCCCTGATCCTGATACACCGCCCGGACGTAAGGATGCGGCAATCCCTCCACCTCAGACAAGGTGATGATGTTGCTTTGCTTGAGGCGACTCAGTCCTTCGCTCGTGCCAATCCAGATGTTTTGCTCCCGGTCCTGATAGATCGCACGAATATGTTGCCCAGAGAGGGCATGATCATACGCCTTCAGGGTCTGGTTCTCCCAGTAATTTAATCCCTCTCGTCCCCCAATCCACACGGTTCCATCATGCGTCTGGTAAATGACCCGTATGGAATTGCTAAATAAGCCCTCGTTGAGGGTGAGGTGCGTCCATATTCCGTCTTGGTTTACAAAAACACCATTATCATTGGTACCCACCCACATCCGATCCTCAGCGTCAATAAAGATGCAGGTTATATGTGCAATTCCCAGGTCCTCAGCAAACGGCGTCATTTCCAGATTTTGCAAACGAAATAGTCCGGCCGTTTGGGTACCCACCCACAAGGTTCCCCATTTGTCTTCATGCAGGGTTGTAATCACTTCATCACGAAGTTCTTCCCGCACTTCATAGCGATCCCAAGTGCCCTGCTGCCAACGAAATAAGCCCTCGCCTCCCGTCGCGAACCACATCCTTCCGTTCGCCCCTGCATACGTGACATCGACGACACGCAGCGGCAAGCCATCCTTAATAGTGGGTACCTCAAATGTACCGTCGCGTACCTGAAAAACCCCACCGCCATGGGTCCCCGCCCATATGGTCCCATTGCTTGTTACTACGAGCGATGAAATTCTGTCATTGGGAATGGCGGGCGTGTTCTCCGTATTAAACGTTGTAAACTGAATCCCATCAAACCGAGCGAGCCCTTCATAGGTAGCCACCCACAAATACCCATCCTGGGACTGTACCACATCCACGACGGTACTTTGGGGCAAGCCATCGCGGCGGTACCAGGCATCATGCACATAGTGCACTTCCTGTGCCGATGGTTGGGCACCTGCCGTAAACCCAATAATGCAGGGGAAAACCCAAAGAAAAAGAGCTGTAAGCCGTCGGATCATACAAGCAGGAAACAGATCACCGTTTCGTCGGAGGCAAACGGAGAGTGGGTCCTTCATTCTACGCACTTTTTCGCTATCACACAAATACAGCGCCCGACAAACCGAATGTCGTCTTATGAATTACAAACAAAGCGACGCCTGCCTGCCCCTCTCAAAATGAGGCTCAACAAAAAAAGGGAAAGCCGGATGGGCTTTCCCTTTGTGGAGGCAGGCAGTATGCCTTATCCGATGTGCATTTGCAATTCTTCGCGGCGGTGTTTTTGTCGCAGCTTCCGCAGCGCTTTTTCTTTGATCTGGCGCACCCGCTCGCGGGTGAGCCCGAAGCGCTGCCCGATCTCTTCGAGCGTCAACGGATGCTCCCGGCCAATCCCAAAATAGAGCCGTGTGATTTCGGCTTCACGGGGGTGGAGCAGCGAGAGGGCGCGTTCGATGTCAATTTTAACCGATTCGTCGAGCAGCGAGTCGTCGGGGGTGGCCCCTTCTTCACTGGGCAAGACGTCCAACAAGCTGTTATCATCTTCCTCGTTGAACGGGGCATCCATCGACAGGTGACGGCCCGTGTGCTGCATGGCCTCGCGCACCTTTTCAACGTCGATCTCCAGTTCCTCGGCCAGTTCTTCCAGGTTCGGCGCGCGTTCGTGCTGCTGCGCCAGCCGAGCGCTTGTCTTGCGGATCTTAGAAATGGTCCCGATACGGTTCAGCGGCAGGCGCACCACGCGGCTTTGCTCGGCTAGGGCCTGCAAAATAGCCTGACGGATCCACCACACGGCATAGGAGATGAACTTAAACCCACGGGTTTCATCGAAGCGCTGCGCGGCTTTGATCAGGCCATAGTTGCCTTCATTGATCAAATCGGCCAGGCTCAATCCCTGACCCTGGTATTTTTTCGCTACCGAAACGACAAAACGCAGGTTGGCACGGGTCAACTTATGGAGCGCTTCTTGGTCGCCATCTTTAATGCGGCGGGCCAGATCCACCTCCTCATCCGGCGTCAGCAGATTAATCTGCCCAATCTCCTGGAGATACTGATCCAGCATCCGCTGCTGGCGAGGGACGTACATAAGCCTTCGTGGGGTTTAGTTGGTAGCCGTGATTCGATAAACAGTTGCGCCAGATTTGGGGGGATTACAGCGTGTTTCGGCGTCAGGAAAGTTCGGCGCTCGTCCACGCCAGGGCAGCCGGGATGTTCCTTTTCTTGCGAGAATTCCCACGTGCTTGATACACCGGGCCTGGCACCTTGACGTAAGCGCAAAACATGTATGCCAGCGCCTACCCGTTGTTTCCTACCAAGGCAAGAACGCCGTCGGTCACGTCTCGTGATTCACTCATGCGCGGCACTTTCGTCTGTCCACTCACTGCCTTTTTTGTCTTTTTGAGCCACGCATAAAACGTGCCATCTGGCAGCGATACAATCTCGGGAAGGCCAAAGGCCTGCGCCTCCCGGCGGATCTGGTAGTGCCGGTTGACCCGTTGCAGATAGGCATCGATGGTGGCCGTGAAGGCGTCGGTGTCATCGGGGGGGCGCTCAAACTCGATGAGCCACTGATGGGAGGGCAACCGATTACCCGTTGCCTCACGCGGGGCGATGTGGTAATCGCGTACCAACGCATTTGTCATCCCACAGGCTTCAGCCAACGCCAGCCGGGCTTCCTCCCCAAACACCGCCTCGCCGTATTTATCGATCATCTCGCTGGTACGCCCAGCCACCATGATCTTGTGAGGAAACGTCTGCGTAAACCGCACCACATCCCCAATGGCGTAACTCCACAAGCCGCTGCATGACGTCACATAAAGCGCATATCGCACCTCTGGCTCCACATCGGCCACGGTGTAGCGACGGGCTCCTGGGTTGCTGAGTTGGTCCATGCGCACAAACTCGAAGAAAACGCCGTTGTCCAGGTGCAACAGCATGGCTGGGTCGTGCAGGTCGTTCTGGAATGAAATAAACCCTTCAGAGGCTCCGTATGTCTCCAGGTATTGCAAATCGGGCAGGGCAATCTGTTCATCCAGCAAATCTCGGTATGAGCTGAGCGCCACGCCGCCCGTGACCAACACCCGGAGGTTGGGCCACACCTCACCAACTGTGGTCGCCTGGGTGCCATGTTTGGCGTTATACCGCTCCACCAGCAGCTTAAATAACACCAGCCCCCAGGTGGGCGCCATCACCATGAGGCGCACATCCATGTCGAGGGTACGGTCGACGATGGCGGCCAACTTGCGCTCCCAGTTGGGCAGGAACGCCACCTCGTTGGGCACGGCTTGCAGCAACGACCGGAAAAACGTCGGCGCGAATTCGGCCACAAGCCCACTCACTTCCCCCACCAGCGTGCCTGGATACTGGGCATCCTCTTCGATGCGACCGGGCAGGGTGAGATGTTTGCCGAGCAGAAACCGGATATCGCCCCGCTTCGCCAGATAGTTGAGCCCCACGCCTATGCTGAAGCGGCTATTCTTCCGCAGCATGGCCCCGCTCACTGGAATGATTTTCCCCGCCGACGCCGTTCCGCTGGACACGGCAAAATGCTTAAACGTACCCGGCCACATGATGTCGGCTGCGCCGCGTCGGACCCGGTCGGCATCGTCCCGCAGGTCGTCGTAGGTATGCAGCGGCACCTGCGCCTGATATGCCGCGATGACATCCGGGGCCTGGGCAATTTCGCCAAACCCAAAGCGTTGCCCCCACTCGGTTGAAGCCGCCTCCATCAGCAGTCGCCGTAGCAACCGCGTTTGCACCTGAACCGGGTCGGCTATGAATCGCCCTACAGGATACAGGGGACTAAACGGCGTCCCATATAACAAGCGTTCAAGTCGGGTTTTCATGCGCGGTGATACTCCACTACTAGGAGCGGCTGCATACGGCAGGATCGGTGTGTGGATCCCTTACCAGGAACGAGGCCTCTCGGAAATGATGGTGCATGCTCCTTCTTTCCTCCACGCCCTTCGTTGTCCTCGCTCGCCTTCTTCTCTCAATGTTGTATCTTCTTCCCTACTCATCGCCGTTGCGCCGTTACTTTATGCGTTCGTTTGTTGCCGATCCAAACCGTTTTGTGCTCGACTGTCGGGGCACCCCCCTCGATTGCCGACCGGGCCAGCCATTTGGAGCACAGGTGATGGGCATCCTCAACGTGACGCCTGATTCCTTTTCAGACGGTGGTCAGTTTGTGGATATCGACGCTGCCTTGCAACACGCCGAGCAGATGCTGGAAGAAGGAGCCGCCCTCATCGACATCGGCGGTGAATCGACCCGGCCACGGGGTGCAACGTATGGTGCCGGGGCCGAAGCCGTGGCCGAGGAAGAAGAAAAGCAGCGCGTACTTCCCGTCATTGAGGCCGTGCTCCAACGTTTTCCAGACGCCCTGCTCTCCATCGATACGTATAAACCTGCTGTGGCGCAGGCTGCTTTAGACGCCGGGGTGCACATGATCAATGACATCACGGGACTACGGCTGTACCCGGAGATGGCAAAGGTTGCTGCCCATGGAAACGTGCCGCTGGTGGTGATGCATTCGCTAGGGCGTCCTGGCGACCTGCCCCAAGAGCACACGTACACCGATGTTGTCGACGATGTCAAAGCCGCGCTGGAAAAGGCCCTCGCCACCGCGGAGGCGGCCGGTGTGAAACACCTTATTTCGGACCCCGGCTTTGGGTTCGGCAAAACACCCTCGGAAAACCTGCGGCTGTTAAACGAGGTAGACACCTTGCTCGACCTGCACCGCCCGGTGCTGGTGGGCATTTCCCGCAAGAGCACCATCGGAACGGTGCTAGGCAGCACCGACGAGCCGTTGCCCGTAGCCGAACGGCTGTTTGGAACCCTTGGCGCCACCTCGGCGGCTGTTTTACGCGGGGCCACGCTTGTTCGGACCCATGACGTGCGTCCGACGGTTGAACTGCTCCGCGTCCTTGGCGCCACCCTTACCAGCACCTCCAATTCCCCGAGCCGTTGAGTCCCCTTTTCGATTGGATCATACCTATCCGGCTGCTGGATGTCTTCGAGATCGGTCTCGTGGCCTTCCTGCTCTATCGGCTCTACCTGTTCATGCGGGGCACCATCGCCGTAGGCATTTTCCTCGGCATTCTGACGCTGTTTTTCCTCGGTATTTTGGTCGATTTTGCCAACATGACCATCCTGAGTGCGCTGTTTAGCTCCCTCAGCAGTGTGGCGGTGCTGGCCGTAATTATCCTATTCCAACCCGAAATCCGGCGGGTGCTGTTGCTGGTGGGACAAAACCCGTTTATCCGGCGGTTCCTCAGTTCCACCGCCCACGAGGACCTCATCGCAGAGGTGATGGCAGCGGTAACGGAAATGAGCAAGCGCAGCATCGGCGCGTTGATTGTCTTCGAGCGTTCGACTGGTTTGCGCAGCTACATCGAGACGGGCGAAAGTCTGCAAGCGCTCGTCAGCCGGGACCTGCTGATCACCGTTTTTTACAGCCAGAACCCGTTGCACGACGGTGCCCTCATCATCCGCAACCGCCGCATCGAGGCTGCCCGGTGTATTTTGCCGGTGTCGACCAGCATGAAGCTGAGTCCGCTGTTGGGGCTTCGGCATCGCGCAGCGGTGGGCCTCACCGAACAAACCGATGCGTTTGTAATTATCGTCTCAGAAGAAACCGGGGCCATCTCGGTGGCGGAAAATGGAGCGTTGTCTTCCCACCTGACCGCCCAGATGCTGCGTATGCGCCTGGCAAAAGCCCTCACGATGCAGGCCGCCACGCCCCCTTCTGAACTCACCGCCGCTGAGGGATAGCCCATTCTCCACGCTCGGTGCTTTCCCTTCTTTCAGCCTTTCTTATATTTCCTGTATGAAGGAAAACGCCCGGTATCAACGCCGCCGCGCCGGACTGGTCGCGGAACTGCAACAGAAAGGAATTACAGACGAACGGGTACTGAACGCCATCGCTGCGGTACCACGCCATCGGTTTGTCGAAGACGCGTTTGTGAACCGCGCCTACAATGACGAAGCCCTGCCTATTGGGCTTAACCAGACAATCTCGCAACCCTATACCGTTGCGTTTCAAACCCAGTTGCTTGATGTACAGCCGGGCGACCGCATCTTGGAAATCGGCACGGGCAGCGGTTTTCAGGCCGCCGTCCTCTGCGAGCTAGGCGCACGGGTGTTTTCCATCGAACGCCACCGGGCGTTGTACACCCGAACCAAAGCCCTCCTGCACACCCTCGGCTACCGCGTACAAACCCGCTGCGGCGATGGCACGCTGGGCTGGCCGTCGTATGCCCCGTTCGACGGCATCATCGTAACGGCTGGCGCGGCCGACGTGCCTCCCGCCTTGCCCGACCAACTCCGTCGACCCGACGACAACCACCGGGGCGGTTCCCTGGTGATTCCGGTGGGCAACAAAAAAGGCCAGTACATGAACTGCCTCACCTGCACCGGCCCCGACACGTTCGCCCGCGAGACCTTTCAGTCCTTCCGCTTCGTACCCCTCGTCGGCGAAGGCGGCATGGAATAGTCAAAGGCTGTGTTGCTTCTCAGCTTGGTGCTTGCGCAGGCAACGATTACAAATCCAAAAACAGCCCTCTCAGAAACGGTCTGGTACGGGGGTTGGCAGGCGAGCCGAGGCGGTTTTCGAGACCAGCGTCGTCCGATTTCGAGGCTCGTAGCAGCGCTACGGGCCGAGAAACCGAAGGCGGAGCCGCAGGGCATCGGGCGGCGATGGACCGAAAAGCGACCGGCGCAGCCCCAAATCGACGTACCAGACCGTTTCTCAGACCGTCCGCCATGAATCCTCGCCCAGATCAACGCGCTCCACCACGCCCACAACCGTGGCATCGGTGGGGGTCAGGGTGGGATGAAAAGGAATGGCGGCTTCGGTGGAGGAAGCGTACATGACCAGGTCGCCCGGTCCCGCATCGACGGTGTCAAGTGAAATGATGGGTGTCCCGAGTTCTTCACCACCGAACGTAAGCGGTTGAATAAGCAACATGCGTCGCCCTTTGAGGGCCGGATATTTGCGGGTGGCCCAGATATTTCCAATGACGCGGGCAAGGTTCATAATTAGCCCTTTTACAAATCAGGCGGCGGTGGCGGGTGCCTCGTCTTTGGTAATTACCAGATCGAGCTTGTCCACAATGGCACAGATGACCGCGTCCACGGGCTTGTTGCGGGTGAGTTCGGTCTGGCGGGCACTGGAGCCCTGGGCCAGCAACACAATCTCCCCCACTCCGGCCCCGACGCTGTCCACCGCCACCACAAACCGGTCCTTAAGCGCATAGTCGAGCGTCACCTCCTGCACAATTTGCAGCTTCATGCCCACCAGTTGCTCGTCCTTGCGCGTCGCCCAGACCGTCCCGACTACTTTTCCTAAAACCATGAGGGTCTCTTGCCGTTGCTTACATCCGATGTGCTACACTACGGCCCTTCCAGTTTTGGTGCAAGCCATCATCAAAAAAATGCCATGCCCTTTAATTTTGCCTTTTCGGAACACGTCGCCTAAGCAGCTATAAAAAATCAACCTAAGTGCATCTCCGCTCACCCACTCATGGAGGATTTTCATGCACCGTCCTGCAACCCCTGTATCCACCATCCTCAAACGCAAAGGCGATTGGGTCATCTCCATCGATCGCACCGCCACGGTCTTTGAAGCCATCCAGCGCATGGTCAAACACAATGTGGGGGCCATCGTCGTGAAAGAAAACGGCGACCTCTGCGGCATCTTTACCGAACGCGACTACCTGCGGCGTATCGCCCTGGAAGGCCGAACCTCACGCACGACCCATGTGGAGGAGGTCATGACAAGCCGGGTGGTCTGTGTTAATCCCTCGACCACCGTTGAGGAATGTATGCAGTTGATGACCAAACACCACTGCCGCCATTTGCCCGTTGTTCAAGATCCCGATCAACTCGTGGGTATCCTCTCGATCGGCGACTGTGTGCGCTTGCTCTCGCAGCAGGCCGAGTCCGAGATTGAAGACCTGACCAGTTACATCGCCGGGGTCTATCCGGCCTGAGCGAAACCACCATCGATAGGGCATTTCTGTTGCCCCTCGTAACTTTTCTCAGCACATTCGTACCCCAACACTGCACTGTAGCGGGTGCTTTCTGGCACCGCGTCTCGCGGCGCGGCGCTGACACTCAAAAACCCGACGCTTCTTTTGTGGCGTCGGGTTTTTGTTTTTCGCTAACCGTGCAAAAACGAGGTGCCGCTGGTCTTGAAGGGCACCTTAAAATAGGCGGCTACGCTCGCGGCATGGTCGGCAAAGGTGGCACGGGTGCCCAGATCGGAAGGCGAGATGTCGCCATACACCAGCAGGGGCACATATTCACGGCTGTGATCGGTGCTCGGGGTCGTGGGATCGTTGCCGTGATCGGCGGTGATGACCAGGATTCCGTTTTCAGGGACCGCAACCAGTAAGGCCGGCAAGATCTCGTCAAAGGCTTCGAGCGCCGCCGCAAAACCTTGCGGGTTGTTGCGATGCCCAAATTCCTGGTCAAAATCGACGAGGTTGGTCCACAGGAACGCCGGTGTTCCTTCGGCAGCGAGGCGGTGCATTTGACGCATGGTCTCTTCCAGCCCCTGTGCATTGGATTTGGTTGCAAAACTCCGATCAAAACCCACGTCGGCAAACAAACTGGCGATTTTGCCTACGCTTACCGTCTGCACCCCGGCGTTCTGCAGCACCGACTGGATGGGATCGTGGGGTGGTTCCAATGAAAAATCTTTCCGCTCGCCCGACACCCGTGTGTAGGCGTCCGGTGTACCGACAAACGGCCGGGCGATAACCCGCCCCACCGCATGCGCGTCTACACACACCTCCTCGCGGGCGATATGACACCACTGGTACAGGGTATCGAGCGGAATGGTGTCTTTATGTGCGGCGATCTGAAAAACACTGTCGGCGGAGGTATAGACAATAGGAAACCCTGTCTCCTGATGCTTCGCGCCGAACTCCTCAATAATTGCGGTTCCTGAGGCCGGTTTGTTACCCAAGATACCACCGCATCCTGTCTTCGAGACAAATGCCGCAACCACGTCCTCTGGAAATCCTTGCGGGTAGGTCGGGAACGGCTGATTCAGATGCAGCCCCGCCAACTCCCAATGCCCGGTGGTGCTGTCCTTACCCGCCGAGACCTCCTGCATCTTTCCATAGGCGGCGGTCGGCGATGCTACAGGTGGGATCCCGGTGAGCGGTGCGATACACCCCAGTCCCAGGCGGGCCAGGTTCGGCAGGTGAGGCCGGGCCACCGCACAGACATGCGCCAGCGTGTCACTGCCCGCATCTCCATACTGGGCGGCATCAGGTTGCGCGCCGATGCCAACACCATCCAGCACAATGGTTGTAAAAAGCGGAGCGGGAGGCATTAGTCCAGGATGGTGCACGCGCCCGATTCATACGCTTCCCGAAGCGCAATCGTGGCATCGGCCCGAAACTCAGACGGACCGGGGTGGTGATCCTGCAACATGGCCACGCCTACGCTCACGCCTCCTTCGGGCAACATCGGGTCCTCAGCGAGGGCGGCTTGAATGCGGCTGGCCCAGGCATCCACCTCCACGGGAGCATGATAGAAGATGCCATACATGAGTTCGCCAAAACGCTCGACCCGGCTTGGTGCCGCCACATCGCGCAATCGCCGCGACATGATCTGTTCCGCTGCCATCACCGACACCTCGCCCTGATCAGCGACGTCTTCGGCATCATTCAGATAAACAATGGCCAAGGCAAGCGCCGCCTCCTGTTCCCGGGCCTTCTGCATCTCTTCCGCGATAATTTCGCGGCGGGGCTTGATAGCCGGGGCCAGTTCTTCTTCCTCAATCGCTTCCAGGTTTGCCCCTTCGAGCAACAACCCCGTCAGCCGGGCAAATTGCGCCATCAATGTTCGAGGGCGGTTGCCCGCCAGCCGGGTGGTATCTTTGGTGTCGGCCAGCAAGAAATAGATTGCCGTGGTGTCTGTAGAGGGGCGAGGCACCGGCGCGAAGGCCACCTCATTCACTTCGGCGCGGGTGCGATAGAATCCCAGGCTGGAAGCCGGAATGCCATCACCTCCCACATGACGGACCGTCACCGAGCGCTCCATGAGCGTGGGGGTGAGTAAGAAGTTTGAGATCCGAAACGACCCGCGCTTTTGCACGTCGTTATCATTACTTACCAGCGCCTCGATACGATACTGCGGGGTCATGGCGTCTTGCCTCAGCAAACAGACGGTGTGGGCATTCAGCGCCGCATGCAACGACTGCAGGTGAGGAATCAGCACATGATCATAACGCGGGCGCTCCACTACCTCGGGCCGATCCCCTTCTTCGTGTGCATCTTTCTGGCGTGAGCGTGAGGCCGATGGCGTTGTTGAAGCCGCAGCCGCTGGAGGTGCAAATTCTGACGCACCGTTCGAGGGCTCGGTAGATCCAGCACTGCTTTTTGACGCCTTCGCTCGGATCTCCATGATCCCAAGCGACTGCAATTCCTCATCAGGCGATGCCGGAACAGCCGGTGGCACGTAGGGCGTTTGCGCCTCCCGATGTCGCTTCCGCCCCACCTGAACCAGAGCAATGATGGCTACCAGCAACAGCCCCGCAGCCACCGCATAAAGCAGCGGCTCTCCGAAAATGTAAGCGAGGATGGCAGCCACTACCGCCAGCACGCTAAACAACACCCGAATCATGCGACTCAGCCCCAAAAAATCGGTTGGACAGGATTGAGTAATCTACCAGCGGCTATCTCGAATGTCAATCGAAATAAAGGGTAAGCAGCCTTCGGAATCGGGAGATCCTTTGCGCGGGACTTGGGCACCGCCTCGGGCTACACCACCCCGTATGCCAACATCGCATCTGCGACCTTGACAAAACCGCCAATGTTGGCCCCTTTCACATAGTTGACAAAGCCATCATCCTGCCCATATTCCACGCATTGCGCATGAATATCATGCATAATGGCTTGCAACCGCCGGTCCACTTCCTCGCGGGGCCAGTTTATCCGCATCGAGTTTTGTGTCATTTCCAACCCGGAAATAGAAACCCCGCCAGCGTTGGACGCCTTTCCCGGTGCGTACAAAATCTTGGCGTCTTCAAACGCCTTTACGGCATCCAGCGTTGACGGCATATTCGCGCCTTCACTGACGAGCATACAACCATTGGCAAGCAACGTCTTGGCGTCGTCGCCGTTGAGTTCGTTCTGCGTGGCACACGGAAACGCCATGTCACACGGAATCCCCCAAGGCCGCGCTCCTTCCAAGAACGACACACCAAACGCATCGGCATACTCGCGCAATGAGCCGCGCCGGCCTGTCTTCAGTTCGATGACGTAATTCATCTTCTCCTGCGTCAGGCCGTCGGGGTCATGGATGCTACCCGTGCGGTCAGACATCGACACGACTTTGGCTCCCAGATCCAGCAGCTTCTGTGCAGTGTACTGCGCCACATTGCCCGACCCGGAGACGATGCAGGTTTTCCCTTCGGCCGCATCGCCTTTGGTGTCTAGCATCTCACGGGCGAAGTATACACAGCCAAACCCGGTTGCTTCGGTGCGAATCAGGCTCCCGCCGTAGGCCAGCCCTTTGCCTGTTAGCACGCCGCCAAATTCATTCTCCAGCCGCTTGTACTGCCCGTACAAATATCCAATCTCGCGGGCACCTACACCAATGTCGCCCGCCGGAACGTCTTTGTCTTTCCCAATGTGCCGCGACAATTCCGTCATAAATGCCTGGCAAAACCGCATGACTTCGGCGTCGGACTTGTCCTTTGGGTTAAAGTCGGAGCCGCCTTTTCCACCACCCATAGGCAAGGTAGTAAGGCTATTTTTAAAGATCTGCTCAAAGCCGAGAAACTTGAGAATACTCAGCGTGACCGATTTGTCGAAACGCAAGCCGCCTTTGTACGGCCCGATAGCGTTGTTGAACTGCACGCGGTAGCCCCGGTTGACGCGTACATTTTTCTGGTCGTCTTCCCAACATACCCGAAAGATGATGATGCGATCGGGTTCGGTGAGGCGTTCTAGCACCTTCGCCCGGGCATATTTTGGATGTTGGTTGATGAACGGGATGAGTTTTTCTGCGACTTCGTACACCGCCTGATGAAACTCCCTTTCACCAGGGTTGCGGCGCTTAAGCCCTATCATAAATTGATCGAGATCGAGGGATTGGTCCGTGAGGATTTGCATGACGGTTCCTCCAAGTAGAAAGGCAAGGATGTGCGATTGGAGAACGGAAGCGCTTCCGAACGAAGCTATTGTAAGAAATGTAGGCGATTAATGCAGGATGGATTCCGGCGTCGCGCAGGTAGACCCTTCTCGTAGGCGGCTGTGGACGTTTATGATTCGTCCACAGCCGCAAGCACCCGCTTCAGGATCTCAAAAGAACGGCGTTGCCCATAGCCTGTGTTGTAGGCCGCACTCTGCGTCACCACAACCATCTGCTCTTCGGGAAATACATAGATCTTGTTCCCTCCATTCCCCGAGGCGAGGAAGTAAGAAAACATACGTCCTCGAACCTCTAGCTCATGGGTATACCACCCGTATCCATAGTGGTCATATCCTTGCCAGGGAACCGGATACCGTTCCTCCACCGAACGGCGAATCCAATCCTCAGGCACCACCTGTTTCCCCTCCCAACGCCCCCCATTGAGGTATAATTGCCCGATTTTAGCCATATCCCGACTCCGAATCCACAGGTTGCCTTGCCCCACGGTCCGCCCCGTGGGTGTTTCGGCCCAGGCATACCGCGTCATTCCAAGCGGTGCGAATAGTTTTTGCTCCGCATAGGCCACGAGGGTTTGACCGCTCGCCTCCTCGACCGCAGCTCCTAAAAGAAAGGAATTGGCAGAGGCATACATCCACGTCTCACCAGGAGGGTTTGCCATGGGCAGGTCGAGCACAAAACGGACCCACTCCTCGGACTCCCACATCCGGTCCTCGTACCCTGGCGAGGCAGGGTCGTCTGCGTTGGCATCGAGCCCCGAAGCCATGGTGAGCAGGTGCTCAACAGTGATTGCACGTTTTCCGGCTTCGTCATGAGCAACAGGTAAATAGCCAGGAAATAGCGATAAAACAGGTGTGGTTTCGCTAGGAATGAGACCCTCTGCGAGTGCGATGCCCACCAACGTACTGGTAATGCTCTTCGCCGCCGACCGAATGTCGTTGAGGGAATCGGGGCCATGACCGTTGAAATATTGGTCGAGGACAAGCCGACCATTTCGTGCTACCACGAGGCTGCGGAAATCCCCATGCGCATCGTCCTCAATGAAAGAAATGGTCTCGGCCAATGCTGTGGGATCGAATCCTTCGTCCTCAGGCTCGGAACGGGTCCACCCGTCTTCAAACGGAGTGAGGGTCGCTGGCTGTGGCTCGGCTTGAGCACATCCGCAAAGAAGGAGAAAAAAGCCTAGAAATACGTGCTGCATGCATCCAGAGACGAGACCTTGCCTCGATGGTTTAAAAAGAAGCCCCACCCTCTTTGCCCGCGCTCCTCCCGGCATCAATCCATTAGTCCCGGTAAAAATAGCCAAACAAGATCATCATCTCGTCTTCGCTGAGCAATCCAAAACGTAGGGTGCGGTCGGTGTCGTTGTCGTAGGTCGCCCGGAGCGTGAAGCCTTCGCCCGACTCTAGCGTCAACGGCGGGTCGAGTTCGAGGATGGGCGGATGCTCCCAGTCGGTAGCCACATAGACCAATTCTCCATCGCGGCGGCCCCCGTCGATCTCCACCTCGAACCGCGTCATGTGCTCGTGGGCATGCGAGAAGAGTTGAAAAACATGGATGCGCTCATTCACCCGAAACGTGCGCTCCACGGTGGTTTCTTGCTGAGGCGGCAGCGCGAAGCTCTGGTTGTTCATCATCAACACATCGGCCACATGCTCCACCTCCGCCGGATCGGCAAAGTGCAGGTTGATGTGGACTTCACCCTCCGCAGGCGTGTTACCCCGGTTGACGTAGTGGGAATTCAGGTCAATGCCCGTGTTGGCAGGAAGCCGCAACGCCACACCCGGTGGAAAGTGGTAGTTCATCCGTGGCCACTGCGTCCCCGCAAAGAAAACATGGTACAGCATGGGGGTGAAGTTCTGCGGATTGGCCTGCCCATTCGGCTCCCGCAAATCCCGAATGGTTTGGGGCACCGGCATCAGGCTCTGTGGGATGCTGTCATCGAAGGTATACAGGATAAAATGGTGACTGCCGGGCCGCATCGAGATTTCCATGCGTTCGATGAGTAAATCTTCGCTGTGCGTGAGCGGCTCGTAATAAAAAAACTCACGTTCGAATTGCGGAGCCACCTCAAACGGTCCAAGCCGAAGCTGCATGCCTCGGGCCGGGATCGCCAGCGGCGTAAACTGGTCCTGGGCGTACCGGGTTGTGTCTTCGAGCAAGGCCCGGTCTGCCACTTCGCCCTCTTCAGGAGCGCCCGCATGGATCCACTGGCGAATATATTCAAGTTCGCCATACGTCAACGGCGATCCGCCAAGTGGCATCAGCGCGCCGTAAAAAGGATGGTCGCTGTAAAAATGGTCTGCGTTGGGAGCATCAATTTTTTCCCACAAATAGCTTTGCACCAACCCCGCTGGTCCAGCGCTGCTCACCAGCACCAGGCCGTCATTCCGCGCCGTTTCGTTTCGGGGCGGCACGTCGACCAACTCCTCATAGGCCACATCCCGCGTGAGCACCAGCCCCGACTGTTCTGCGAACGACGTACCACTTGTATGGCATGCCTGTGTACAGTTGGGCTCCAGAATCCGCTTGGAAATGGTTTCCCAGGTCGACGCATCGGGCTCATCTTCGGGGACGACGCTCTGGTCGTTGCACCCGACCAGGCTAACCAGCAGTACCACCCAACAACCATATTTCAATCCGCTTCTCATATTCAGCCTTTGGGAATGGAGATTTATTCAACCAAGTAGAAAAGTAAGAAACAACCTTGCTGCAACACCCTTCACCCTCTCTCTACACATGAAACGTAGAAAACTCCCATCTTCTTACCTGGTTGGCAGAGCTACGTTTTTTTCTTCGTCTCTGTGCCAGCCGCCTCTTCATCCTTGACTGTAATCCTTTTTGCATTATGAAACTAGAAAAAAACACCTTCCTCGTCACGGGGGGAAGCTCTGGCCTGGGTGCCGGTACCGCCGAAGCCTTAATCCGTGCCGGCGCAAACGTCGTGCTAGCTGATGTCCGTGAACAGGAAGGGCGAGACCATGCCGCCACCCTCGGACCCAACGCGCATTTCGTCCTGACGGATGTTACTGATGCCAACACGATCCAACAAGCCATTGACGAAGCCCAACACTGCTTTGGAGGATTACACGGCGTAGTTAATTGCGCAGGCATTGTGTTGGGGCGCAAAACCGTGGGCCGTCAGGGTCCACACGACCTGGAAAGTTTCTCCCGTGTCATCGAAATCAACCTGATCGGTACGTTTAACGTGATCCGGCTGGCTGCCGCCGCCCTCGCCGAGAATCCCCCGAATGCCGAAGGTGAACGCGGGGTCATCGTTAACACGGCGTCGGTGGCCGCCTTTGATGGGCAGGTGGGACAAGCCGCCTATGCCGCTTCCAAAGGTGGGGTGGTGAGCATGACGTTGCCTCTCGCCCGCGACCTGGCCCGGAATGGCATTCGCGTTTTGGCCATCGCTCCCGGCATTTTCGAAACGCCCATGATGGCGGGCATGACCGACGACGTCCGTGCCTCTCTTGAGGCTCAGGTGCCCTTCCCTTCGCGCATGGGACGGCCGTCGGAATATGCGGCGCTGGTCTGCCATATTGTACAAAACCCGATGTTAAACGGCGAAGTGATTCGGTTGGATGGAGCCATTCGCATGGCACCGCGATAGGACTGAAAATCCATGGTTTAATGGGCCTTTGTGTCTCACCTTTCGTCTCAATTCCGGGATTGGTGGGACCAAACATATCACACAGGCTGATATTTAGGGATCTGCTTAGTTATGGAACAGCTTTTGTCGAGAGGCTGGCTGCCTACCCACAGGTCCACCCGCCACCTGATCAGCCTCATTCTCTATGTCTCAATCGTATTGGCCCACCGCCGTAGACTACCAAACCGCTCTCCAAATCCCTGCCGTCTCCTTTGCTCACAACGACCTCCAACATGCAACGGTTGATACCACAACCTGGGGGCTTCCGCTGGCCCTAACGGGCAATATGGCAGTGGTATTTCGGTTGGTGGTTGACAACAAGAAAATGGCATTGCGCTGCTTTACCCGCAAGCAAGCCATGGAAGGGCTCGAAGCGCGCTACGTCGCCCTGGCCAAGCACCTAAAAGCAACACCGGCGCTCTCTCTCCCTGCCCTTGAGAATTTCGATTTCCAGGCCGAAGGCATCCAGGTCCATGGGGAAATGTACCCCACGATGGGCATGCCGTGGTTAGCAGGCAAACAACTGCAAACCTTCATTGACCGGCACCTGGATCAGCCGACCGTGCTGCGCACGCTGGCCGAACGCTGGCGAAGCTTTATGTCCACGTTGCATAGGCATTCGTTTGCCCACGGCGACCTTTCGGACGGCAACATTTTGATCAAGGAGGACCTGACGATCCAGCTGATTGATTTTGATGCCGCGTATGTCCCTTCTTTGGCCTCAACGCCACCGAATGAGATTGGGAAGCCCAATTTCCAGCATCCGGGTCGCCTCAGCCCCCAAAGCCCACAGTATGGCTATTACGCAGAGAATGTAGATGCCTTCGCCAGTTTGATGATCTACGTCTCCTTGCATGCCACCGCCACCGATCCAGACATGTGGGAAGCGTTCCATGATGAAGACAACCTGATCTTCACCCACAAAGACTTTCTCAACCCTGGAAAAACACCCATTTGGGAATACCTTCATGCAAACGACAATGCGTATCTCCGCGCGCTTACGGACTTGCTTGAAAACTCACTGCACCAAACCGTAGATCAACTTCCAGACCTAGAAACGGCGTTACAATCACTTCCCAAGCCGCTCTTGGTCCCCGTTTCTACCATGCCCACCGACCAAGACAGCGGGCAAGCCACGGAGCGTCCCCCAGCTCCGCTCCAACGTACGGAACCCTCGGTCCCAGAGGTGCCCGTATCAGCGGCTTCGCGGCCAGCAGGGCGCCGCAAGAAGAAGGTCAGCGATGTTGCTCCCACACAACAAAGTGGAGCCGTGGCACGCCCCGCCATCGCAGAGTCGAAAGATCGCACGCCGGTAGCTCACCAGCCCGATACTGCTGCCAAGGAACAGGGAACTAGCGTTTTTATTGGGATTGCCCTTTCTATTGCAGGCGTCCTTACAGTCCTTGTAATTATGTTTCTGTTGACGGGTGCTTCGCTTCCCCCTGCTGAAACCGCCGCGCCGATAGATTCCATGGAACAGACCGAAAGCCCCACGGCAGCGGAATCAGCGGCAAAACAGTTTGAATGAGGTACCCAGAAGATCATCCTCCCTTCGCAGTGAAAGCCCCATACGACGTGTGGGGCTTTTTTTTGCATCTTCAGGCCAGGGCACTTGGCACAAAAAGGAAACGCCCCGGAAGCGGTCTGGCTTCCGGGGCGTTCTCGGTGCATGCGCTGTGCGCATGTGCTCCCACCATGTGTGCGGCGTTAGCCGCTATGCCTTGATCGTCCTTTAAACCCTGAGGACATCTTGACCTTTAACAAGGACGATGCCATTTTTTATAAACGATCATTTTTCTCTAAAAAAAAGCCCCCTACGCCTCAAAATAAACGAAAATATTTTTTCTCCCGGTTATTTTCTCAGGGTTTATCTTGCCCGTAGAAACAAAGCGAGACACGAAGTTGGTCTCAAACGGATCCCGTAATTAAACCATTAATTACCTTTCTACAAGCCTAGCCACCTATCGTAATCATCGGGCGGTTCTCCATCTCGGCCAAGGCATACATGCCTGCGTGCCGGGCATGCTTCCTCCCCACGGCTGCTCCAATTACCTCGCGCAGTGTCTCGTCGGTGGCACCTGCACGTATTGCATCCCGGAGGCTTACCTCGACGCGACCGAATAAACACACCTTCAGGTTGCCATCGGCGGTGAGGCGCAAGCGGTTACACCCTTCGCAGAAATGTTCGGTCATGGATGTGATAAACCCGACACGCCCGCGAAAGCCTGGTACTTGATACGTCTTGGACGTTTCGTTCGGGCCGTCCGTCCTACGCTCCAGCGGGTAAACCGCTTCTATCCGGTCGCGCATCTCCTGAAAGGAGACAAGCCGCGTGTCATCCCAGCGATTGCCATCAAACGGCATAAACTCGATGAAACGTACCTCAATGGGTTGGTGCTCTGTCCAAGCGACAAAGTCCACCAGTTCGTCCTCATTCACACCGCGCATCACCACGCAGTTGACCTTCACGGGATCGAAACCCCGATCCATGGCTTCGTCGATCGCGCGCATCACCAACTCAAAGCCGCGCCGCTGGGTGATCTGTTCGAAACGATCGGCCCGCAGCGTGTCGAGGCTGAGGTTGAGCAAGTTCACGCCCGCCTGTTGCAGCCGCTCGAACTTTTTTGGGAGCAGCAACCCGTTGGTGGTGAGCGCCAGCGTTTCCAGCCCGGGCAATACTCCGATGGCTTCTGCAATTTGTTCAACGCCCTGCCGCAGCAATGGCTCGCCACCCGTGAGGCGGATCTTGGTGACGCCTGCTTCCACAAAAAGCCGGGCCAGCCGGATGATTTCATCGTCGGTGAGCAGTTGTTCATCGGGCGTCCACGCGAGGTCTTCGTCGGGCATGCAGTAGCGGCAGCGCAGGTTGCATTGCTCCACCAATGAGATGCGCAGGTAGGTGTGTCGCCGCCCAAACCCGTCGGCGAGCATATGCTGCTGTGCCTGCCCCGGATCGTAGGCCAGCCCAAATCCTTCCGGCACGTCCTCCAACGACGCCTGCATCCCCTCCGTCAGGGCGGGAATGTCTCCTTCCGAAAGCACCTTCAGTTCGTGGATCATGGCAACGGGGTGGGCGACCAAACAACGCCCCTCTAACCCCACGAACTACGGTCGGTTCGCCAGATCGCCGGGTGTGTTGATGTTGCGCACCACGGCTTCAGGAAGCGCCACCTCCACCGTTTCGAGTTCATCAAGAAGCGCATGAAGGGCGTAGCGCCGCTTTTTAATCTGCCGATTTACGGTTGCCAGCACCGATTGCCGATAAACGGCACACAGCGGGTGCCGCTGCCCATCGGGCGACACGGCGACTACGGCTTCGACGGTGCCACTCCGAGCGTCCAGTAAGCGCTGAAGCCCCTTGGTTGTGAGATACGGCATGTCGCAGGCCACAACGAGCAACCATGGCGTCTGTGTTGCCGCAAGTCCAGCATGCATCCCAGCAAGCGCGCCAATGTTATGATGCACATCGGCTACATAATGAACCGTCTCAGGAAGCGTATACCACGTTTTCCCATCGGCGACACTCACCAGCACGGTTTCTACCAGCGGGGCGACGGCGGCATACACCCGCTCAATCATGGGTTTTCCCTCTACCACCACGGCTGCTTTGTCTTTCCCAAAGCGACGGCTTTTGCCCCCGGCGAGAATAAGTGCGGTAAGATTCATATCGCGAATCTGCGGTTTCCAACCAACATCATCCCTAGCGCATTACCATCAGTTTGCGGGTGACGCGGGTGGTGCCGGTGTCGGTTGTGTAGAAATAAACACCGTTGGGAACGGGCAGGCCAGCCTCGTCGCGCCCATCCCATACCACCTGCTGAATCCCCAAATGGGGCGGTAAGGAAAACGCGCGAACCCGACGGCCCTGCAAGGTTGAAATATACAGATTCACGGCAGAACGATGCGCAAGATAGTATGGGATGATGGTGGATCCCGAAAACGGATTGGGGAAGTTGGGATCAAGTTGGAGGGGCGATGCTGGCAACTCCACGTCCGACTCCCACACCCCGGTTTGGGTCACGTTGGTAATCATGCGCAAGGACTCGGCGTTGTAGTCGGACACGTACAGTGTATCACCCGTCGCAGAGGCCACGATACCGTTGGGACCATTAAAAGTGGCATTGAGCGCTTCGCCGTTTTGCTGCCCGGGACTGCCCGTTCCAGCAAACACCGACACGTTGCCCTCCAGGTCGATACGGTAGACGCGGTGGGTGGAAAAACTGGTGGCGTAAAACACGCCCTCCACATGGGCCACAAAACCCATAAACGAGGGGATAGTAGCGAGGCGCGACATGGCTCCCTGCGGCGTAATGCGGATGAGTTGGCCGTTGTTGAAGTTGCCCGCATACAGGTTGCCGTCATCGGCAAACACCAACCCAACTGGACCATTTAGCGGAGCGCCGGTCACCCACGTTTCCACATTGCCGCTGTCGGCCAGCGCTACGCGGCTGATGCGCGACTGCTGGTAATGCGCGATGTAGAGCGTGTCCTGCGTGGCATTCAGCGCCAGCCCCACCGGGTTGGTCAGCCCCCCGATGAACCGAGAAACAACGGTGCCATCCGGGTACACTTTGCTGACGCGGCCGCCGTTAGCGTTGGCGACATACAGCACCCCCGAATCGTCTATCGCTAGCCCATTGGGTGCGCTGAAGCCCTGCGCATACACCGACACGTCTCCGGACGGCGTGACTTTCCGCACCGTGGTGCCATCATATTGCGAGACGTAGAGATTGCCCGCCTGGTCCCGCACCATCCCATCTTCGATACCCGCCCTTCCGGGCACCAGCGTGGTTACCTGCCACTGGGCATGGACAGCTTCTGTCAGGAATAAGCATACACCAACAAGAAAGAGAAGACGAGTACGACGCATGGGTTTGTGGTTTCGTGAGCAGATTTGAAAGCGTGGAATCTGCGGCAAAACCCTTCCCATGTCGTCTCACTGGTACGAATGCGACGCCTCCGACGGGCTTTTGGAGCGAATACGGTGGGATTTAAGGTATTCAGAGGGCGTCATGCGCGTGTGTTGTTTAAACAGCCGGTTGAAGGTGCTTTTGCTGTTGAATCCCACATCCAGCGCAATGGAAAGGATGGAATAATGCTGATACGCCGGGTCGCGAAGCCGTGCCTGCGCCTCCTTCACGCGGTAGGCATTAATAAATTCGTAGAAGTTCTTTCCTACTTCCTGGTTGAGCACTTCGGTGAGGTGGTGCGTGGAGATGTCCAGCAAATCCGCCAGATCCCGCAGCTTGAGGTCGCCCTGCAAATACGGTTTCTCCGCGTCCATTAACGCCAGCAGTTTTTCTCGGTGCTGCTCCCGGTACACCTCTGGCAAGTTGAGCGGCTTGGGCTTTTCCTGCGGCTGCGTAAGCGGCGGAAAAAGAATCTGCGGATGGGCGATGGCGAGATACACGATGCCATACAGCAGCATCGAGAGGAAAAAGACGGAAAAGTAGATGTAGCCCGGCTGGAGCGAGCGGGTGACGGTCAGGATGAGCGAGACGGTAGTTTCGTAGATCACATAGCCCGCAAAGCCTGCAAACGCAAGCCGCAGCCAGGTAGCATAGGTCACCTGCGGATGGGACGCCTCCTGCTTGTACGACCGCTCGTAGCGCCACACCTGCCGGGCGCTGAGGCATGCATACACAAACAGGTGCACCATGAGCCGGTTGCTGATAAGCAGCGTTTCCCATGGAATGGGTCCAGTGCGGGGCAGGTACAACAACCGCCGGTATCCGGCCTCAAAAAAACTCTCAGGAAAGAGCACCGCGTGCAGCACCGGAAGACATTCGAGCACAAAGGGCAACAGGTGCAACAGGTTGAGCCGTGAGGTGCGGAAGGGGCGGTGCGTCAATAGGCGCACGTAGCCATAAAACGCCGGGCCGAGTAAAAACCAGAACGGCCCCACCAGACGTGGATACGCCGGAAATACCGCCCGCAGGTCGCTCAGCATCACCACGTAGCCACTGTTGACGATGGCGACAAGCAGTGCCAGCAGCGCCAGGTACCGCGTCGCCACCGGCTGTTTCGATTTCTTCAGCAGAAGCGCACCTGCTAGCAACACGCCGAGCAAAGTACCCGAAGCCAGCAGCAACGCCCAGAATGAGGTTGGCATATATAGTCAGATCGAATGCACATTCGGCAAAGCCATCATGCAGGCCGACGCCGCAGCCAGATCACGACGGACTTGGACGCGGGGGTGTTACTCCCTTTCGCCACATGATTGACCGGCACCAGCACGTTGGCCTCGGGAAAATACGTGGCGGCGCTGCGACGCGGAAGGCTAAACGGGACGACCGTAAAACGTGGCGCAATCCGCTCGACGCCGTCGTACACGCTCACCAGATCCACCTCCTCTCCTTTGCGCAATCCGGCCTCGGTCATATCCGTCGGGTGCAGCATCACCACACGCCGTTTGCCTTTGATGCCGCGGTATCGATCATCAAGGCCGTAAATGGTGGTGTTGTATTGGTCGTGGCTGCGAACGGTCATCATCAAAAACGCGCCTTCCGGCAGGTCGTGCTTCGGGATGGCGTGGACAGTGAAATGGGCACGTCCGGTTTTTGTGTTGAACTGCTGGTCATCACGGACGGGGTTGGGTAGGTAAAACCCATCCGGCTCGCGCACGCGCTGGTTGTAGTTGTCAAAGCCGGGGATGACGGCTTCGATTTTTTCCCTGATGTGATCATAACCGGCTACCATCTCGTCCCAATGGATGCCGGAAGCATCCCCCAACGTGGCCCGCGCCATGCCCGCGACGATGGCAGGTTCGCTCCTCAGATGCTCCGACGCTGGAGACAAACTCCCCCGCGAATTATGGACGATGCCCATCGAGTTCTCGACGCTGACGAACTGAAGCCCGCTCGCTTGCTCATCACTTTCGGTGCGCCCGAGACACGGTAAGATGAGGGCCTGCTGCCCGGTCACGGCGTGGCTGCGGTTGAGTTTGGTAGAGATTTGCACCGTCAGCCGGCACCGTTGCAGCGCCTCGGCGGTGTAGGCCGTATCGGGTGTGGCCGAGAGGAAGTTGCCTCCCATCGAGATAAACACCTTCGCCTCCCCCGCGTGCATCGCCTGGATGGCCTCGACGGTGTCCAGCCCGTGCCTGCGCGGCGGCGCAAACCCAAACGCCTCGCCGAGCCGATCCAGAAACACCGCCGACGGGCGCGGATTGATACCGACGGTGCGGTCGCCCTGCACGTTCGAGTGCCCCCGCACCGGACACACGCCCGCGCCCGGTTTTCCAAGCGCTCCCCGCATGAGCAGCAGGTTCACCATCGTCTGCACATTCGCCACCCCGTTGACGTGCTGCGTCAGCCCCATCGCCCAACAAATGATGAGGCGCTCGTGCTTGGCTACGAGTTCCGCTGTCGCCTCGATTTCGGCTTTGGAGATCCCGCTCGCATCGAGGATGGACGACCACGGCGTCTGCCGCAAATCCTCCGAAAACGCCTCAAACCCGGTTGTTTTCTCTTCGATGAACGCGTTCGCCAGCACGTCATCTGCATCGTCCCGCTCCAGCAACGCCTTCATGATGCCCTTAAACAACGCCACATCGCCGTTGATACGCACCTGCAAAAAAAGATCGGCGAGCCGTGTGCCGGTGCCCAGCCAACCGCGCACTTCCTGCGGGTGTTTAAATCGCCGGAGTCCTGTTTCGGGCAACGGGTTTACATGTACAATCGTCGCACCTGCCCGCTTGGCCTTTTGCAGCGTGCCCAGCATACGCGGGTGGTTGGTGCCGGGGTTTTGCCCGACAACAAAGATCACCTCGGCCTTCTCAAAATCGGCCAGCGTGACGGTGCCCTTTCCGACGCCAATGACCTGTTTCAACCCGTAGCCGCTCGACTCGTGGCACATATTGGAGCAATCGGGCAGGTTGTTGGTGCCAAACCGCCGCGCCAAAAGCTGGTATAAAAACGCTGCCTCGTTGCTCGTCCGCCCCGACGCGTAGAACACGGCTTCGTCGGGCGTATCGAGGGCTTGGAGTTCATCTCCGATGAGCCGGAAGGCATCGTCCCACGCGATGGGTTCATAATGGCTGCTGCCGGAGCGCAGCACCATCGGGTGGGTGAGGCGGCCGCGTTTACCCAGCCAGTATTCGTCTTTTTTCGAGAGTGCCTCTACCGACCAGACACGGAAAAACTCGGGCGTGACGCGGGCTTGCGTGGCTTCAGTTGCCACGGCCTTGGCTCCATTCTCGCAGTATTCGCCCAGCGCCGAGCGGTCTTCCGGGTCGGGCCACGCACAGCCGGGGCAGTCGAAGCCGTCTTTCTGGTTGACTTGGTTGAGCACCTTCAGGCTGCGCACAAGGCCCATTTCATCCAGCGCATGCTGCATCGCCACGCGGACGCCGGTAGGGCCTGCGCCTACCTCTTTCGGTTCGTGGATTGCGCCTTCCGCCGAAACAACATCCGGCAGCGCCTGCACGTTGCGCTTGTAGTTTGCAGCCATGATGGTGCCTCCGTGGTGGTGTTAGTCGGTTGCTTCTTTTCCAGCCAGCGGATGCGGAAAGGCGTCCAGTTCATCCGGGCGTTTGTGCAGGCATTCAAAGTCTTTTTCGATCAGCAGCGACAGGTAGTGTCCATCCGCGATGGCCTGGGCGCCCTCGAAGCCCACGCGGTCGGTAGTGGCCCATTCTTCGGTCCAGGCATGAGGCATCCGCACGGTTATTTCATTGCCGAGGAAGCGGGCGGTAAGTTCGGTGATGTCGGGCGAGGATTCGAGGGCGTAAACGAGGGCACGTCCCGACGGAAAATGCAGCACAGCGGAGACCCGCCTGTGGGCTACAAAGTCGTTTAACTCAGTTTGTGTGAGCCGCATGCGAATGGAGTCGCCTTTGATGCGGAGTTTCATGAGAGCGTGGGGTTGGTGGTCAAAGCGTCCCTATCAATACGGTTGGGGGCCGCATAGATATTAAACCGGTCGTTGCGTACAAAGCCGAGCAGGGTCAGGTTAAACGCCTGGGCGAGATCGACGGCAAGGCTGCTCGGCGCGCTGACGGCAGCCAGCACGGGAATACCTGCCACGAGGCTTTTCTGGGTTAGTTCGAAGCTGGCACGACCGCTGACAAACAAGATACAATCTGCTAGCGGCATCTGCCCTTCCAGCAAGCACGCCCCAATGACTTTATCGACAGCGTTGTGGCGACCCACATCTTCGCAGACCCGCAGCAACGCGCCTTCCCGAGAGAACAACGCCGCCGCATGCAAACCGCCGGTCTCCGCGAAAACCGTTTGCGCCTGTTGCAGAGCTCCAGGAAGTTGATGCACCACCGTTGGATCGACCGCCAACCCGTCCGCCAACGGAGCAACCCCGTCTACTTCCAATGCCTCCAACGAGGTCTTTCCGCAGACGCCGCAACTGGAAGTGGTGTAAAAATGCCGCTCCAGCCGGGTGGTATCTACGGCCACACCGGGTTTGAGGCGAACCGTGAGCACGTTGGGGGCAGGTGTATGCCGCACCGTGTCCACGTGAGCGTATTGGCGCACAATGTTTTCGGTAAACAAAAAGCCCACCGCCAGCGCCACGTCGTTTCCCGGCGTCCGCATTGTCACCGCGATGTTCGTCCGCGTCACGGTGCCTGCGACAACATATTCGAGACGGATTTCCAATGGCTCCTCTACCGCCAGCCGGTCCGTTTCTTGCCATGCCGTGCCTCCATCTACGCGATGAACGGCGACGTCCGCGATACCCACATTTTTTCGGCGCATCCCTTGTTTTGTTTGCACGTTTAAGGAAATTCTGGCCCTGCGCTCTTTGAAACGCCTTCACATTTCTCCTTTGACATTACTCGTTGAGGTAGCGTATTATACCCATTCATGCTACAACGCGCCTGTCATAACGCCCAATTTCTCCGCCCGGTAGTGCGACGTCGCCGACGTATCACCCGATACGCCCAGGTGGAGAATGCGTCGCTGCAGGCGATGTAGGCATGGCCTAACCGAGATCATACCTACTGCTCATAGAAAAGCGCGGATCCACCTTGGGTCGGCGCTTTTTGTGTGTTTCACCCGCTTCACCACCTACGTTTTCGCTTCATCATGTCCATTGTCCTCGCCTTTAGCGGCGGCCTCGATACGTCTTTTTGTGTCCCATACCTCAAAGAACAAACGGGAAAAGAAATCTACACCGTCACCGTTGACACGGGCGGCCTGGACGAAGGCGACGCCGAGCCGCTTGAGGCCAAGGCGCTGGCGCTGGGTGCCAAAGGCCACTACCTCATCGACGGGAAAAAAGACCTGTTCGACGACCACCTGAGCTATCTGATTAAAGGCAACGTGCTCCGGGGCAGCGTATATCCGCTGTGCGTGGGCACCGAACGCACGGTGCAGGCCCGCAAGGTCGTGGACATCGCCCGCGAAGTAGGGGCCACCGCCATCGCCCACGGCTCCACCGGGGCAGGCAACGACCAAGTGCGCTTCGATGTGGCGCTGCACGCCCTCGCGCCCGACCTGGAGATCATCACCCCGATCCGCGACGAAGGCTTCTCGCGCCAGTTCACCACAGACTTCCTGCAAGAAAGGGGCTTTGAGGTCGCTGCCAAAACCACCGCGTATTCCATCAACCGGGGCCTGTGGGGCACAACGATTGGGGGCACGGAAACACATACCACCACCCAGCCCCTCCCCGACGACGCCTACCCCTACACCACTTCCCCTGCCGACGCTCCGGACAGCCCACTCGACCTCATCCTGACCTTCGAAAAAGGACTGCCCGTTGCCCTCGATGCGGAAGCCTTCGATCCGGTGACGTTGATCGAGAAGTTAAACGCGCTGGGCGGGCAGCACGGCGTGGGACGTGCCATCCACGTCGGCGACACCATCCTCGGCATCAAGGGGCGGGTTGGGTTTGAAGCACCGGCAGCACTAATCCTAATCACGGCACACCGCGAACTGGAAAAGCTGGTGCTTTCGAAGTGGCAGCAGGTGCAAAAAAGCCACCTCGCCGACTTCTACGGCATGTTGCTCCACGAAGGGCAGTTCTTCGATCCGGTGATGCGCGACATCGAAGCATTCCTCGACTCGTCGCAGCAGGTGGTGGACGGCACGGTCACCGTGCGCTTGTTCAAAGGCCACATCGACGTGCTGGGGGCCGACAGCCGCTACTCCCTGTTCAACACCGGCATCGCCACCTACGGCGAAGAAAATGCGCTATGGAGTGGCCGCGACGCGCGCGGCTTCACCCGCCTTGCCGGGTTGCAAGGCGTGCTCGCCAGAAAAGCACGCGGCTAATCTAATTTTTTTGGATCCGACGTTAAAGAAATGACCCTCGAAACCATCCCCAACGTCGCCCTTTTGCATGGGGCGGGCTATGCCGGAGGCGAAATCATCCGGTTGCTTTCAGCGCATCCGTTGGTAAACCTCGTTGCTGTCACGAGCCGCACGTTTGCCGGACAGCCTGTTTGGACCGCCCATCCGCACTTGCGCGGGCAAACCGATCTCGTCTTCAGCGAATCCATCGATCCGTCCTCCATCGACGCGGTGTTGCTGGCGGCAGAGCATGGGCAAGGTGCCCGCGCCGTACGCAACCTGTTGGAAGCAGGCTACTCGGGCGTCATCGTAGACCTGAGCGCCGACTTCCGTTTTGGTGATGCGTCGTTGTATCCGAAGTGGTTCAAGTTCGACCATCCTGCCCCGGAGTTGCTCGATCAGTTTGTGTACGGCCTCCCCGAAAAAAACGCGCCGTACGCTACCAAATACATCGCCAACCCCGGCTGTTTTGCCACAGGCCTGAGCCTGTCGCTGTGGCCGCTGGCACAGCACCTGGACACGCTGCGTGCCACCGTGACGGCCTTAACGGGTGCTTCAGGATCCGGCACCCGCCCCAAACCCACCACCCACTTCCCCACCCGCGACGGCAACGTGCGGGCCTACAAAGTGCTCGCCCATCAGCACCTGCCCGAAGTGAAAAACGTCCTCGGTCCGCATGCCGAGGTGGCGTTTGTGCCCGTTTCTGGGCCGTGGACACGCGGCATCTGGGGCACGGCTCACGTCACGCTGCCCGAATCGGTGTCGCTGGAAACGGTGACGTCGTGGTACGAAGCCGCCTACGCTGACGCCGCCTGCGTGCGCGTCTGGGGCCATCAACTTCCCGAACTGCGGACGGCCGTCAACACCCCGTTTTGCGACCTTGGGCTCACATTGAAGGGACAGCAGTTGGTCGTTGGTTTTGCGCTTGACAACCTGCTCAAAGGCGCGGCGAGCCAGGCCATCCAAAACCTAAACCTCGTGCTAGGCTTGCCCGAAACGGCAGGCCTACTTCCTCACGGATATGTTCCGGCGCACTAAACGTGCGGCCCCTCTGAACCCCTGCCTTAATCCGTATGAACACCGACGCTACCATCCAGCTTGAAGACGCCGTTCAGCTTCCCACCTACGCCAAGATGCCTATCGCGCTGGCGCGCGGCGAAGGCTGCACGGTGTGGGACGCCGAAGGCAACGCCTACCTCGACTTTTACGGCGGACACTGTGTGGCCCTGCTCGGGCACTGCCCGCCGCCCGTTGTGCAGGCCATCCAGCAACAAGCGGCCGAACTGATTTTTTACTCCAACGCCGTCTACAGCCCCATCCGCGCTGCCGCTGCCAAGGCCCTCACCGACCTCGCACCGGAAGGACTGGGCCATGTGTTCTTTTGCAACAGCGGTGCCGAAGCCAACGAAACCGCCCTTAAGCTCGCCCGCACCACCAGCGGCAAACCCGGCGTCCTCGCGATGGAAGGCGGCTTTCACGGTCGTACGCTCGGCAGCCTCGCGGCTACGCATAACCCGAAGTACCGCGCACCCTACGCGGCGGTGCTTCCCAAGACCCGGTTTGTGCCGTTCGGCAACCTCGAAGCCGTGGAGGCCGTGCTGACCAAGAATAGCAACATCGGGGCGCTTATTATCGAGCCGATCCAGAGCATGGCAGGGGTCACCGAAGCCCCGCCCAGCTACTTCCAGGGCCTGCGGGCACTGTGTGACAAGCATGACGTGAAGCTCATCTTTGACGAAGTGCAAACCGGCGTTGGCCGTACCGGCACGTTTTCGATCTGCGACCAACTGGGCATGAAGCCCGACCTGATCTCGCTCGCCAAAAGCCTCGGATCGGGCGTGCCGATTGGGGCCGTGCTTGCCTCCGACGCCATCGCCACAACCGTTAAGAATGGTGATCAGGGCTCCACGTTTGGCGGCGGCATGTTGGCGATGGCCGCCCTCAAAGCTACCCTCGACACCATCGTGGCGGACAACCTGATGGACCGCGCCCCGGCAATCTTCGAGACCATCGCTGAAGCCGTGGGACCGTTCGTCAAAGGCATTCGCGGAAAAGGCTGTCTCATCGGATTAGAACTGGACGGCCCCGCCAAACCCGTGCTTTCGGCTCTCCGCGAACGCGGCGTCCTCGCCGGTAGCTCAGGCAACCCCAATGTCATCCGCCTGATGCCGCCCATCAACACGCCGGACGAAGCCATCGCTCAGTTTGCCGACGCCTTCGAGGCCGTGATGACCGCCCAACTCGCTGAAAGCTAACAGCGAACCCTCTTCCCACCTTCCTCTTTTCCCTTCCCACTCCATGCCTCACCTCCTCGACTGGCAACTGATTGACGACGCCACGTGGCAGCAGCAACTGTACGGCGCGCTGCGGCACCACCGGGCAGGCAAAACCTGGACGGACGCCGCCCGTGGCAAAAGCATCGCGCTGCTGTTTTTTAACCCTTCGCTCCGTACCCGCACGTCGATGGAGTTGGCCGCCGCCCAACTCGGTGCGCACGCCACCACGCTAACGCCGGGGCAGGGCACATGGTCATTCGCCTGGGGCCCACACGGCACCGTGATGAACGGGCTGGAGGCGGAGCATATTCAGGAAGCCGTCGGGGTGCTATCGCGCTACTATGATGCCATGGGCGTGCGCGTCTTTGCGTCCATGACAGACTACGCGCAGGATCAATCCGAGCTGCTGCTGCACACGTTCGCCGACGCGTCGGGGGTGCCTGTTGTCAACCTCGAATCGGCCTTTGGGCATCCGTGCCAGGCCCTCGCCGACGCTGCCACCCTCGCCACGCATTTTGACGGCGACGTAAAAGGCAAAAAGTTTGTTCTCAGTTGGGCGCATCACCCGAAGCCGCTCCCAATGGCGGTTCCAAATTCCGCGTTGCTGATGGCGACACGGCTGGGCATGAACGTCACCGTCGCCCGTCCCGACTCGCACGCGCTGGATGACGGCGTAATGGCACAGGCCCGCACGTACGCCGCCCAATATGGCACATCGGTGACCGAAACCAACAACCTCGATGCTGCCAGTAAGGACGCCGACGTGATCTACGCCAAAGCCTGGGGCGGCCCGATGGTGTATACCGATCCCGACCAAGAAGCCACCCTCCGCCAGCAACTCGTCGATTGGCGCATCACCGCCCGCCGCATGAACACAACGAACAACGGGGTCTTTATGCACTGCCTCCCCGTGCGCCGTAATGTGGTGGTAGACGACGCCGTGCTCGACGGCCCGCAGGCCATCCACCTGCTCCAAGCCGAATTCCGGCTCCACGCCCAGAAAGCCATCCTTGAATACATCTGGGACCTGTAGTTCCACATCCCTCTCATCCCATCCCCCTTCCCTCAACCATGATTGTAATTAAAATCGGCGGGGCGCTTGTAAACGACGCCGATGTGCTGGCAACATTTTGGACGTCGGTCGCACAGGTGCAACGAACCAGCCCGGTTGTTGTGGTGCATGGCGGCGGTCCGCAGGCCACCGCGATGGCGCGTCGGCTGGGGCATGAACCAACGATTGTGCAAGGCCGCCGTGTGACGGGAGATCTCGATCTGGAAATCATGCAGTGGACGCTGCGCGGAGCGTTGAACAGCAAACTCGTTGCCCAAGCTTCTGCGCTCGCGATCAACGCCGTGGGACTGTGCGGCGCAGATGGCGGCATCGTCAATGTAACCAAGCGCCCGCCGTGGGATATCGACGGCGAACGGGTGGATTTTGGCTGGGTCGGCGACATCGTTTCGGTGGATGCCTCGGTGCTGCACACCCTGCTCGATGGCGGTTTTACACCCGTGGTAGCCCCACTGGGCATTGATGAGAGCGGGCAGCTTTACAACGTCAACGCCGACACCGTAGCACAGGGCATTGCACAGGCGCTGGGCGCTGAAAAACTGCTGCTGGTCACCGAAAGCGGGGGGTTGCGCCGCGTAGCTGAAGATCCTGACACGCTGATGGCTTCGTGCGACGCTACCACTTACGCCGAGGGCCTTGAAGCCGGGTGGATTCATAGCGGGATGCGCGTGAAACTGAAAGTCGCCTTCGACGCCCTCCACAGCGGCATCGGTGCGGTGTATATCTGCGCGCCCGATGATTTGTCCGCCTTACGCCGCGCCACCCGCGTTGTTTGATATAGGGCTCACGCGAACGCCTCCCTTGAGGGAGGTGGCCCGAAGGGTCGGAGGGTGTATTCACCCAGTGAAACTCACGCCGCAGTCGCTATGCGACACCCTCCACAAAGGAGCCGATTGATCTTATCCAAGAACGTCTTGTGCTTGCCAAAACCTCACACTCCTTTATGTCCGATCAACCTGCTGTTATCTCCTTGCTCAAAGACCTCGTGCGGTTTCCATCGCTGAGCAACGAAGAAGCCGCCATCGCTGATTTTGTAGAAGCGTACGTGCAGCAACCGGGCGTTTCCGTGGGGCGACACGACAACAACGTCTACTTCTGGATCGGCGACGGCCCGGACTGCCTACTGCTCAACTCGCACCTTGATGTCGTCCCCCCCTCGGCGGACCACCCTTACGAACCCTTCGCGCCCACCGAAGTGGACGGGCAGTTGTACGGGCGTGGCACCGTGGATGCCAAAGCCTGCGGCGCGTCTATGACCACGGCCTTGCTTGAACTCGCCGCCGAAGGCTGGACGCCGCCAAACGGCAAACTGATGGTTGCCCTCACCGCCTGCGAGGAAACCGGCGGCCCGTACAATGGCCTCGACGACCTGCGTCCGCACCTGCCCGCGATTCATGCTGCCATCGTGGGCGAGCCCACCGCGCTGCAGCCGTGTGTCGCACAAAAGGGGCTGCTCATTTTGCGCATCGAAGCCCACGGCACCACTTCCCACGCCGCTCGCGCCCACCTCGGCGACAACGCCATCCTACGGGCCATGCGCGACATCCAACGGCTGGACACCCACACCTTCGACCGAGAAGATCCGTTCCTGGGCAACCCCACCCTCGCCGTCACCACCATCGAAGGCGGCACTGCCCGCAACGTCATCCCCGACCGCTGTGTTTTTTACACCGACATCCGCTCAACACCCGCGTACACCCATGAGGAACTGATCGCCGAAATCTCTGATTTGCTAGAGTCGAACGTGGTCGTCCACAGCAAACGCATCGTGCCTGTTGCTACGGAAACCAACGAACGTATTGTGCAAGCGTGCCTTCGCGCCATCCCCGACGCCGCTCCTTTTGGCTCCCCCACGGCTTCAGACTGGATGTTCCTCAGCGATGTACCTACGGTCAAACTCGGCCCCGGCCACAGCGAGCGCTCTCACACCGCCAACGAGCATATTGCGCTGACTGACGTGGTAGAGGCTGTTTCGACGTATAAAGGCATTGTGCAGGCTTATTTTTCGTAAAACGTGAGCGTGACCGAAATCATCGTTTGGAAACAAGTCCACGTTTCACGTTTCATGTTTTACCCCGCTTACAGTACCACCTCGCCCACCTACCTTTCCAACTACCACCAACACCATGAAACTCTGGGAAAAAGACGTTCGCGCCGAAGATTGGGTGACCCGATTTACCGTGGGCGACGACTGGAAATGGGACAACCTGCTACTGCCCTACGACGTGGACGGCACCCGGGCACATGGCTGGGGATTGGTTCAGATCGGCATTTTGACGCCGGAAGAGTTGGCCGAGGTAGAAAAGGGGCTGGACGCGCTGCTGGTGGCATTCGAAGCGGGCGAGATTCAGGTACGTCCCGAAGACGAAGATTGCCACACCGTCATCGAGCACTGGCTCACCGAAAAGCTGGGCGACGTCGGCAAAAAAATCCACACCGGGCGCTCACGTAATGATCAGGTGCTAACTGCCCTCCGGCTGTTCCTCCGCGACGGCTTGCGCCGTGCCCACACCCAGACCACCCAACTCGCCCATCTCCTCTGCAACCTCGGTGAGCAACACGACGACCTGCTCATGCCCGGCTATACGCACATGCAACGGGCCATGCCCACCACCGCCGGAGCCTGGGCGCTGGGCTACGCCGAGTTGCTGATTGCCGACCTCGACACCCTCGCCCACGCGATCCACCAAATTAACGTCTCGCCGTTGGGCAGCGCCGCTGGGTACGGGGTACCGCACCTCGACCTGCCGCGTGAGGCGGTGGCGCAACGACTAGGCTTCCGTGACGTGCAAACACATGTCGCCGCTGTGCAACTCTCGCGTGGCAAAATGGAGTTAGAAGTGGTTCATGCGCAGGTGCAGGTCGCCGCCACCATCAACCGGCTGGCGTCAGACCTGGTGTTGTTTAATACCGCCGAGTTTGGCTTTGTAGCGTTGCCTGCGGAATACTGCACAGGCAGCAGCATCATGCCCCAAAAACAAAACCCCGATGTGCTGGAACTGGCGCGCGCGTCCTACCACCGCCTCCTCGCCGAGATGCAGGTGTTGCTGACGCTTCCAGCAAATATGCCCTCGGGCTATCATCGTGATTTGCAGCTTACCAAAGAAGCAGTGATGCGGAGCACACTGCTCATCCATGATCTATTGGATGCCATGCTCCACGTACTTCCGGGCATTTCGTTTCGCGTTGAAAACCTCCAGAACGCAACCTCACCCGAGCTTTTTGCCACAGCCCGTGCGCTTGAATTGGTCCTTCAAGGGGTTCCTTTTCGGGAGGCCTATCGGCAGGCGGCCTCCGCCGTGGCGATGCTTGACGCGTTGGATGCGCCCACCGCCCTGTCCACCTATCGCACTCCTGGAAACCCCGGTCAGGGTCTTCCGGATCGCCTCCGCGAACGACTTATGACCAAAACGAATTTGCTATAACGGAGCAGAAGGCACCAGCAAGGGAAGCGCGTTGGCTTCAATGTGAACCTCAATCTCGTGGGCTTGTGCCGAAACTACCTCGCCATCGGTATGAATAGGTAAGGGGGTATCAGAAACCAGTTTCAGCGACGTCACCTCTGCCGTCTCGATGGCAGGATCTGCTTCATGCCGCCCACGCACCACCTTGGGAAGCAACCGCAAGATGTGACCTGTAGAAAGTTGAGGCACAACACAGGCATTCAGCTTCTGATCATCGATGGTGGCGCGGGGGGTGAGGTAAAACGCACCACCTGAACTCACGCCGTTGCCCACCGTGGCAAGCAACAAGGGTCCTGTATACCTCAGGCATTCGCTGTTGGCAAGGTGAGCAACGATGTTTACATCCGGGCAGTGCCAATAACGCAACGTTTTAATCACGGCGACCATGTACCCCGACATGCCCGGCCAATGCTTGAGTTCCTGCGAAAAATATGCTACCTGTGCATCGAACCCAATCCCTACGGCATTTAGGAAGGGCTCTTCCCGAGCCATGCCGTTTTCCTCCCATCGCACCCATCCTACATCAACAATTCGGACAGTAGCGTTTGTCAGAGCCCGAATCCCGTCCTTCAGGTTTTTGGGCATGTCCAAGACCTTCACAAAGTCATTTCCCGTCCCCATCGGCACCACGCCAAGAGGCACCTTTTTTGACTGCGCCATCAAGCCACAGCAGACCTCATGCAGGGTACCATCGCCGCCAACCGCTACCACACACAGGTCAGGATCATAATTCACCTGTGCCAACTCAGCCGCATGCCCCGGGCCCTCAGTCTCGCATAGTTCATACGTCACGCCCGATGCATCCAATACGGAGCGGACAAAGGGGATTTGGGTACCCGTCTTGCCGCCATTGGCTTGCGGATTTACAATAAACCGATAAAGCAACGGGCGAGGATTCCGATGAGAAGGGCCTGCAAGGTCTTGGTTGGGTACCACAAACAACAGCAAAAAGCACCGGGCATCCCACAGCCAATCACCCGGAGCACCTTAACGCGGGTTGAAGAAAGGCACCGACATCAACATTTTCACCGACACGGCTTGACCGCCTTGGGTACCCGGCGTGAAGCGGGTGGTCTGGATGGCCTTTACCGCGATCTCATCACATCCGAACCCGAGTCCCCGCATGACCTTCACTTCCTGCGGCTGCCCTTGTGGATCGACCACGAAACGAACAAGCACATAGCCTTCCTTGCCATTGGCCTTCGCCTCGTCTGGATACGTCACATAGCGCAAAATGGCACCGCGTCCTCCCACTGGCAAGGGAATCACATCCACTTCATGCGCTTCGAGAACCACATTGGGATCAACCGGGATATTCTCAGAATCTGGGCCACTGGGCAACGGAATGACTTCTGAACTCGCCAGGGCCAACTCCATGCTGGAGTCAGGCTCCTCGGGTTGACCTACGCTTTCCTGAATGGTCTGGGCAAAAGCTAAAAAGGGCGCAATCTCCCCTGCTTCATCGAGCACAAGGTTGGGGTATTGAAGAAACAACGTGCGAAGCATCTCGCCCGCATCGTCCTTCCGCCCCATAAAAAAGGTAGCACGCCCTTGCACCAGCAACGCTGCTTGACGCTCCGCATCAACAGGATTGCCCTGTTGCAGGCAGGTCCACGCCTGATCGATGGCTTCTTGAAAACGTCCGGTATTAAATGACGCCGCTGCCCCTTCCAACAAGGCGGGACAGGAAGGTGGATCTTGGGCTTGAACAGACGGGGTGCCAAGCAAGATCAACATACCGAGAACAAACACAATACCTGCCCGGGTATGCTCATTTCTATGGCAGTTGGCAGGATGGAGGCAGTCACTCATGGATTTGGTGGGTTACTTTCTTTGTAAAAAATCACGCTGCCTCAGTGGCGAGGTGGGGGTACAGCGGATTCTTGACTTTCATTTGCCACACTACGTGCGGATTCCAAACAGACATCGTCGACCCTTGTTCTTCGACATCCATGAATTCCAACTACTTGTGGCGTTATCGTCAAATTAACAAACTTATTAACTACCACACAAAGAATTCGAAAATAATATAGCAATTTGCATAATAATTTTCCATTCCCGGCCTGATCAGTCAATATTTTTTAGCTTAAATATCGTATTGGCCTAATTTAATTAATATTATCATCTGATTATTTCCAGGTTTGCTTTACCTCCCAACCTGTAATCGATTATTTTAATTGGTTTGGAATCTTTCTCCTGGGTTCTTTGCCTTTTTCCGTCAGATTTCTATTGAAGAAAGAACGGCAAGGACATGCTCATCTTCACGGACACAATTTCTCCATTATGCTTTCCGGGGATATAGCGTGTCCGCTGAATGGCTTGCAGGGCCGCTTCATCACATCCATCCCCGATCCCCCGCCACACCTCGGCATCCTGTACCATACCCTGCGTATCCACGACGAACCGGACATGAACGTATCCTTCTGTCCCATTTTGCTGGGCTTGCTCAGGATAAACCAGGTTTCGCTGAATATCGGCGCGTCCGCCTACGGGCAAGGGAATTTCATCAACTTCTGTGGCATCCATCACCACATTGCTCACAATGGGGGTTGTGGCCCCCGAATCTGTGGCAACGGGCCCGCCTGAGTTTCCGGAGGCCGCTGCCGCCGCTGCCGCCGCTGCGAGTTCAGCGCTTATCTCCGAGCGGATCTCATTGAACATATTGAGAAACGCGGGGATTTCATTTTCAGCGTTTAGGGTCACGGTAGGATAAGTCGACAGCAGGGATCGCAGCATTTCTTCCGCATCTCCCCGTTGTCCCATAAAGAATACGCTACGGCTTTGGAGTAACAATAATTCCTGACGTTGTGCATCGGTGGGGGTTGCTTGTTGTAAGCAAGTCAATGACAGGTTTACAGCTTCCTGAAAACGCCCCGTATTAAACGCATCTTGTGCAGCGGTCAACGTCTCGCTGCAAACATCCGTGTCCTGTGCAAGGGTGACCGAATGATCGAAAGCTAACCCGACGATCACCAGTGCCACACAGGGAATGGTTCTAAATGTGCGTTTCATCTCAACGCCCTTCTGTCTACGCGCAAAGGAAACAGTGAGCCTGTTTTCGCCTGGCATGAACTCCCGAGGAGACAACCAAGCACACTGCGGGGAATGCTTCCCAAAAGTGTTTCGCAAAGATTAAGGAAACGCTTCCAATAACCGGTATCGTCAGTATATGTATTCTTTTAATAAATATTTTGCATCTACTGGTTGATTATTGCTAAACAATCTTTTTTATGCTTCCCTGCCCGTTTTTCGCTGGTTTCTGCCACTTTCCTGACTGGTCCCGTCGTCTCTTTCAAATAAAAAGCGGGCGGGATGAACCGTGTCCACTCCGCCCGCCCTACTGGTCTTGATGTAGGTTTTTTATTGAGTCACCGTCACCGTGCGCGAATACACCGTGATGAAGCTGGTGAAGATGTTGATCACAAAATCGATCGGGGTAATTTCCGTCGCAATGGTATAATCATCGGCCCCGGCAGCCATATCGCTGGAGTCCACATCATTTATGGGAACAAGTCCCCATAAAATATACCATTGCCGGGCTTCTTCGATGCTGCCCATTTGCGCGCCATTGCCCACCACATGGGTGTGGGCCATACAGCCACTGGACACCACCATCCCGAGAACAAGCAGGCTGGTGAGAAAGAGGGAAGTGAGTTTTTTTCGCATGGTGTTTAGCAGTTGAGCGGTTAGGGGAGGTGCTGAATGGAGCCGATGGACGACTCAATGTTTTTTATTTCCTGAGGATAAATCGAACGGGGCACAAGGTAATCAAACTGAAGCATATGTGATGCGTCAGTGGCCATCACCAGTTTAAAATTGACAAGTCCATCCGGCTGCACGAGAAACTGCGCCATGGTAATCCCATCCTTCACAAACAGGGTTTGCCGCAGCGAATCCTCAGCGAAACGTTCTTCGAGGATATGGCCATACGTGGTCATTTTCTCTGCAAACGACCCCTGGCTGTCCAGTTCTAGACGTGCCACACTTAGGACACTCTGCGTCGTGGGATCAAGAAAAACACGATAGGGCTGCATCGCCAGCGAGCCCGCCTCCACATCTAGGGCATGGGCAACAGTGTCTACCTGCCCCACCGAGAGGGTTTCCCAATCCCTAGGGGCCTGAAACTGCACCCCTGCTTCGTCCAGCCGTTGCACCTCGCCGAGTCGGTCATTCTCCACGGCGAACGTCATTGGCGGGGGGCCACTTTGTTTTGGTTGACAGCCCATTCCCAAAAGGGCCATGCAAAAGAGCATCGTTTTAAACAACCACACGCTTCGGGTCATGGGCAGAAATTGAATTTGTCTGTCGGAAAAAGGGAAGGTATAAGGGCTCCCCCTTTTCGGCAATGGGGCTTCGGTTTTTTTCATCCATCATTGCACCTCATGCCCCAATTCCTTGTCTTTGGGGCGGCATGATGCCTCCATATAGAGCTTCAGCCGCTGCCACCCCCCGTTTAGTCACGCCCTCACTTTTTCGCGAATCGTATGCTCAACTACATCTGGGCCGGGCTTATCGTTTTCAGTATGCTCTTTGCCCTGGCCACGGATTTCTCGGAAATCCTGAAGGACCGGTTCCGCAATCAAGAGCCCTTTCCCGTCACGCTTCAACTACCTGACAGCTACAATGCCCAGGATCGCCGCACCGAGGTGCAGGTGGTGATGGATAGCGGCACGTATCAGCATTTTTTTGGAACGCAAGAACGCCCCGCCGCCTCGTACGCCGGTGTGCTGGTCCAAACGCAGGACGGCAGTCAACTTCAGTTCGGGTCCAACACCACCCTCCCCGAGCCCCTGCTCACCATGCAGGCCTATCATGCCCGTAATGACGGCGATCCGCTACGTGCGACTTTGCCCCCTGCCTTTCGTCCTGATTCCAGCGTGGTTACCACCACCGTCCAGTTTGCCCCCGTCCGCTTCCGAAAGCTGAAAGACATCGGGCAGGCCGCGCTGGACTTTGCCGAGACGGCAGCTTCATTGGCGCTGGGACTGATCGGGGTGCTGGCACTGTTTCTGGGCATGCTGAAGATTGCCGAGGCGGCCGGTATCATCCACAGTCTGAGCCGGTTTGTGCAGCCTATCCTGCGTCCGCTCTTTCCGGAAATACCGAAAGACCATCCCGCCCTGGCGATGATCTCCCTCAACCTGCTGGCGAATGTATTTGGCCTCGGCAATGCCGCCACGCCGCTCGGCATCAAAGCGATGGAGGAATTACAAACGCTGAACCCGTCGGAAGACACGGCGACCAATTCGATGGTGATGCTGCTGGCGCTGAACACATCGAGCGTGCAACTGGTGCCCCCGGTTTTGCTGGTGGCCATCATGGGTTTGCAGATCAACCAGTTGGTGTTCTCCATCACCCTTGCCACGCTGTTCTCCACCATCGCTGGTATTCTGGCAGCCAAGTTCTTGAGCCGTACCCGGCGCAACCGTGCGTCTGACCCCATGCTTAACGCCGCTTCTTAGAACCCTATTCGTTTCTACTTATGGATACCGTCCGCGATATTATTTCCGTTCTTTCTGCGTTTGTGATCCCGCTTTTGCTGATCGGGTTTCCGCTGTATGGCCTCATCAAAGGGGTGCGTGTGTATGAGGTTTTCGTCGAAGGAGCTAAAGAAGGCTTCAAAGTAGCCGTCACGATCATTCCCTACCTTGTAGCGATTTTGTTCGCCATTGGCATGTTTCGCGCCTCCGGGGCAATGGATTTCCTGATTGCTGCCCTCGATCCGGTGATGAGCTTTATCGGTATTCCCTCCGAGGTGCTGCCGATGGGCCTGATCCGCCCCCTCACGGGGTCCGGCTCGGCAGCGATTGTGCTGGATATGATCAACCAGTATGGCGAAGATGCGCTGGTGGTAAAAATGGCAGCCACCATGTTTGGCTCAACGGAAACCACCTTTTATGTAATTGCTGTATACTTCGGCGCGGTCAACATTCGCAACACCCGACATGCGGTACCTGCCGGGCTTATTGCTGACTTCGTGGGACTGCTGGCTTCGGTGTATGTCGTACGGCTGCTCTTTGGTTAATGCCGTTTTCCGTGCCTCCCTACCCTTGTTCACCCCCCTCCCACACACGTTACTCTATGCATCCGCTTCAACACCTGTTTGATAACAACGTCGCCTGGACCGACTCGGTCGTAGAGGATGATGCCACTTTTTTTGACCAGCTTTCCAAACAACAGGCCCCGGCGCATCTGTGGATTGGCTGCGCCGACAGCCGGGTCCCAGCCAACGTCATCACCGGATTAATGCCCGGCGAGATGTTTGTCCACCGCAACATCGCCAACGTGGTGGTGCATTCCGACCTGAACTGCCTGTCGGTGATTCAATACGCCGTGGAAGTCTTGAAGGTGGAGCATATTATCGTGTGTGGGCACTACGGATGCGGTGGCGTGCAAGGCGCCATGCAGGAAGAACAATCCCTCGGGCTCATTGACAACTGGCTGCGTCACATTCAGGATGTGATGAATACACACGCGGAACAGCTTAATGCCCTTCCCTCGCAACAAGCACGTTTCGACCGATTGTGTGAACTCAACGTTATTGAGCAAGTCGTGAACGTGTGCCGCACGTCGATTGTGCATGACGCCTGGAAACGCGGCCAGACGCTCACGGTGCATGGCTGGATTTACGGCCTGGCCGACGGACGCTTGCGTCATGTGACGAGTCCCATCGCTTCGCTCGAAGCAATGCGCCGTGTCCATGCGGATGTCACTGCAACAACCGACTAAACGGTTACAGATACAACAACGACGCGAGTAAGAAAAACACCGCCAGCCCGAGTACATCGTTGCTCGTGGTGATAAACGGTCCCGTGGCAAGTGCGGGGTCAATGTTGGCGCGTTGTAGCAACAGCGGCACCGTGGTCCCGATGATGGCGGCAAGAAGAATGACGGCGATAAGCGCTAGCGCAGCGGTGAGGGCTAGCCGCAGCGGGTCGGCTTCAAAAAAGCTCATCGAGACCAACGCAACCACCACGAGACTGAGCAACACGGCCAGCACGATGCCATTAAGCAAGGCGACGGTCATCTCTTTGATGAGGCGTTTCATGATGTCGCTGGTCCATACGTCGCCTGCCGCCAGCCCCTGTACGATGATGGACGAACTCTGAATCCCGACGTTGCCTGCCATGGCCATGACGATAGGAATAAAAAACGCAAAGGCCGACACCTGCGACAGCGTCTCCTCGAATGTCATAATCACGATGCCGGCCAATCCTGCTCCCACCAGCCCAAGCACCAGCCACGGCAACCGCCCGCGGGTAATGCGGAGCACCGAGTCGGTGTGCTCTTCGCCGCCTGTGATCCCGCTCATCCGCTGCATGTCCTCTTCTGCTTCCTCGCGGATCACGTCCACCACATCATCAATGGTAATCCGCCCGACGAGCCGTTCGTGGGCATCCACCACCGGCAGTGACACAAGGTCATACCGTTCCATGATGCGCGCCACTTCCTCCTGATCAAGATCGGTGGTCACCGAAATGACATCGGGGATCATAATTTCCTCGATCCGACTCCCCGATTGGGAGAGCAAAAGGTCTTTCAGCTTGACGTATCCCCGGAGGTGTCCTTTGTCGTCGATGGCAAAAACCACAAACACCTCGTCCACTTCGTCGGCGTTGCGGCGAACCTCTTCGGTGGCTTCGGCAACGGACCAGGAAAGCGGCACGGCCACATATTCCGTGGCCATGAGCCCGCCTGCACTTTCTTCCTCATAGCCGAGCAGCGCCCGCAGGTCGTCGGCGTCTTCAAGCTGGGGCAGTACCTCCAGCGCCACATGTTCATCGAGGTCGGCAAGAACGTCGGCAGCATCATCCGTGTCGAGCACATCGATGAGGGCCGTCAGGCGCTCAGACGGTTCGTCCTCTGCCAGGGTAGCCCGGAAATCATCGTCCAACTCGGCAAACACCTTACCAGCCTGCTCCACAGGCATCCACTGGAACAGCTGCCGGGCATCCGTCATGCCCAGGTGCTCGAACAACCGGGCAATGTCCGCCGGATACAAATCTGCCACCATGTTGAGCACCATGCCCTGCTGCTCTTCTTCGAGCAAGGCCGAGATGTTGTCAACAAGCTCTTCGTCTACTTCCAGCATACCTGCCGGGCGTAGTTCCTGCTCAGGGGTAGCGGCAAACTCCGTCATAAACGCACGTATTAGCGGGTGGGCGGGAAGAAGAAACGAATCGGCGGGAAAATAGGGCGCGGCGATGAAACAACCACACGATCTTACCGATGCTCCTGAAGAAAGTGCGCCAATGTCACAAAGTCTTGGGGCGTCAGTTCTTCGGCGCGAGCGCGGTGCCAACCATGGGGCAGCGTAATTCCGGCCTCGCGGGTCCACTTCCGTAGGCTGTTGTGCAGGGTTTTGCGGCGCTGGTTAAACGCCGTCCGCACCACCTCACGCACAAATTCCGGGTCTACCTCCCCAGACGGCTTTTGAGGAAAGGTGAGCCGCAGCACTGCGCTTGTCACGTCGGGTTTGGGATAGAACACGTTGCGCGACACCCGAAACAGCAGTTCGGGCACGGCCTGAAGCTGCACAAGCACGCTCAGGATGCCGTAGTCTTTGGTGCGGGGTACTGCGACGATGCGCTGGGCCACCTCGAGTTGCATCATCAGCACGGCTTCACGCAGGTGTGCCCGGGCATCGAGCAGGCCAAACAGGATGGGTGTGGTGATGTAATAGGGCAGGTTGCCTATCACATGCAACGGTTGACCTTTTTCGGCTGACACCTCGGCCCAGTCCACGTCCAGCACATCCTGGTGCCGCACGTCGAGCGCTGGCATGGATTCGTTCAAATAGGCCACGGCTCGTTGGTCCACCTCCAGCGCCAACAAATCGGGAAATCGCGGCAGTAGCACTTCGGTTAATGCGCCCGTCCCCGGCCCTATTTCCACCACAGCGGCCCCATCCTCTGCCTGCAACGCCCTCGCAATCTTGCGAATGGTGTTGGGGTCTTGCAAAAAGTTCTGCCCCAGCGACTTTTTGGGGAAAAGGGGCTGGCGAGATGCTGGATGCGGCACGTTTTAAGGGCGGGCGAATGTAGGATGGGGGTGTATAGGGCGGGGTGTTTGGGAGAGGTTCACATGTTTGCCATCATCGGAGGTCAAGCGCTCTCTTCCCCCTTCCCTCAAACCGCTTCCCTCACCGCAGGCGTTTACGCCGATTCCGAAGGTAGTCTTCAAAGATAAACTCGCCGAGGTTATCGAGGTCGGCGTAGTAGGCGCGGCCCTGGTTGGCTTCAGTGAGTTCGCGGACGAAGTTCTGTAGGTAGGGGTCGCGGGCGATCATGAAGGTGGTGATGGTGATGCCTTCGCGGCGGCAGATCACGGCTTCATCGAGGACTTTGTTGACGATGCGGCGGTCGAGGCCGAAGGCGTTGCGGTACATCCGTCCGTACTCGAAGTGGCAACTGGGCTTGCCGTCGGTGATGAGGAAGATCTGCTTGTTACGGTTTTTGCGGCGACGCAGGATGTCGCGGGCGCGTTGCAGCCCGGCGCGGGTATTGGTGTAATACGGTCCCACGTTCAAATACGGCAGGTCTTTCACCGACACCTCCCACGCATCGTTGCCAAAAGCCACGATGTCGAGCGTGTCTTTGGGGTAGCGCGTCATCATCAGTTCCGACAGCGCCATCGCCGTTTTGCGCGCCGGGGTGATGCGGTCCTCGCCGTACAAAATCATCGAATGGCTCAAGTCGATCATCAGCGCCGTTGCCATGCTGGAATGATGATCGGTTTCATAGACCTCGAAGTCATCCTCCGTCAGGCTCCACTCGTCGAGGCCGCCGCGGCGGAAGGAGTTGGACAGCGTGCCGGTCACATCGAGCAGGTGCGGATCATCGCCGAAGTGCCAATTCCGTGTTTCGGGCAGGCGTTCATCGCCCGCGCCTGCATGTGGGGTTTTGTGGTTCCCACGCCCACTTTTGCGCAGTTGGCGAAAGACTTCTTCCAGCGACCGCTGGCGAATGGCCCGCTCGCTCTTCGCCGTCATCTGCAACGTGCCCGTCTCCATGTCTTCCTTCAGGTATCCCTGGCGCTTCAGTTCTTCGATGAAGTCTCCAATCCCCATCGAGTCATCGGTGAGGCCGTACTGCTTGTCCAATTGCGTGAGCCAGTTCAGCGCCTCGGTTACATCTCCAGCAGTGTGTTGCAGCAGTTGTTGGAAGATATCCATCAGCCGCTCCATGGTGGATGCTTGCTGTCCGTGGCGCTCTGGATCAAATTCAGAATAGCGGAAAATCATTTTGAGCACGGCAATTCGTGGAAGACAACCAAGCAACGAGCCGCTTCGGTATTTGTTTTCTTACTGGGATGCGGCGAGCACCAGCGCAAGCACAAGCCCAATACTCAGCACGAGCGAATACATCCACCCGAGCAGCCATGCCTTAAACGCCGTCTTGAACCAGCCTTGCCCATAAACCTGCTTTTGCGCCACAAAAAAATAAACGGGAATCAACAACAGCAGCACAAAACCGAAGATGCCTGCCCAGTTTGCTCCGCCGCTGGCCCAGCTAACCAGCAGCATGATGGTGAAGGTGATAAAGGCCACCGCGTGGGTGTGTAACCCAAAGATCAGATGTTCGCTGTAGTACCAGTCGCGCCGTAGATAGAGCAGTTTGAGCAGGAACGCAAAAACCGGGAGCACGATGAACATCACCGTCGGCAGGCGGCGCAGCGTGTCTCTAATAAACGCGGCAAAGGCGGCATTAAACTCGGCATCCGTCCGCGCCGCCTGCATCTGGCGCACTGCCGCACTTTGGGGCCACCACGCGGGAAGGTTGATGTTGATACGATTACCGGGCGCGTCTTCAAACAGCAATGCAGCAGCGCTTTCCAGATCGGGTGGACGAACGAGGCTGTCAGGCGGAGCCACTGCAATCTGGCTGTTGATCCACTGCAACTGTCGGTTTTCCTGGCTGATACGCTGCCGGAGCCGCCACAAGTCGCGGCGTTCGTCGTCGCGGTCATCCAGGGCATCGTCGAAGGCATTCTCCAGCACGTCGGCGGTGCTGTCTGCCGTCAGCGAATCGACGGTGGCAAAAGCGAGGCTATCGACCAGAAACTGCCGTTCCAGCGAATCCACGACGGATACTTGGGAGGCGAGCCGGTCCGCATTTTCGTCGAGACGAGCCTGCAACATCGTCCGGTAATCAGCTACCTGCACCGTGGTATCGGCGGAGGCGGCTTCACCGCCAAAATTGACCTGCCCCACGGGGTCGATAACCGAGAGCAGAAAGAAAAACACCAGACTGGCGATGAGATAAAACCGCAGTGGGCGGATGAACCGAATCCGTTTCCCGGCGAGGTAGGCATTTGTTAATTGTCCGGGATGAAAAAGCAACACCCAGAGCGAAGTCCACAACCGCCCGTCGACGCCAAGAAACTCAATCAGCGCAGCTTTCAGAAACCGACCAACAGGCTGGCGCAGAGGCTCATTGCGCTGCCCACACGTTGCACAATAGGCTCCATGAAGGTCGGCGCCACAATTGGCGCAGGGCGCACCCTCTTCGGGCTTCTCCTCTCGCGAAACGAGGGGCGTCTCAACCGGGCTGGGGGAATCGGAAGAAGACATAAATCAGAAAGAGGCACTCAGTTTAGCAGGCAAGGCACAAGGTAGGCGATTCTGACCAACGGTGCAGCACAACACGTCATAGGCCTTTCTCTTTCGCTACCCTGTGAAATGGTCGCACAGACCCTAGTACCGTTGTACGATCCCTCGGGCAAAATTTCCTGCCGCCGTCTCATTAAAATCACCTTGCAACACCATATGATCTCGCAAGGGCTCGACGATCTTTGGTGCGACGAACAACTCGCCATTCAGCACAATGGCCCAGCGTTTTTCCATGTGCTCCTGCGACAATGCTTCCACCCGCGCCTGGACAGAATCCCGGAAGGCAATACCGATGATAAACCCTTGGAACCGAATTGGCCCCTCCATCCATGTCTCGGCGACATCCGCATTGGTAAACAGCACCTCATCGGCCACAAAGACAGGTTTGGGTATGCGGTTGCTGGTCATTTCGGCAAATCCAAGGGCGGGGTTATCCTGGGCCGGGCGGATTTCGAGTTGGTAAAACGGTTCCTCCCCCGTGGGCTGATACGTGAGTGTGATACCCTCTTGCCCGCCCCCTTGAAGCCAGGTGGGGTTTAGTTCGCCAATAAGAATGACCACGGCGGCTCCCGCAAGCAGAAGCGGCACGGTGTAAACCAGCAGGCCGCGCACATAGGCATGGGTCGAAAAAGTTTTGTAGAACCCCATCCCACTTGCGACGACGGCAACGAGCGGCAGTACGGCCAACCCCAGTGCCACACCCACCGTGAGTTGTACCGGCACCGTGCTCATGGCATTGCCCAGCAACACCACATACATCAGCCCAAATCCAAGCAGGCTACATACCCAGGCCAATGCGACCATGCCATTATCCCCGAACGGTCAAACGGAATACCTCAAACCGAAGCTCCAACGTATAGGGGCACGATCCAGCTTGTCCTGAATGATGCCCAAAAAACCAACAACGTCTTTGCGCCATTTCTATCCGGTCAGATAATAGGCACAGCCCTGGGGAGAGGCAAGATTTCAGAAGTCCAGAAGACTACCGAGATAAAGTGTGCTGTGAACGGGTTCCTGTTTTCCTACCGATACGCCCGGTTCAGGTAGCGCTCGGCTTGCTCGTGGGCTTCGCCCCAATCTTCCATGCGCAGCACCTCACGATAGCGCGTTTTGGCGGCGTTTCGCTGTCCGAGGGCGTCGTACACCATCCCCTGCCGCAGCCGTCCCCACACCTTGAAGTAGGTATCGTCCGTCGTGCGAGCTGCCAGCGCGTCCAGTTGCAGCAAAAAAATCAGGGCTTGCTGGTGTTGGTTCTTCACCATCTGCGCTCGGGCGAGGTAGTACAGCGCCTGCTCGGCTCCGGAAGCGTTATAGCCCGGCTTGTTTTGTTTATAGCCCTCCAGAATATCGTTGAAGATGCGTTCGGCCTCGTGCCAGTGCCCCCACCGTGCATACACGCGCCCCTCGAAGGCGTGGAAATAGGCGTTGTTCGGATGCTCTTCGCGGAGCCACGTCACATATTCTTGGCTTTTCGCGAAGTCGCGCTCGAAGAGATAGTAGATTTGAAGCAGGAAGTAGACGGCTTCAGTCTGGATGTAATAGCCCTGTTCGGCGGTACGCGTCAGTTCTTCGAGGCCCCGTTCGCGGTTACCTTTTGGGAAAAACGCCATTACGGGCTTGGCATAGGGATAGCGATCCGGAATGACGGCGGCGTAATAATCGTAGAGCCCTTTGCCGAAGATATAGTCGTGGTTGTGGGGCGTATGCTCGGCCACGGCAAGTACATAATCCATGGCCCGTTTGCCATCGCTGGCGGCCTTTACATAGTCGCGGCGGTTGGAGCGCAGCCGTCCCCGAAAGCCGAGGGCGGCTCCTTTAAAAAACATGGCGTCGAAATGGTCGCTGTCCCGCGCCAGCAGCTTGTCGCTCCGCGCGATGACGTCATCCATGGCGGCATAAAAGGCGGCATCGTGCGACGTGTCGGAAAAGTCGAGCAGGATCATCCACCACGTATTTAGCGCCTTCAAAAACGGACCAATGGGATGCTCGGGGAAGCGGCGGTCAATCTGGTCGAACAACCGCGCGGATTCCTCAAAGCGCATGTCATAGAGCAGGTCGAGGCCGCGTTTGGCCTGAAACCGCACGATGGTGTCATCCAGGACGGATTGGGAACGGTCGGGCGTAGGAACAGGCTGGGCCTGCGCCGGGGTTTGTGCGTGCACGGGCCCCATGGTGAGGCCAATGCCCAGCAACCACAAGGCCATGTATCGAAAAAGCGGCATGGGGTGTCCTCCGCAGTACTTCAGGGGATGGTACAGAGGCCTCAAACGGCTGTTCCAGCGCATCCGGACCTGTGCCAACGATCACCATGTAGTAACGCAAAAAGAACACCGATTTGTATCTCGCCGCACCTGACACTCGTTCTTCTCTCCCGTCTGCTGAAGGAAAGAATGATGCTTAGAAACTGTCTGGTACGGGGGTTGGCAGGCGAGCCGAGGCTTGCCCATTAAAAAAGGCATCGCCTCCGTAGAAGCGATGCCCTTTCGTTTCGGAGAACAAGCCTTTAGAAAAAGCGGCGCGTTCCTGTGTAGAACAAACCAACACAAAGAATTTTGGCGAGGTCGAAGGCGACAAAGCGGAGCCACCCTTTGTCGATGGATTCCCACCAGGTGGCATGGCCCGCTGCAACGTGGAGCCAGATGACGCCCAGCGTAAATAGCACCACCGAACCCACCAGCATCGAAAGCATGCTGCCCGTGAGCGAATTCCAGCGTCTGGAGCAGTACCCGATAGCAAGGGCCGCAAGCGGATAGCCGAGCAGGTATCCGCCCGACAAGGCACCAAGGATATAAACAAGGCCATATCCGTCTCCCGCAAAAACCGGGAAAAACATTCCCAGCATCAGATACAACAGCATGGAAAACAACCCGTTGCGCCACCCGAGGTACAGACCGCTGCCATACACGGCGATAGTTTGAAACGTGATGGGCACCTCCCACAAGTAGATACGAACCTGAGCCCCAAGCCCAGCAAGCAAGGCAAAGCCGACAATACCCAAAACCTGCACCATCGCCGACGCCTGATCCTCCCGGAGGGCATCAATGGTTGAAGGCCGCGCGGCCTGAAGTTGCAAATATGGAGTCATGATATATGCGGAGAAGATCTTAAAGGAGTGCAGGCCAAGCATACTAAAGGCACATCACACTTTCCATTTGCTACAACTGCTATCTTTGATTTTTCATGGAGCGCCCCGCTTTGATGGCTACCTGGACGGGCATCGTCATGCCTGAGCCCCGCAATTCTACATCAAAGGTGGCCGTGACCTGGCCGCTCAGCGGGATCTGTTCTTCCTCGCCGTCAATGATCTGGGTCTGCTTGCCTTCCAGGTTGGCAATCATAGTCCCTCGCAAACGCTCTCCCGGCTGAGTCCCCGCCTCTTCCAGCGTGATCGTCCCAGAAGTTGATGCAAAAGCGGTGGGTATCCCGGAGTCTTCATCCTTGATTTGCGGCGTGGAGAAGAAGGCAACAGGGTCTCCTTCATCCGGTCCGTCTATCGAAAGTGTGTAGGTGGCACCATCTGTAAGGTTCTTTGGAAAGCCGATCTGCATATAATCGCCCCTCGTAAACAGGCCTCCAGGATCACTGCTCACGAGGATCACCGGAAACCCCGGCTCATTGTCGACCGAGCCCAGTCCTGCCAGGAGGAAATTCACGTCGAAGGTGGCGGTATACCCCGGTAGGTCAATGTTGGCGTTGAAGGTGTCGCCTTCTGGTGGATCGCAGGGATTGTCTGTCGCATCCGTGCGTTCCACATAGATACGGACGGCCGTCCAGGGGCGGCTGCGCGGAGGAATCCCGCTCCACGCCCCTTGGCTGAACAGGTACGTCCACGGATCACTCCAGGCACGCCCCGCATAGGACTGGCCATCCACCGGGTGATAATTATCCAGGCCAAACTCATTCCGCGAAGGATCGGACAAGCAGTCGGGCGCACCACACACGGCGAGTTCAACGGCCACCCCGGCTTGCAAATTGCGAAACGTGTTCAGCTGACGGGCCGGGTAATACACCACATTGTCACCACCAAGCGCATCGCGCAAGGCCTGATCCGTCCCTGCCAACGTGTTTCGAATCTGCACCTCGCCATTCTGTACGACCAACGGGGCGCTGTGGGCAAACTCCAGCGCGGAAGTCGGATAAAAATTGTTTGCGCCGCTCCGCTGTCCCCATGTGCCCGGCTTAAAGGCCACAACTACTTGCCGTCCATCCTCCACGGCGTCGATAATCCCATTAAGCGTTGTCGATGGAATGGGCTGGTTCGCATCATAGCCACCCACATCGATGAAATACGTGTCGAGGAAAGCCTGGACGGTCTCGACATTGCTTGCGCCATTGATATTACAGCCTCCAGACGGAATCTCGACACCGGGGAAGTTGTCGCGAACCCGTTCCAGGGCTTCGCTCTGTGAGCACCCTCGCCCTTCGAAGTTTGCGAGGACCTGTTGGATGGTGCCAGCATGGCAGTTGCTCGCACACACGACACCGCTGAAGTGCGAAACCAACACCTCGGCGCGGCGATTGTTAGAGGAGCCTACCACCCGAGCATACGCGAAGGTATTCACTGCGCGCCGCCGATCACTTCCTTTGAACTCCAGCACGAACGGCTCATTTGTAGCATCCCAGCCCGCAGATAGCGGAAAGCTGACGACGATTGGGCTATCCAAAATCATCCCATCTGGCTCAAAACGCACCCCAGCAATGTTGCGCCCGTCGCTGTCTTCTACCGCCACGGGGACCATGGAGACTTCGGTATCTTCGGGCAAGTCTCCCGGCTCAATTGTTGCGATGATGCCTCCTTCGGTGGTAAGAGTGGCTCCTTCATCAGCGTCCACCATCATGGTGATGCCGCCAGGAAGGTCGCCCGCCGCCTCGCCATCTTTTTCAAAAAAGTCGCAGCCAACCCATACGAGGGCTGCCAGAAGACCGCCCAACAATAGCGCGGTGTTATGAGGAAACAGTAGGCTTTTCATGGCGCGAGTGGTATACGTTTTACTCCCAGGCAAACGTGAGCCGCAGCAGCAACGTGGTCGTGTCTTCTTGCAACATGACGGCAATTCCAGGGACGAAGCCCCGGAGCACGAAGTCGGTACCAAGCAACACCGAGGTAAACGGCTCTGGGTCTCCCAATCCTTGAAACTCATCATTCAAGAACATAAAGTCTTCAATTCGGATAGCGGCAAACGGCACGATCAGCGCACTCCCGGACCCGAGATGTAAATACGCACCACCTTCGCCTCCCCACCGCAGACTGCTGATGTCGGTCGGATTGTTTTCGCCCAGGAAATACTGCGTCCATCCAAGCCGTCCACCTACATAGGCCCCAAAGGGATTGCCCCCCCTTGGCTGAATGAGGAAAACGTTGACGTGACCGCCAACCTCCAGCGTGAACCAGTAATCTTCAGGAACAACATCCAGCCGGGCTCCCGTCACCGACGTACCCGCCTCCAAACTTCGTCCCCACATGGTTCCCCCCGCCAGCGTCAGGAGGTGCACATTATCGGTATTGCCATATTCCAGACGCGACCAGCGACGGTGGTTGTAAAAACCTTGCGACCGGGTACCGACCTGTGCGCTTGGTTGCGAGCGACGCGGCACAATAGGTTCGGCTTCCTGCCGAGGTGGATTCTGTGGAGGACGCTCTGCCTGTGGCGGCGGATTATTGCTCGGGGGCGGATTTTCATCCCGCACATGCGCCACGGTGCGCGGAATCCACCCCACCAACCCTTCGGACGTGGACACAATCAACCATTCGCCCTCCCGTTGCACGAGCGTCAGTTGAAGACCGCCCGGCAGCACGGCTTTTTCCTCCGACTCAAAGCTAGGGCGCTCGTAAAGGGGCGTCTCGCGAAGGATGGTGACAGTCTGTGCGCTGGCAGCCATCAGCGGCGCACTGAGGAAAACGAGCAAGAAAAGGAAAGGACGCATAGACACGAGCAACAGAGGGTGAGAAGCAGCACAGAATATACAAGCCAGCCTTCGGGTTTGAAGACCACGTGGCACGTAAGGAAGTGCACAAATACTATGCCCGGCAGAGAACACCCCTTGAGGGGGATTTCCTCCCTGTTGTGTGCATTAAACCCGATAAAATTGCTTGCCTGCCATCTGGCGAATGAGTCCCTTGAATTCCAGGCTCAGAAGGTAGACCAATGCCGTGGAAGCATCCAATCCCGTTGTCGCACAGATCGGTTCGATATGGATCGGATTCGGGCCGATGGCAGCGTACAACTTTTGTTCGACTTCATTGAGGTCGGGCGGCGGAGTAGAGGCCTCACCAGGTACGGGTGCTTCGGCAACCAGCCCCAACTCATCTAGGATATCCTCTACCGACAGCACCAGTTTGGCATGACCCTGTTGGATCAACCGATTGGCCCCACGACCGGGCTTGCTATGGATGGGACTGGGCACCGCAAATACTTCCCGGTTGTGTTCCAGCGCCAGCCGCGCCGTGATGAGCGCCCCGCCCTTCTCGAAGGCTTCCACCACCAATGTACCAAGCGACAGACCACTGATGATGCGGTTGCGCTTGGGGAAATTGGTGGCATCCGGCTCAGCACCCAGCGGATACTCGGAAAGCAGCGCCCCCTGTGTCATGATGTCCGTGGCAAGACGGGTATGTTTGGCCGGATAGATACGGTCGACGCCGGAGCCGAGCACTGCCAACGTACGTCCGCCTGCCTGCACGGCCCCATGATGCGCCGCCGCATCAATTCCATAGGCCAGGCCGCTCACGATAGTGATGCCCTGCCGTACGAGTTCGGCTGCAAATTCTTCGGCCTGCCGCCGTCCGTATTCCGTTGCTCGACGCGTGCCAACGATGGCCAGGCTGTGTTGGTCAACAGGGGCGAGGGTACCACGCATCCAGAGGAAGGCAGGTGGATCGTAAATCTGACGCAGCGCCAGAGGATAATCGGCATCCCAAGCGGTGAGCATCCGCGCTCCGACCTGCTCTGCCTGCACCAGTTGGGCATCCACCGCCCCATAATCATCAAACCCGGCAATGGCAGAAGCGGTATGTGCCCCAATGTCAGGCACCTCGGCGAGCGCCTTTTTCGACGCCGTCATGACCTCTGAAGCGGTGCCAAAGGCGGCCAGCAACGCCCGCATACGCCCTGCACCCACGCCGGGTACCAACGAAAGCGCAATCAACGCCCGCTGCTCGGCAAGTGGCATTACGTCAGATACTAATGATGGCGAAAAAGACATGAGTGAAATATGTTAAGCCAGCCCAAGAACGCACTTCGGCCTAACAAACGCAACACAGTCACGCGTCATTTTCGGCACGGGCCGCCTGCACATACCGCCACAAGGCATGCTTCAAGGGGTCAAGGCCCATGTGCGCCACCGAGCTAATGGGATACAGTTCGGTGCCTTCCGGAAATTGATCCTGCACACTTCGTGGTAACTGCTGCCGCTCTTCTTCCGGCAACAGGTCAATTTTCGACAGCGCCACCACATGTGGTTTGTCGAGTAGGTGGGGATTAAACGCTTCCAGTTCGTGCAACAGGGTCTGGTACTCGGCACCGAGATCTTCTGTTGTCACCGGAATAACAACGACCAGCACGGCGTTGCGCTCGATGTGTTTGAGAAACTGGATGCCCAGCCCCTTCCCTTCGTGGGCCCCCTCGATAATGCCAGGGATATCGGCCATGACAAACGACTCGTAGTCGCCCACCGACACCACGCCAAGCGCAGGCTCTAGCGTTGTGAAGGGATAATCGGCGACCTTGGGACGGGCGGCCGAGACCGAGGATACCAGCGTGCTTTTACCGGCGTTGGGAAATCCCACCAGCCCCACATCGGCCAATAGCTTCAGTTCGAGGGTGATGTTTTTCTCCTCACCGGGTTCGCCGGGCTGGGCAAAACGCGGTGTCTGACGGGTCGCAGATTTAAAATGCGTATTCCCTTTGCCTCCACGCCCACCCTGTGCCAATACCAGCTGCTCACCTTCGGCATCAATCTCGCCGAGTATCTCATCGGTGTCGGTCAGACGAGCGACCGTGCCCAACGGCACGCGCAAGACGATGGTGTCGCCGTCCTTCCCTTTGCGGTTGTTTTTGCTACCGGGCTCTCCGTGTGGGGCAAAGTGATGGCGGTTGTACCGCAGGTCGAGCAGGGTGTAAAGCTGGGGGTCGCCTTGGAGCAGCACGCTGCCGCCATCACCGCCGTCACCGCCCCAGGGTCCGCCCCGGGGTTCGAACTTGGCCCGGCGAAAAGAGACCGCCCCGGCACCGCCTTTGCCGCTGCGCACCGTAATCGTCACGTAGTCTACAAACTTCATATACTCGTTATTCTCTGAAACAAGGTTGCTTCAACGTATTTGCTCCGGGAAGGGTTTTCGGGAATGAAACGTGATGCGTGAAACGTGAATTTCCCCTTGAGGATGATATTTCTAAAACAGACAAGCCAGTTTTTGAAGCGCTCCCGCTGTACAGACTAGCTCAACAATGGCTGCGGCCATCCTCACGTTTCACGTTTTACGTTTCATTCTCTATTTTCCCGGCCCGTTTAGCAAATCCCAAACTGGCCTGTGAAATCCATCACCATCTACACCGACGGCTCATGCAGCGGCAACCCCGGTCCGGGTGGCTGGGCGGCTGTGCTTACCTATGGCGACCAAGAAAAGGTCGTGAGCGGGGCCGCGCCGAACACCACCAACAACCGCATGGAACTCACGGCGGCCTTACGGGCCTTGCAAGCCCTTAAAGAGCCCTGTGCCGTGACCCTCCATACCGACAGCGCCTACCTCGTCCGTGCCTTCACCGATGGCTGGCTGTGGAACTGGAAACGCAACGGGTGGAAAAATGCCAAAAAGAAACCCGTCGAAAACCAGGACCTGTGGCAAGCGCTGCTCGAACAAAATCAGCGCCACCAGATCACCTGGATCAAGGTAAAAGGCCATGCCGACGATGCCGCGAACAACCGCGTGGATGGCCTGGCCGTGGAGGCCATGATGTTGGGCCGCGATACCGGCTGGACGGGTGCGGAAAACTGACGGATTTGCTGTAACAGATCGGCCCTGACCTCGTAGGGGAGTTATCACCCTCAACAAGAAAACACGATGATGAACGACTCACGTCCGCTCGTTTTAATAGGTCTCCTTGCCCTCATTGCCGCCCTCTGGATCTTCCTCCCTTCGTTCCATGTCGGCCATACCCTCGGCTCCGTCCTTAAAGTGCTCCCCTGGATTGCCATCGCCTTTGTGATCTCGCGCTTCGGCGGATGCTGCGGTCGCCACCGGTGCCAAACGGCTAATGAGGCCGAATGACCGATCTCCCCAGACTTTTTTTGATCTAAGGTGAGCGATGCTGGTGCGTCACTCACCTTTTTAATGCCGGATAGGCCAAACCAAGTGCTTTCCAAACGCAAGTTCTCACCAGAAACGGCCTTTTTCCCTCAACGCAACAGCGTTACCCCCACATCCGGGTAGTCGGTGATGATTCCGTCTACGCCGAGTTCTTGAAGGTGCTGCATCGCTTCGAGGGTGTTGACCGTCCACGGGATCAGCAGCATCCCGCGTTCGTGGACGCCTTCCACCAAGGCCGCATCTACAAGGTGGTAATCGGGGCTGTAGACATGAGGGGTGAAGCCGAGCAGATCCAGGTTCTTGGCAAGCCCTTGATCCAGTCCTTCTTCCACCAGCAGTACCGTTTGCCAATCCGCATCGAGTGACTGTGCTACCTGGAGCGTGCGCACGTCGAACGACTGGATCGTGGCGCGGCTTTTCACGCCGGTTTCCACCAGTACGTCATACAAAAGCCGGGTGAAGGTCTCCGGGTCCGGGGTAAACACCCCATCCCATGCCGGGCGGCTTTTTGTTTCGATGTTGTAACGCACAGGTGGCATGCCATGCGCGGTGGCGTACATCTCGGCGGCAGCGATAACATCGGCGAGACGTGGTTTGTGTACGGCCATGGGCTCCTGCTGTGGAAAACGCGGATTGCCCCGGCTGCCACAGTCAAACGCCTGCACCTCGGCGTACGTCATCTCGAAGATTTTGTACTGCATCTGATTGGCGAATGGCACCGCCCGCCCGGAGGGCAACGAACAAATCTCCGCCGACATCCACGGCTCATGCGAGACCACCACCGTCGAATCCCCTGCAATGACGGTATCAAGCTCCAGCGTCGTGACGCCCAGGTCGAGCGCTTTCAGAAAGGCTGGAATGGTGTTTTCGGGCAACAGGCCGCGGGCGCCGCGATGACCTTGCACATCAAATTCCATGACGGTATCCATTGATGACGTATGCACGCTGCCAGTACCTCCACATCCCATCCCCACTAAAAAAACAACCACCAGCATCTTTTTCATGACCATCCCCTCCCTTTTTTTCTTGTCGGCTGAAAATAACCTCGCGCTTGCCAGATAACGTAAACAAACGTTTACGTTGCCACTTACAACTGTGACATCCCGCCATCTACTACGAGTTCGGCCCCGGCCATGTAGGACGAATCGTCGGAAGCCAAAAACACGGCGACCCGTCCCACTTCTTCCGGTTCCCCGAACCGCCCCATCGGATGGTGGGCCGTGACATAGTTGATAAACCCTTCCTGTTCGTCCTCAGACAGGTTCATGCGACCAAAGATCGGTGTGGCGATGGGGCCTGGGCTGAGCGTGTTCACCCGGATGCCACGCGTTAACAATTCCGCAGAGAACGAACGCGCCAGCGAACGCACCGCCGCCTTGGTGGCTGCGTACACCGAAAACTTGGCCCCGCCGTTGGCATTGGCAATGGACGAAATTAAGATGATGGACGCCCCGTCGTTCAGGTGCGGTATGGCTTTCTGAACGGTGAAATAAACGCCCTTGAAGTTGATGTCCGACAGCTTGTCGAAAAACGCCTCATCGCTGTCTTCGAGAAGGGCCAACTCGCTGTTGCCAGCGCAAGCCACCACGATGTCGATCTTGCCCACCTGTGCCGACGCAGTTTCGTAGAGCCGGTCGATGTCGGCCAATACAGCGATGTCGCCTTGCACAGCCAGTGTTTCGGGACCAATCACCGCTTGTGCCTCGGCCAACGTATCGGGGTTGCGGCCAAAAATAACCACCCGTGCGCCTTCGTCAGCAAAAGCCTGTGCGATGGCCTTCCCCAGGCCGCTGTTTCCGCCCGTAACGACGGCGATTTTCCCATTCAGTTTCATCTCAAAAAAGCGGTTTTTTCACCCTTCTAGGCTGCTTGAAGGCCCTCGCCAACCTCCAAAGTTCAAGTATGTGCGAAAAGGAAGAGGTCACCCAATAGATCGTAGCAAAAATGGCGTCTTTTTGGTACCTTATGATGATCTAGCGACCCACGCGCTGAGCCTTTTCCCCATGCCGTTTCCTTCTTCTTTTTCGGTCGACAAATCAGACCGCTAGCGTCTCCGAAACGGTACTCCCACCCCTAAGCTTTTTTAAGGAATAACCCCCAACGTATGGAGCCCCAAAATACGCGCATTATCCCGATAAATATCGAGGAGGAAATGAAATCCTCCTACATCGACTATTCCATGTCGGTGATTGTGAGTCGCGCGCTACCCGATGTCCGTGATGGTTTGAAGCCGGTCCACCGCCGCGTGCTCTATGGCATGAGTGAGTTGGGCCTGACGGCGGGAGCCTCCTACAAAAAAAGCGCAACGGTGGTGGGGGAAGTCCTTGGGAAATACCACCCGCACGGCGACACAGCGGTGTATGACACGATGGTACGGCTCGCGCAGGATTTTGCCATGCGCGATCCACTGGTGGACGGGCAGGGCAACTTCGGCTCGGTGGACGGCGACCGCGCCGCCGCCATGCGCTACACCGAAGCCCGCATGACCCGCCTCGCGGAAGAACTCCTCCGCGACCTCGATAAGGAAACCGTTGATTACCAGGAAAACTTCGACGGCTCGCTCATGGAGCCGACGGTACTCCCGGCGTCGTTTCCCAACCTGCTCGTTAATGGCAGCGACGGCATCGCGGTGGGCATGGCGACCAAAATTCCGCCGCACAACCTCGGCGAAGTCATCGACGCCGTCATTGCTTACATCGACAATCCGGACATCGACGTCAAGGAATTGATCGAGCATGTGCCGGCTCCCGACTTCCCGACAGGCGGCATCATCTATGGCCACGCGGGCGTGTATCAGGCGTACCTCACGGGTCGGGGACGCGTGATTATGCGGGCGAAGATGCACGAGGAAGAGATCCGAAAGGACCGCCTTGCGCTCGTCGTCACCGAAATCCCGTTTCAGGTCAACAAAAGCAGCCTGATCGAAAAAATTGCAGGGCTCGTCCGCGACAAGCGCATCGACGGCATCAGCGACATGCGCGACGAGAGCGACCGCGATGGGATGCGCATCGTTATCGAACTCAAACGCGACGCCGTTCCGCTGGTGGTGCAAAACCAGTTGTATAAATATTCGCAGTGCCAGCAAACCTTTGGCGTCAACATGGTCGCGCTGGTGAATGGGCGTCCGCGCACCATCACGTTGAAAGACGCGCTGCGGCACTATGTGGGCCATCGGCACGACGTGGTGACGCGGCGCACGCAATACCTGCTGCGCAAGGCGCAGGATCGCGCCCACATCCTCGAAGGACTGACCATCGCGCTCGATCACCTCGACGCCGTCATCTCCATCATTCGCCACAGCGACGACACCGATGAAGCCCGCCGCAACCTGATGGCCGGTGTGCTTCCGGAACGCCTCACGCCGCTCCAGCGAGAGCGCCTCGGCCTGCCGCTGCATTCCGACTCGATGTTTGCGCTCACTGAAGCCCAGGCCGACAGCATCCTGGCCCTTCGCCTGAGCCGTCTCACAGGGCTGGAACGCCAGAAGATCGAAGCGGAATACCGCGATGTGCTGCAAGAAATCGAGCGGCTGCAAAGTATCCTCGCCAGTAAGGCGCTGCGGATGCAGATCATCAAGGACGAACTGCTTGATATCCGCGCCAAACACGCCACGCCACGCCGCACCGAGATCGACTACGCAGGCGGCGGTGACATTATCATCGAAGACCTGATCGAAGACGAACAAGTTGTGGTCACGGTCTCACACCAGGGCCTGATTAAACGCACGGCCACCGCCGAATACCGCCAGCAAGGACGTGGCGGCGTGGGCATGCGGGCCTCCGGGATGCGCGACGAAGACTATCTGGAACACCTGTTCGTCTCGCGCAACCACGACTACCTGCTGTTCTTTACCGACCACGGTCAATGTTACTGGCTGCGCGTGTTTGAAATTCCGGAAGGAACGCGCATTGCGAAGGGACGCTCCATTCGCAACCTCATCCAAATTGCTCCAGATGACCGGCTGCGGGCGGTGATTAATGTGCGCAAAGAGGATTTTCAGGACGAAGACTTCCTCAACAACCATTTTGTCCTGATGGCGACGCGGCAGGGACAGGTAAAGAAAACTTCGCTGGAAGCTTTCAGCCGCCCCCGCGTGGATGGCATCATTGCGATTGACGTGGTGGATGGCGACGAACTGTTAGAAGCCCACCTCACCGACGGCGACACCCATGTGGTGCTGGCCTCCTCGGGCGGACGCGCCATCCGGTTCCACGAAGACGACGCCCGCCCGATGGGCCGCAACACCCGAGGCGTGCGTGGTATCAAGCTGGAACCCGATGAGGTGGTCGTAGGCATGGTGGCACTCCGTAAGGACGAGACCAAAGCCATGCTTTCCATTAGTGCCAATGGATATGGCAAGCGTACCAGCTTCGATCATCCCGACGACGACCCCAACCGCCGCTACCCCGTCCAGAGCCGGGGCGGCAAAGGCGTTATCACCATCAAAACGACGCGCAAAACCGGGCCGCTGGTCTCCATCAAAGGCGTGATGGACTCGGACGACATCATGATCATTACCGAGAACGGCATCCTGATCCGCACCCATGTGGACGGCATCTCGATGATGGGTCGTAACACATCTGGCGTGCGTGTCATCAACTTAAAAAACGGCGATGCCATCGCGGACGTGACGCGGGTAGTAACGGACGATGAAGAAGACGATGCCGCCGTCTCGGAGAATGGCCAGAATGGTACGGCGGAAACCACCGAATCAGCAGCCCCCGAGACGGACGCAGCGTAGGAACGGGTGTGGGAGTGTGGGGGTTTGGGAGTAATTTCTTCAATCCCCCGGCTCCTACTTCATGAGCACGACGGCTTGCGACGCCTGAAACGTCTCGCCGAGGGCGCGCAGGTAGTACACCCCGCTCGGCAGGTCGCTCGCCTCGAACACCACCAAACGGCTTTGCTGTGCATGCAGCGGACCGGCGAAGATTGTCTCCACTTGGCGACCCGTCACATCATACACGTCTACCCGGACCTCCTGTGCCCGCTGCACCGCCACCGTGAACTGCGTCGTCGGATTAAACGGGTTCGGGTAGGCAGCGGTCAAGCGATACGCCTCGATCATTTCGACGGCGACTTCAATCTCGGGTGAATATTCGAACGTGCCATCGAAGTCGACCTGTTTGAGGCGAAACACATGGGTGCCCGGTTCGAAACCGCCCAGCGAGAAGTGGTACTGCTGCGGCGTGGTTGTCGTCCCGATGCCTTCAACAAATTGGAGCGTCTCCCAATCTGTCGCTTCACGCACTTGCACCTCAAACCCAGCGTTGTTGGTCTCGCTGACGGTTTCCCAACGCAAGGTCACCGCATTTCCATTAGCGATGGCATCGAACGTTGTGAGTTCAACGGGCAAGGGCAACCCGTTGCAGGTCGATTGGTCGATTGTCCAGGCCAAATCAGCAAACAAAGCACAGGTGACAGGACCAGGGGTTCGGGCAACTTCGGCGGCCGCAATTTGGGGCGTCATAAGTGCATTGATGGTGCCGTTAAACGTCGTTTCGTCTAGATGAGAGAGACTGGAACCGGGCGCAAAGGTAACGGGCGCGTAAATAATGGGAGGGGTTCCGCCATTGACGGTGGTGGCGTTGGAGCCACTAAAACGAACACTCCCCACCCCACTGGTAAACGCCGTGCCAAGTGCGGCGGAAGGATCAGGATAAATGCCGGTATTCCGAAGAAAATTGGCACCCGCATCAATAAAAAAGAAATCGTTCCGCCCATAAAGGGGCGGAGGTGGGCTCGCATTCAGGTTCATACATCCTTGTCCGGCTACCCCGCCGCACTCATTCACGTTCGTCGTCCCATTATTGATGCCATCATCGTAGTTCGAGAAACGGGTAAAATTAAGCCCGTGGCCCAACTCATGAAGAACCACACTTTCAAAATCAAAGGTGCCAGGTGGAGGTGCTCCGATTCCATAATGCCAGGTAAACGTGCTGCTAAACGTGGCGGTAATATCTGGATCCCCGTCCGTGTTCTGAGGGCCAATCAAGGACTCGGCCAGGGCAATCCCGAACACAAAAAAGTTCGTGCCATCCGTAAGCACGGAAATGCCTGTTGGTCCTGCCGACCCCAACACCCCTGGCCCTAGTGGCGCAAACGTCGCATCCACATAGATTGGAACTGTCGATGTCAGCAAGGCCGCCCAGGTATCCACAGCGCGCTGAAAAGCGGCTTGGGCCTGTGGCGTAAATCCGTTGTAAGTCACGACGATCGTAGCAGCATTCGCTTTTCCTACCGGGGCTACACGCTCTGGGATGGACAAATAGTGCCCCTCATGAGGTGCTCCGGGATGCAAAACACAGATCGACTCGGGTGCGGGTGCCGTCAACTTAATGTTATCGACAACCTGAAATTCCTGCTGGGCAAAAGCCTCGTTTAATCCGCCCAACAACAAAGATATTGATGCTAGCAAAGCAATCCGTATCATTTTGCATATAAGATTGATTTTATTGATGCTTGACTTCACTAAACGTTGGGAACGAAAAAAGTAGGAGTCCCAGATTATCCGCTGGGAAATAAGCCCCAACTCCAATCTAGTGGACAGGCCAGGAAGGAGTCCGTCGTTAAGGAGTCCGTCGTTGACGTTTCCTATTCCCATGCCCCTACTTCATCAGTACCACGGCCTGGGATGCCTGGAACGTCTCGCCGAAGGCGCGCAGGTAGTACACCCCGCTCGGCAGATCGCTCGCCTCGAACACCACCGAACGGCTTTGCTGTGCATGCAGCGGACCGGCAAACAGGGTCCGTACCCGGCGCCCTGTCATATCGAACACCGCCACCCGAACGTCCTGCGCCCGCTGCACCGCCACCGTGAACTGCGTCGTCGGATTAAACGGGTTGGGATAGGCCGCCGTGAGGCGATACGCCTCGATCATTTCGACGGCCACTTCGACCTCCGGCGAGTAGGCGAACGTGCCGTCAAAGTCCACCTGCTTCAAGCGGAAGGTGTATGTTTGCGGCTCCAATTCATCCACGGCGAGTTGATACTGTTGCGGCACCGTCGTGGTACCTATCCCGTCTTTCCAGCCCACTCGTTCCCATTCTTCGCCGTCTTCTGCCCGCACCTGTACCTCGAACCCGGCGTTGTTGGTCTCGCTGACGGTTTCCCAACGTAAGGTCACCGTTTCTCCATCGGCCAGCGCCTCAAACGAGGTGAGTTCTACGGGCAATGCAATCTCCGTACGCACCAGCCCAAACCCGTAGGCATTGTCATATCCCACCGAACCACCATCATTGTCCGGGTCGCTCGACGCGGTTGTCCGCACGGCATCCATTAGCTGAGCCACCGAAAAGCCAGGGTTGGCTTGCTTAATCAAGGCGGCAAACCCCGCCACATGCGGCGTGGCCGAGGAGGTGCCATTAAACCCACCTGCCACCGTGGACACATTCGCAAAGCTCATTACGTCGAGTTTGTCGTGTGTGGCGTTTACTTTGACGGCGGCTGCCGGAGCAAGCCCACCGCCCAACTCTAGGATGGGCCCTTCGGAACTATACGACTCTTGGACAATCGCGCCACAGCATACACCAGCATCAATGGCTCCAACGGCCAGCAGGTGAGGCGAGTCGGCAGGAAAACCAAGACTGCGTTCCGGAATAATGTTCACCAGTGCCTGATTGGCGAAGAACTGCAAATTTTGATCGGAGGCAGTTGAACCCTCGGCGATGACCCAGCCAAAAGCTCCTGAATTGGCAGGACATCCGCCAGCGCCCAATGCGCCTACCACCGTGTGAGCCAAAAACTCCTGTGGCATTCGCCCGAGGGCGACTCCATCTTGCAGGTCATCGGCCAGGGAGCGAAACTGCCAAGTTGCACCATCAAACTCGAACAACAACAGGGCATAGTCGTGATCTACGGTGACCCAGTCTGACCAAAAAAGCTCACCCCGAATCCCAAACCCATTGGGGAGACAAAAAAGCATGGGGTTGATGTTCCCTCCGCCGCCCCAATCGTGGGAATCACTATACGGTCCTAGCGCCGCCCCAACACCATCGAACAAACCACCCCAATGGATTTCGCGAGAGTTGCCTGCCGCATTTACCACCAGCACGCCATTGTTAAACGCTGTTTGAGAAGCCTCAGCGATGGAGCCAGACTGGGCCGTCCCATCACCAATACCGTCGAGCGGAGCACCCAACGAAGCCGATATTATGTCGGCCCCCGCTCCGACGGCTGCAATTATTGCGTTGTACCATTGCCCAATGGTCTGCGTCTCGTAGGCGATAAAATCTGCACCCGGAGCGAGGTCAAAAGCAATGTCCAGTGTTGAGATACCGTGGGTGCTTCCAGTACTTCCAAATCCTCCGCCATCCATGTCTACTGTCGTAAGCTGACCACCCGATGGCCAGTCACCCGATCCTTGTGCAGCCACCACAGAAGCCGCGTTAAACCTATCAATGACGGCAATGGTGGTCCCCGTTCCGTCGATACCGGCTCCATGCGCAAGGTCAGCACCACTCAGGGCCACGCCTGCTGTGGTGGTCCCCCCTGTAAGCGGCACCAACGGCTGCGTACTTGGGGCAGAAGGAAATGTCACCCGGCGGGCTGCCTTTACAAAATGGATGTGTTGTACACCAGCCAATGCTCCGATCTGCGTCACCGGTACCGAGACTTCAGCGCGTGCTTCGGAAAATGTTGTGCGGAGAAACCCGCCGACCCGATCCAGTACGGCCTGAAGCGCTTCACCGGATTCATGTCGCACCTCAACCAGCACATGCGGATCGGTGTCGTTCTTGGAGGCGAGATGAGCATCTCGCGTAAACAACCCAGGCAGGTCACTTGCCTTTTTCTCTGGCGCGAGTGCATGATAATCCGAAAGAGCCTGCTGCAACGCCGAGGATATTTTCTCCGCTTCTCCCGCGTGTCGTGTAGCTAATTTTTGCAGGATGTCGGCAGGAACTACCAGCGGCGCATCCGCTGGGATCGCATGCAGGTCGACCGGAACAGACGGAAGTTGCTGTGCCCCCGCAGACTGCCAACCAAGTAGTAAAACGACGAACACCTGCCCCAGCAAGCAACGAACGTCAACTCCAGCAACGAATTTGCACATACGCACAAGCGGTTGGATCAATCAGGGAAACTTCCGAGCAGCGGGGAAGCAAGGCCATAGGAAATGGCGGTATTTCTTCTTCATCGTCGCCTCGAACGCTTTCTTTAGCAGAAGACGGCCGGCTTGCTTTGCAGCGATGGTGTAAATCTGGTTTTGCTCAAAAGGATCGCCCAAGCATGGCCGAACAGGAGTCCTACATGCTGACCATTGACCACCCCCATCCAAGAAAAAGTATGACCTGCAACAGGAGATTACCAAAATTGGCAAGATAATCGCAATGAATGCCAAGTCCTCCATTGAGTACGGTCTGTGCGCTTTACGGACTCACCTCGTGCTATCCCCTATGCAGCCAAGCGATCACGAGGTGATTCGATGCGAGGATTTCAGGGCCGACGGCTTCCCTCCGTCGGCCCTTTCTCTTTTTCTTCCGGATTCATCGCGCCGTGCTGACGAAAGGTCTACCGCCCCTGCTCCGTACAGGTGCTTGTCCCAGGACCTTTTCTATGTGAACCGACACAATAAGGCTTGCTCCAGCCCTCCTTCCCAAGTGGTTATTTTCGTAGAAATTCTGCAAAAACAAACCCGTGGCAAAGAAGCCACTCCCAGCAGCCTGGGATCCTTTGCTGAAACCGGTATGCCTCTTCGTATTGGACAATCTGTGCGCAAAATAGCTGGGCAAATCGCCCTCTTCTTCAACTAATTATCGTCCCTTCCGCTGCCTTCCTTAATCAAATTCTACTACCTATTATGTGTCAACACCATTGGTAATTAACCATTACCTCTCGTAACCTTTTGCGAAGAAATCCCTGCCAAAGGGCTTCTGGACGATACGCTGCAACCCTTGATCGTCTCGAAAACTGTAGTAATTTGGTTTCATTTTGTAACACAATATCACTTTATTACCCATTTTGAGACAACCCGATAGCAGCAACCTAATTTAATAAGGCATCGTCGTGCATCGCCCCAACACAGCCATTGGGTTTTTTTATGGCGTTGGCGTCGATGCGGCACAGACCGGAACGCCCTTTTTAGAACCCTGCCCCCTAGGGAGCCCCGACCACGACAGCAGAGCGGATAATCAAGAAGTCATCGCCCACAATGCGGATGAAATAGACCCCACTCTGCAGCCTACTTCCATCAAACGTGATTTGTAGCAGACTTTGCGCCTGGACGACCTGGTTGGCGAGTACTTCGAGTTGCCGTCCCTGTACATCAAACAAGGCCACATGAACAGGTTGGGTCTCCTGAACTTGAATTTCCAGTTGCGCTCGCTGGTTAAAAGGGTTGGGATAGACCGAGGATGCTTTTACCTGTTGTAAAAGGGGTATTTCGATACCAACCTGGGCCCCCACTACACTACTCCCATCGGCTTGAAGCTGAAGGATGCGGAAGGCATAGTAGCCCGGTTCTAACGCATCGGTGGTAAATGCATAGGTGTGCAAATCCCCCTCTTCCACCTCAATGAGATGAATGGCTTCGAATTCGCCATCGAAGAAGCGTTGCTCTATCCGGAATGCATCGATGGCGTCGATGGCCGTGGCTTCCCAGGTTAACAATACCGCATTTCCCTGTCGCTCAGCCTCAAACGACACGATGTCACTGCCCATCAAGGCGAGACAATCGGGCCCCAGGTTCCACCCGATATCCTGTAACATAGCGCATACCAGCGGTCCCGGATTAAACACCGACTCGGCACGACCAAGCAGCGGCGACATTAATGAGTTGGGCGTACCGGCTGGATAGCGGTCTTCATCCACATGCGAGAGGCTAGACCCTATTTCGTACGGAGCCGGGGCATACATCAGCACCCCGCCTCCGTTATTCGCCACTTCCACCGTTGGGCTGTCGAACATCACCTCGGTGCTTTGTAGCACATCGGCTAGTTCTCCCGATGGGTTCGGGTATTGCACCTCATCCAGCAAAAACCCTCCGTTGCGGTCCTCAATAAAATCATCGAAGATATAAGGGAAGATTTGTCCGGCGTTGGTATTCAGCCCCCAACACCCCAGCCCTTCGTTCCCCCCACAGCGGGCATCGAAGAAACCCCCGTTGTTTACATGATACGACGCGGTGAATCCAAGCCCATGTGCAATTTCATGCATCACCACGCTCGCAAAGTCATAGGTGTGGCGGGCTCCTCGGCCGTCTATTCCAAAGTACCAATCGGTGCGGTTGCTGTTGAAGGAAGCAAAGATGTCAACATCTTCATCGTCTTGATCCCGCTCCGAAAGGGCATCGGCAAGAGGGGCGGCATACCAGCGGCTTCGGTGTGGCGCTTCAGAAAAGTTGGCGAACAGGTTCGATCCGGCAGAACCGAGAACCCCTTCCTCCAAGGGCGTCAGCGAGGCTTCGATGCGGATAGGAACCGGTGAAGCGATGAGCCGCGACCATTGATCTACCGCAAACTGAAACGCTGCCCGGGCTTCGGGCGAGAACCCGGAGTACGAGACCTCGAAAACAGCGGTAGGTGCCGCGTCTTTATTTGCCCAAGACACCGCCGGGACCTGGGTCTCGGCTACAAAATCGCCGGCTCGCAACACACACCAATGAGTGGTTTGGAGCGGCTGGGCCTGCGCCCCGGTGTTGGCGCAGGCCATGATAGCCACCCCGAGTAACAACACCCAAGCCCGGGCACGAGCCGTGTCCGCCCCCCACCCCAACTTCCTGCGTTCCCACACCTCGTTGTTGTTTGTCGCGTTCACGGGTTCACCTGTTAGCCATCGGTGAGGGCGTCGGTCAAGTTGCGGAAGGGTTTGTATTCACGTGCCACATGCATAACCGACTGGTGGAGCAGGTCGACCCCTTGGTCGATCTCCTCGGACGTAATGGTAAGGGGCGACCGGAAGCGGATAGACTGAACCCCACATCCGAGCAGGATTACGCCTTCCTCATAACACCGCGCCAGCACCCGATCCCTAAATTCGCGATTGGGCAAATCAAACGCACACATCAGCCCCTTTCCTCGCACATTCGTTACAGCCTTCTCGCGGCTGGATAGTTCATGCAAATGGTGGAGTAAATGGGTGCCCACGCTGGCAGCATGGGCCAACAGGTTCTCTTCTTCAATAATCTCCAACGTACGGTCGAAACGCACCATGTCCACCAGGTTGCCTCCCCACGTCGAGTTGATGCGGCTGGGCGTTTGGAAAACGTGGCCCTCCACCTCATCCAGCTTCTTTCCGGCAAGGGCCCCGCACACCTGCGTCTTTTTCCCGAAAGCAATCACATCGGGTTCGACCCCAACGGCCTGATGTGCCCAGAAATGGCCCGTGATGCCGACTCCCGTTTGTACTTCATCGAAGATGAGCAACGCGTCATTTTCGTGCGCCAGGTCTTTTAGCGCCTGCAAGAACGACGTGCGGAAGTGGTTATCACCGCCTTCCCCCTGGATCGGTTCAACGATCACACAGGCGATATCATCTTTGTGGTTGTGGAACGCCTGCTTGGCCTGCGCCAGGGACCGTTTTTCATGTGCTTCTACGGCCTCAAGGTTGGATTCCAGCGGAAACACCATTTTGGGATTGGTGATTCTCGGCCACTCGAACTTGGGGAAGTACATGGTCTTCCGCGGATCCGAGGTATTGGTCAGGGAGAGCGTGTAGCCGCTTCGCCCGTGAAACGCTTCGTCAAAATGAAGTACCTGGTGCCCTTTTTCACGGCGATAGCCCTTTTGGAAGTTTTTCCGCACCTTCCAGTCGAACGCAATTTTCAGCGCGTTTTCCACCGCCAGCGCTCCGCCAGAAATAAAGAAGGCGTAGGGCAGGTAATCGGGGATGGCCACCCGGTCGAAGGTTTGTAGAAACCGGGCCATGTGCAGGGTGCGCACATCCGAGTTGGTGATCTTGTTCATGGCAGCCTCCATGAGCCGCTCGCGGAACGCGGCGTCGTTCACCATCTTGGGATGGTTCATGCCCACGGCGCTGGACGCGTAAAAACCAAAAAAGTCCAACAGCTTGCGGCCATCGATCTGGTCGTACAGTTCCACACCGTTGCTGCGTTGCATATCAAGCACCAACGGCATCATGCCTTTGGCATTAAGGTGTTGCAGGTAAATCCCGCGTACGTCCTGCGGGGTAATGAGGGTTGAGACAGCTTCCATGTATGTTGTTATTCTTGCATCAGAAAAGGTGAACAGCGGCAATTGCATGCCAGAGGTGGTAAACAAATCCACCCGGTAACCATAAGCAAACTTCGTACTTGGGCATTCTCATATTGTTTTCCTTACGAGGAGGAAAGCGCCCGCGCCAGGTTGGTGGAATTCCTCATTCCTCAACACGCCCTGCCCTTGCCGGGGGGGATCTTTTAGCGCGAGGGCGTGTGGGAGTCGTCATGCTGGTCATTGGTCAGCATTTCTGAGAAAACTACTCATGATCCATAAAGCGACGTGTCTGAAACCCGACGTCCATTCCAGCCCGGCGAAATTCAACTCAAACGTGCGCCCAAGGAGGCCCTTTCCGCATCGGGCGACGGTGATACTGGTTTTTTTGAACTGCCGGTGGTGGAAGCTCCCATCGGCGTAAGCACACGGGGCAAGCGCCCGGACTGGCTCCGCGTGAAGCTACCCTACGGCGAAAAATACAAACATATCGTGGATCTGGTGGACAAACACCAGTTGCACACCGTGTGCCAGAGCGCCCGCTGCCCCAACATGGGCGAGTGCTGGACGGCCGGTACCGCTACATTTATGATTCTCGGCAACGTGTGCACCCGCTCGTGTGGCTTCTGCGCGGTACTCACGGGCCGCCCCGATCCGGGGCTCGACTACGACGAGCCGCGCCGCGTGGCCGAAGCCGTCGAAAAGATGGGCATCAAACACGCGGTCATCACCTCGGTCAACCGCGACGAACGCAAAGACGGCGGTGCGCCCATCTTCGCCGAAACCATCCGGCTCATCCACGAACTCGGTGCGACGGTAGAGGTGCTGACGCCCGATTTCCGGGGCGACCGCGAGGCGTGCCAGATGGTCTACGATGCCCGCCCCGACCTGTTTAACCACAACATGGAGACGGTGCCCCGCCTGTACCGCCGTGTGCGCCCGCAGGCCATTTACCAGCGTTCGCTGGATGTGCTCCAATGGGCCAAGGAAGACGGCTTACGCACCAAGAGCGGCATCATGGTGGGACTCGGCGAAACCAAAGAAGAGGTGCTGGCCCTCATGGACGATTTTGTCGAAATAGGCCTCGACGTGATGACCATTGGGCAATATCTCCAGCCCACCAAGATGCACCTGCCCGTGGAGGAGTTTATTCATCCCGACGTGTTCCGCTGGTACAAAGAGGTGGGCGAGGCCAAAGGGATAGAGCACGTAGAGAGTGGACCGCTTGTCCGTTCCAGCTACCATGCCGAGCAGCACGTGTAACTTGGCCTTATTTGCCAACGCCCTGTCCACTACCCCGCTTCCCCCGCGACTCAGACGCTTTTGGAAGCCCTCCCCGAGATACCGGGCTTTGACGTGACCGATTTACTGGGCGCTTAGCTCCTACGTTGAATCACTATCACTGTCATTGTCCCTCGCAGTGGCGTCGCGTTCCTGAACGAACCGCTCGTAGTTGGCACGTACGATCTGGGTATTGGGATGCTCGTTGCCGAGGCGTTTCTCCATGATCTCCATCGAACGCTGATACAGCGGCTCGGCTTCGGCGTAACGGCCCTGTTGTCGATACAATTCCGCCAAGTTGTTCAGCGTCGTCGCCACATACGGATGGTCTTTGCCCAGCGCTTTTTCGACGATGCCTAACGTGCGCTGATAAAGCGACTCCGCTTCGGCATAACGACCCTGACTCTTGTACAACCCGGCCAAGTTGTTCAGTGTCGTCGCTACACTCGGGTGATCCTTGCCCAGCTGTGATTCCCTGATCTCCAGCGAACGCTGATAGAGCGGCTCGGCTTTTTCAAAATGGGCTTGCTCGTGGTACAAGTTGGCCAGGTTATGCCAGGCATAGGCCGTTTGTTCATGTGCTGTCCCATAAGCGGCCACCACAAAATCAACTATTGCCTCCTGCATCGGAATCAGCAACCGCCACTGGGCCGCCTGTTGAAAAACATCATTGGTCTCGCGGTACCACGCAATAAACGCCTCGGGGTCCAGCACCTGCTGGCCGTGGTAAAACGCCTCTTCCAGTGCCTGCCGCTGGTGGTCGGAAATGGCTTTGTGGTCCACCGTCGCAAGGCGTTCGTTGTATCGCTCGAACAAAAACTGGTGGACCTCGCGCACCCGTTTTTCCTCGCCGTGCTCCTGTACGCCACGCCGCATCAGGGCATGCAGCGTCCAGGTGGGTTCGTCGCCTTCGGTTGTCTGTGGCTCCACGAATGAAAAGCGGCACAACTCGCGCAAGGCCCCCGGCGGGTAGCCTGTTTTGAAGTGCGTAATCAGGTCCTCGAATAGCCCCCGGTCCCACACCCGCGCTGCCGCCAGCACATTAATCGTCTCGCGCTCGGCACGGCCCAAATATCGCAAAAAACGATCGATCACATCGCGGGGTGTACGCCCTAAATCGTCCGACACTGGCAAACGGCTGAGGCGGATATTTTCGTAGTGATCCAGCGCCAGAGCCAGATAAAAGGGTACCCCTTCCGCCCCTTCAATCATCGCGTCCTGCACCGCCTGTTCTGCCACCCCCGCCGTCTTCAAAAAGTGCCGCACATCCTCCTCTGCCAGTGCGCCAATCAGGTGTTGGTCCAGCACCTCGTTCCAGTCCGCATCCACTTCGTGCCAGTACAGCCTTTCCCGCCCCGTAACCACCCACAGCACACCCGGAAACTGCGCCACCCACTCGCGCACCCATTCGTCCACCGTAAACCGCTGGTGCTCCAGGCGTTTGCCCTCCCACAGCGCCTCATAGGTGTCCAGAAACACCACCAACTTTTCCCCTGTCCGTTCCAACTGTTCCGCCACGTCGCTTGCCCAGAACATCGGAAGTCGATCCAGGATCTGGCTGGCTTCCAGCCCCGGCAGTGCTTGCAACTCCTCACGCCCCCGCTTCAGCCACCAGGCGCGGGTCGTGTTTTTCAGCTTATGCACCGACTTCGCAATCTTCGGCAGCAGCCCCAGCCCCGGCACCTCTTCCACCGTATTTACGATGTCAGCAAGCAAGTCACCCTCATCCAGAAACGGCAATTCTTTCTTGGAGAGCGCCGTTTGTGGATGTGCCTTTTCCCAATACACCGCGTACGCCACATCGAACGACGGGAACCGAAATGGCTTGAAGTATGGACTGCGGCGAAGCGCGTGGCGGGCCAAAAACAGCGCTTGCTCCGCTTTTCGGTTATCGGGGTTTTCGAAGTTGACTGTGGCCCAACAAACGTCTTTTTTTGTTTCCAACTGCTCCGCCAGATACCTGCGCAGCGCCGTCTTGCCAATGCCGCCCACGCCGTAGTATACCAGCACGCGGTGTTGGTCCTTGTTTAACGCCTCCAGCGAGCGCTCAAACGCTTCAATAAAGCCCACGCGGTCGGTGAACTGCCGATTTGCGTTGGTTTTACCGCGCTGAAATTTTGTTTTCGGGGGCATGAACGAAAAGCGGATGCGTACCTGAGCCATGAAGCAACGAGATGGTACGCTGAGGCCCCGTCAGTTGCAACGGGATTCTGACTACCGTGCGTCCCCTCCATCGGCCAGTAAAGCAGGTGCTCCTGGTACCAGATTTTGGGTCACAAAGATTTTGTCCTGGTCCCCCACCACTACACCAATAGCATGCCCTTGATAGAGAGGGCTGAGCAAGTTGGCCCGATGGGTCGCGCTCGTCATCCAGGCCTGCACGGTCTCGGCCACCACGTCGTCCGCCGACTTCCAGTCTACGTCGTAGCTGGCTTCCTGCGCAGGAGAGCGGCGAAGGGTGAATTCCCGATACCGATGAGTGGCGTATAAATTCTCTCCAATGCCTTCAAGCTGACACGGTCCTCGCGTATACGTGGTCGCTAACCCAAAACGCGCGGCACGCAGTTGGGCGTCTTCTCCGGCGGCATTTACATGCCCAAAGTACCGCTGGCTATTCATATCCTGACTGTGTGCACGCGCCAGAGGAGCGACCGGTTCTATCCATGCAAGTGCTGCCAGGCCATGCCGTTGCCGCACACGGTTCACTTCGTTATGAATGGCGCGCTCCAGCAACTCCGACTCCAAAGCAGGTCCCGAAGTGGCAACGGTTTCAGGGAGCACTTCGCCGTCGAAAAAATCCCCCGAACTTCCCTGCATCGTGGCGCACCCGCTGAGCAGCAGCCCACCCACCAGGAGAAGCGCACAACCTAACAATCTGGCATGGCTCTGGAATAGCATTCGCCCACCCTTCCGCTAACAATCCAAGCTGGTTGTTAACAATTACATAATATGGTAACAATTTATTAACACATCGCCGTTTCGTTCCGATCTGGTGCATTAAATGTTTTGAACGGGCGGGGCCTTGCGTCCTGCAAGACGGAACCGGGAAGGCTGCCACAAACAGCTCGAAAACGCAGATTCAGGAATCTTTAACAGGAGAACGTCCGGTTACCGGTTGGTGAATCCGTATACTTGCTCCGCACTATTTCACGCGCATTCTGCCCGAAAAAAGGACATCATCTGCATACCATGGAACGTACTTTAGCCATTATCAAACCCGACGCCGTTGCCAATCAGCATAGCGGTGCCATCATTGCCCGTATCGAAAAGGCCGGTTTTCACATTGCCGCCATGAAGCTGGTGCGCCTGACCCTCGCCGAAGCCGAAGGGTTTTATGCCGTCCATGCCGAACGGCCCTTCTTTGGCGAACTGACGGAGTTTATGTCGAGCGGGGCCTGCATTCCCCTCGTCCTCGAGAAAGAAAACGCCGTGGCTGACTGGCGCACGCTTATCGGTGCTACCAACCCCGCCGACGCTGCCGAGGGCACCATCCGCAAGGACTATGCGGAGTCGCTGGGGCGCAACGCCGTGCATGGCTCCGACTCCGTCGAGAATGGCATCAAAGAAGCCAACTACTTCTTTGCCGAACACGAGATTGTAGCCAATCGATAGGCGACGAATTCATCGATTAGGGTTGGGATTGGATCTCAAGCCACGAGAAGGGGTAGGGAACTACCCCTTTTTTTTATTGCCTCAACCTTGGGCCTGACGCATGCGCCTCGTGTTTATCTGTTTCTGCTGGATGGTGTGGGGGTGCATGGCGACACCTGATGGGCCGAGCACTTCACCGGCTATCCCTGCCACCGCCCTCGCGCAACCAAGCCCGGTAAAGACCGGGGCTCAGGTCCTGGCCGAACGTAGCTTTTCAGACTGGCAGGGGCGCAACGTTGGCCTGATTGTAAACCACACCGCGCTCGTGGGCGATGCCCATCTGGCCGACCTGGTGCATGAAGCCGCCGATGTTTCCCTCGTGGCCTTGTTTGGGCCCGAGCATGGTCTGCGTGGAACGGCCGAATATGGCGCATCGGTGGTGGATGGGCGCGATGCCAAAACGGGTGTGCCGATTTATAGCCTCTATGGACGAACCCGCAAACCAACCCCCGCCATGCTCGAGGGCATCGACCTGCTGGTGTTCGACATCCAGGATATTGGGGCGCGGTTTTACACCTATATCTCAACGATGGGTCTGGCGATGCAGGCTGCCGCCGAAGCGAGGATTCCTTTTGTGGTGCTCGATCGTCCCAATCCGCTGGGTGGTACGTACGTCTCCGGGTTTATGATGGAGCCGGCCCACACCTCTTTTGTCGGCCAATTTGCCATTCCCATCGCGCACGGCCTTACCGTGGGTGAACTGGCCCGTATGATCAAGGGCGAAGCGCTGTTACCGGGCCTGGCATCGCTGGAATTACACGTGGTTTCGCTTGAAAACTGGACCCGCACCATGACCTGGGAGGCTACCCAGCTGCCGTGGACCCCGCCCAGCCCCAACATTCCCGATATAGAAACGGCCTGGGTCTACCCCGGCACCTGCTTTTTCGAAGCCACCGGAGCGAGCGAAGGGCGGGGTACCCTCACCCCTTTTCGTCTCCTCGGCGCGCCGTGGGTGGACGGCGAAGCGCTGACGCAATCCCTCAATGCCCGTACCCTCCCCGGTATCCGGTTTTCGGCAGCAACCTTCACGCCCACGGCCATCGAACAGATGGCGACCAACCCCAAACTCAAGGGACAGGCGTTACAAGGCATCCGGCTACACCTTACCGACCCACAGGCGTTTCAGCCCGTCGAGACCGGGGTTTATGTGCTCCATGCGTTCTATCAGCAGGCCCAGGCGCAGGGCATTGACCTGATTACCCGCAAGGACTGGCTGGCGAATTTATCGGGTACCCACCGCCTCTACGATTTGCTTACCCAGCATGCCACGCCAGAAACCATCATCGCAGCGTGGCAGGCCGAAGTTGAGGCGTTTCGTACCCGCCGGGCTCCGTACCTGTTGTACGAATCCCCGTAGACGAAGCGTCCAGTCAGGACGCGGTGTCTTCAGCGTCTGGCTTGGGACGCCACAGGATGGCGTAAATAATCTCCAGATAACCTGCCAGGATGAGCAGCGGCGCGATGTAGAGCGAGATGATGCCGTCTACTTCATTATCCAGCCGCATGATGGCATAGCCTACCACAATGGCCACGACGCCGAGGATGAGCAGGGTATAGTTGCGACGGGTAAACACCATCACGCTGCTCGCCTTGCGTGGGGTACGACGGGGACGGGAGGCTTTTTTGGTGGCTTTCGCCATAGGGTTCGGACGCGAGGTGGTTACAGAAAGGGCATCGTTATTTTTCGAACCGGCAAACAAGAAGGCCCGTTTGCAAGTTCCGAAGGGATGGCGGCCTGCTTCGCCGCCGCTCGGTACCCGGTTTGTTGGTTTCTTAGTTGGCTTCTCGGAATTATGCCTCACCCCCGGTTGTTCTGTTCTTCGCAGGGAAGGATTGCCCTGGCCCTCGTTTTTTTACTCTTTCTGGGCACAGGCGCCCACCCGCCAGTTCCGGCCACGCTCACGTCACGCATCAATGCTATTATCAGCGATGCCCCCGTGAACTCGGCGCTGTGGGGCATCTATGTGGTAGACTTACAAACCGGACGACCGCTGTACCGGCTCAATGAAACGAGCACCATGATCCCGGCTTCGAACCTAAAACTGTTGACTACCGCCACCGCGCTTGATGTGTTGGGGGCCGACTACCGTTACACCACCCGGCTGCACCATGTTGGGACCATCGAAAATGGGACCTTACGGGGCGACCTGATCCTCGAAGGCGCGGGCGACCCCACGTTTGGAAGCCAGGCTATGGAGGGCCCGGATCCCCTGGTAACCTGGGCCAACCAATTAAAAGCGCAAGGCATCACCCGTATTGAAGGCCGCATTATCGGCGATGACAATATTTTTGCCGAAGAGCCATATGCCGACGGCTGGGATGTCAGTTATATCGGTCGGGAATCGTGGGCGGCTCCCGCAGGCGGGCTTTCGTACCGGGACAACCTCGTCGACCTCATCCTCGATGCGCCTCAGGTGGGACAGGCTCCCACGCTTGAAGAAGAACCCGCCGGATACCTGTCTGTGCGGAACCGCGTTACGACACGGGGGCGACGCAGCCACAACGGCCTGACCATCAACCGCCCCCTAGGCAGCGAAACCGTCGTGCTCGAAGGAGCCGTCCGGCAGGCGTACCGGGGAACCCTGCGACTTCCGGTCAATGACCCGACGGCGTTCACGTTGCATGCCTTTCGGGAGCATCTGCGCCGTGCGGGCATCCATGTGGAGGAAGCCTCCTTCATTGATATCGATGCCCTGGACGCCCCCCCCACCTACGATACCGAAACCCCGCTCCTGACCCATACCTCTCCTCCCCTGCACGAGATGGTGCCCCTCATTAACAAGGCGAGTAACAACTTCTACGCGGAGCAGGTCTTCCGGACATTTAGCTGGGGAGGAACCACCAATGGAAGTGGGCGCCGCGTGGTAGAAACCCTCTCCCAACTCGACGTCCCGGTGCGGGGCCTTTCCATCCAGGACGGGTCTGGCCTGTCGCGCAAAGACATGGTGACCCCCGAAGCCATGGTGACATTGCTGGCCAAGATGTACCTGCATCCGGCGCGGGACATTTTTCTGGCCTCGCTGCCCCGTGGTGGTGAAGACCGCACCACGTTGGAATACCGGCTGGTAGGTGTACCGGCACAGGCCAAAACGGGGTCGCTGGGATATGCACGGGCGCTGAGTGGCTATGTGACGTCGGCTTCGGGCCGACCGCTTGCGTTTTCTATCCTCGCCAATCACTACTCCGCCCCCTCTTATCGTATTCAAGAGGCAATCGACGCCATTGTGGTCGAACTCACCGCACCATCGGACGGTTAAGGTTGCGCGATCTACCGTGTCGCCCTACCTTGCCTCCTCCCTCTGCTGACTTCCTCCGTTCACCGTTCCCGCCATCTGCTTCGTATGCCCCTTCCGTTCCGCCGAATCCTGGCCGGGCTGTTGCTCGTGGTTGTGCAGTGGCTGATTCTGGGGGAATTGCAGCTCTGGGGAGCCATGGCTGACGGCGTGCTCATCTACATCGTGTGGATCGGCTTGCGGCATGGCCCCTTGCACGGATCGATTACCGGGTTTGGGCTTGGGTTTCTGTTGGATGCCATCTATGGGACATGGGGCATCCAGATGTTTGTTAAAACCCTCGTGGGATTCATTCTGGGCCTTTTCCCGGCCAATGAACGCGAAACCTTGCTGATCTTGCCTCAGCAGGCCTTTGTCGGAACGCTGGTCATCGCGCTGCTCCACAACGGCCTCACGGTTATTTTCATGACCCTCTTGTCCGGCACCCGCACAATTTTCCTGATCACGTCTTTGTGGCTGGGCTCTGCCCTTTACACCGCCATTGTGGGCACCGTCGCCTCGCTGTTCTCCACGCGCTAGGGGAGCGATCACCCTTCGAGAAAAGGCTGGAACGCCGCCATCACCTTTTGCTCAGTGGCTTCGGTAATATCTACGAGAGGCAAACGGACCGTGGCCTGCATGCGTCCTATCGCGGCGAGGACGGTTTTTACCGGCACCGGGTTGGGCTCCCAGAAACACGCCCGCATCGCCGTTAGGAGTTGGAAGTGCTGCTCCCGGGCCGTGGCATAATCCCCGTCGAGGGCGGTGCGGATCAGGTCGCTGTACACTCCGGGCAGGGCATTGGCAATCACTGAAACCACGCCCTCGCCGCCGAGGGCAATGATCGGTAAGGCCATCTCATCGTCGCCTGCATACACGGCCAGATGATCGGGGCGGTGCGCCAGAATATCGCTGATCTGGGCCAGGTTGCCCGAGGCTTCCTTGATGCCCACCACCGAGGGAATTTCCTCGGCGATTTGGAGGACCGTTTCAGCCTGGAGATTAAAAACGGTGCGCCCGGGCACGTTGTATAAAATGATCGGTACGTCGGCAGCGTCGGCGATGGCGGCAACATGGGCGACAAAACCGGCCTGCGTGGGTTTGTTGTAGTACGGCCCCACCACCAGCAGGCCATCCGCGCCAAGCGCCACGGCTTCCCGGGCATAGCGCACGCTATTGTTCGTGGCGTTGGTGCCGGCCCCGGCGATGACGGGCACCCGCCCCGCTGCCTGGTCTATACAAACGCGGGTGATGGTGGTGCGCTCGGTATCCGAGATGGTTGGATTCTCTCCCGTCGTACCCAGTACCACCAGGGCCTCCACGCCTTCTTCGATCTGCCAGTCGATCAAGCGGCGAAACGCCGATTCGTCAAACGCGCCATCCGGCATAAACGGGGTGACCAACGCAGGGGCCGTTCCGGTAAAAAGGGGAGTCGTCGCCATGAAAAAAAGCCGTAGGGATGATTATTGGGGGGGACACTACCGGGCTTAGGTATCACTCGGCTCGGCCAGCATATCGTGGAGGGTATACAATCCGGGAGGACGTCCGTGTAGCCATTCGGCTGCCTTGAGCGCCCCATAGGCAAACCCGTCGCGGTTCTTGGCGCGGTGGGTCAGGGTAAGTTGATCGAATGGACTGTCTACCGAAACGATATGCTCACCAAAGACGCTACCCAGCCGCGATGAAGAGACGTGCAGCGCCGCCGGGTCGATCCGCGTAGCCTGCCGCTCGATGTCGAGGTGGGTTTTCCGGGCCATCCCGTCCAGCAACACCTGCGCCAGATGCAACGCCGTGCCGCTAGGGCTGTCCACCTTCTGGGTGTGATGGATCTCGTGCAGCGCCACGTCAAAGTCGGGAAGCTCATTAAGCAGGGTAGCCAGTTGACCCAGCACCTGCGTCATCAACGCCACGCCGATCGAGAAGTTAGGAGCGTACAGCAACGTGGCGTCATGTTTATTCACCCAGGTCTGCACCTTCGACACCTCGTCGTACCACCCCGTCGTCCCGATCACGGCGGGCTGACCCCACTTGCAATACCGCTCAATATGACTCAGGGCGACTTCGGGGAGCGAGAAGTCGATGACGATATGCGCCCCATGCAATTCATCGAGGTCTGCTTGCAAAAGCGGGCGGGACGCATCGAACCGCGCCACGATGGCGTGGCCTTGCTCCATGGCGAGGGTGCGCACGGCCTGCCCCATGTTTCCCGTCCCAACCAAGGCAATGTTCATAACATGCTGCAACCGTTGATGAAAAGAGGCATGGCTACCCATGAACTAGGGCATGAGTTGCGCCGCTTTGATGAGATCCGCAAGGATACCGGCAGCCGTGACGTGTGGTCCTGCCCCTGGCCCTTGGACAACCAGCGGGGTGTTGCGGTAACGCTCGGAGGTAAACAAGACCGCGTTGTCGGTGCCCTGCAACCGCGCAAACGGCGAGTCGAGGGCAATGGCTTGCACGCCCACCTGACAGCGTCCATCCTCTACACGGCCTACGTACTGCAACCGTTTGCCTTCTTGCTGCGCGGCAGCAATGCGTTCCGTCCACGCGGCATCAAGATCGCCGAGTTGATCCATAAAGTCCGCCACGCTGAGGTCCATCATCTCCGGTGGCACGAGCGACTCCACTGACACATCGGTGCGTTCGATTTCGAGTCCGGTTTCGCGGGCTAGAATCAACAGCTTGCGGGCTACATCTTCACCACTGAGGTCGTCGCGGGGATCGGGTTCGGTGTAGCCCTTGGCCTTGGCCTCGCGCACTACATCGGAGAATGTAGCCCCCGTTGCCAGTTGCCCAAAAATATACGCCAGCGTCCCCGAGAACACCCCTTCGATGCGCTCGATGGTATCGCCGGAGCGAAGCAGGTCGCGCAGGGTCAGCACCACAGGAAGCCCTGCCATCACCGTTGCCTCGTAGCGGTACGACACCTCGCGGCGGTCTTCGGCTTCGCGGAGGCGGCGGTAAAAATCCATATCCTGCGTATTGGCCCGCTTGTTGGGCGTCACGATGCCAATGCCGCGCTCGAGCAGTTCGGGATAGCGACGGGCGACGGCGGTGGAAGCGGTAGCGTCGATCACCAGTATCCGCTCCAGCTTGCTCGTCTTGAGGTGCTCGACGAGCGCGTCCAGGTCCGCCGGTTCGCCGTGGGCGTCCAGGTCGGCAAGGGCCGTATCGAGTGCGATTCCGTTGGTGTCCCAGCGCATCTGTCGTGAGTTGCTGATGCCGACCAGCCGCAGGTTCATGCGCAGTTCGTCGAGCAGGCGCGGCACCTGGCGCTGCATAATTTCGATGAGCGTTTTGCCCACCACGCCCGTCCCGATGAGGCACAGGTGCGCCCGCGTGCGCCGCAGCGGAAACGCCTCGTGTAGCACATCCACGGCCTGCCGTGCATCGTGTCCGGCCACCACCGCCGAGATGTTGGTCTCGGCTGCGCCCTGCGCAATCGCCAAGACATTCACCTTGCTGCGTCCAAGGGCGGCGAACATACGCCCGGCCAGCCCCGGCTCATGCCGCATCAGGTCGCCCACCACCGACACGATGGCGCAGTCTTCCACCGGGTAGATCCGGCTTACGTCGCCATGGTCCAGTTCGCGCTGGAATGCATGGGACAGTGCCGCCACCGCCCCGGCGGCATCTTCCTGACGCACCACCAGACAGATGCTCTGTTCACTGGAGGCCTGCGCGATAAGCAGCACGTTGATGTTGTGGTCGCCGAGCGCGTCGAAGGTACGGGCCGCCGTGCCCGGCACCCCGAGCAAGCCACGCCCTTCGATCATCACCACCGCCACATCGCGGATGGTGGACACCGCCTTCACTCGGCGCTCCGTTGGCACCGTTTCATCGTTGACAATGGTGCCCGGTGCTTGGGGATTCAGCGTGTTTTTAATAACAATCGGAATCCCGTGCGTTTCGACGGGGCGCATCGTGCGGGGGTGCAACACCTTCGCCCCAAAGTAAGCCATCTCAGCCGCCTCGCGGTAGCTCAGGTGATGCAGCGGGAACGCCTCGTGCACCATCCGTGGATCGGCAGACAGCACGCCGTCAACGTCTGTCCAGATCACCACCCGATCGGCCTTCAAGGCAGACCCGAGGATCGTGGCTGTATAGTCACTCCCCGAGCGCCCCAGCGTCGTCATCACGCCGTGCTCCGTCGCCGCAATAAAGCCGGTAACAACCGCGACGTGCGTCTCTTCTGTCTGATTAAAAAACGTCTGAAAACCAGACTGGACCAGTTGGTTGGTGGTTTTGAAGTCCACCACCGCCTCGCCAAAGGTGGTATCGGTGCGGATCAGTTTGGTGGCATCCAGGGCCGTCGCCCCGATGCCTTCGGCGCGAAATGCCGCCGCAACGAGCGGGGCCGACAGCCGCTCCCCGGTCCCGATGATGGCCGCCCGGGTACGCTGTGTACATTCACGCAAGAGATACACGCCGTCCAGAAGTTCCGCTAATTCTTGCCACCGTTCCGCCAACGCAGCGCGCACGGTTTTCTGCTCTTCGGGCAGCACGAGCGACGCCAGCGCTTCTTCATGCCGTGCCTGGAGGCGGGCAAGCCACGTCCGGTGCTCCCCGGTACGTTCGAGGGCTGCCCGGGTGGCATCGAGCAATTGGTCTGTCACGCCTCCCAGTGCCGAGACCACCACCACCCGGCGGCCCGGCTCCTCGCGCACCAGTGCCACCACCCGGCGAATGCGCTCGGCAGCAGCCACCGACGTACCTCCAAACTTAAAAACCTGCACGCCCATGGGTAAAGGATGACTGTTTTCTTGACGGGGACCGCGTAAAAAATGAAGACTGCAAAGGTACAACGGAGCGGGAACTCGAAATATGAAATGCCCGTGGAAGGCAGCGAGACAACCGCTGTACGATTGACTCACGAAGTGCTGCGTCGTATCATGGCAGCCCACTTTTTACCCCTGGGGCCATAGCTCAGTTGGTAGAGCGCTTGAATGGCATTCAAGAGGTCAGGGGTTCGACTCCCCTTGGCTCCACAAGCAAGAGCCGCAAGTCCTTTCGTCATCGGGCTTGCGGCTATTTTATTGGAGCGAACCTAAAGCGGGTTTTGAACAACGCGCTGCGCAATCTACACAATAGGCCGATGGTGGGCTGGACCCCGCGATTCGCCGGGTGAAAGGTTCCAAATCACTCCGCACTATTCAACCCACCAGTCGCCCATCAAATGGAGACCCTGTTTTAGCTACCGGAGGACGCAGACTCGGCCAGTTTCTTGTAGTCTTCCGCCGCCTTTTCACTTTCCCGGGCCTCTTTTGCTGGGTCATCGCCCTTCGTTTCGCCGAATTCCTCGGCGGCCTGGTCGTGTGATTTGGCCCCGTTGCGCCGTTCCTCACGGGCCTTTTCCCGCGCCTGCCGTGCCCGCTCGCGCGCGGCCCGTGCCTTCTCGGGTTTGCTATCCTTCGCGTATTTCTCGGCAGCCTTGTCCCAGGCCTCGGCCGCCTTTCCCCAATCGTCTGCTGCTTCGTCATAGCCATCGCCCGCTTCACTTTCGGTATCGCCGGCTTCTCCGTATTTGGTTTTCTTCTTGGCGGGGTCCGGCTCCCCGTCTGCCTCACCACGTTGTGTTTCAGCCTCCCGTTTTTTTCTGCCCGCGCCGCGGGCGTGCGCCTTGGCGGCCCGCTCATACGCCTCTGCCGCTCGTTCAAAATCGTTTAGCAGTTCCTCGGCCGCTTCATCGGCGGCAAGAAGCACCAACTCCTGTAGAAACTGCGTCAGCAACACGCGGTCGATCTTGCTGGCCCAATTGTCGATAAAGGTAGCGGATGTGGGGGAAGAAATCGGTTCCATGTCTACGGTTGTATGGGTTTGAAGGACTGTTAATCATTTTTTGCAGCAGAGGGCTGCAACAGGTCGAAGGCAACACCCCCATCGCGGCGCTGGACATATCCTTCCTTCGCTATTGATGCCGGCTTCGTACCCTGCCGCCCAAACGCACGCGGATGCTGCACACAATGTACCTCGTTCAGCCGGAGTTGGGCTGCTTGTCTGCAAACCATACCCCCGCCTTAATCAGCCAGGACACACCAAATGCGCCTTCGGCCGTCGTTTCAAAAAAGAGGGTAAAGAACCCAAAACCAAACGACTCAAATAATCCCGGTGCAATCTTTTTACCGATAAAGATAAAGATGAGGCTTGCGATGATGACGCTCCCACATCCCACATGCCACTTGTTTCGGAGCCGCTTTCGGGGATTGGTCGTATCGCCCTTTGTAAACAACCAAATCGACATGACGGCAAGCATGACAAAAAAGAGGGCGGCTGCCACAAAATGAATGATCCCAATAATACCGGGGTCCTTGCAGCTTGCCGTTGAGAAGAGCGTAAGTGAGCGAGGCAATACATCCTCCGGCAAACGCTCTGTCGTCGGGAATAAGGCGACGATGAGAATACAGAACCCGGCGAAGTTGGCCGCCCAGTTGTCTCTCCGCTCATAGCCTTTATAACAGATCAGGAAGATCCCTATCGCAACAAGGCAGCCAACAAATACATCCCGCATGCCTGTATGGAAGTAGGAGCTAATCGCAGGCTCAATAACCACCCAGGGGTTATCCTTCGATCCAGGTACTAGGAGATCGCGCAGGTATTCACCGCCCACGAGCACGAAGGGCAGGCCAAGGGCAACGAAGCCGATTAGTTTTTGGAGGGTCTTGAAGTGAAGGACATGCGCGGGGTTTTCCTGCTTCAGGTAGTGCACCGTCCTTTTTGCCAGACCCTCATTCATCGTTTGTGCCATGCCTCTGTCCTCATTTTGGTGAACGTATAGGAGGATGCATCAAGGGGTTAGGTATTCATTTCTCGCCAAAGGTCCCGGCCACACAGGAACAGCGACAGGGCGATGCCTCCCGTAAGAACAGCCGACGCCCAAAAAATATGCGGCAAGGGGGAGGGCAACAGGGTGAACCTGCCGGTTAGGCCAAACCAAAACAGAACCAACGCACTGCCCCCATTGCTGAGAATACCCACAAGAACAGTGTTTCTCACCGCCAACGTATTCGGCTTCTTTGTGATTAGCGCATGTAGTCCAAGACTGTATCCGAGGAGAAGCGAAAGGAATGCCACACCGAGCAGCCTCACAACAAGAATCGCTGCGCCAGACTCAAATCCTACGTGTGCCAAATAGTCTGCATGGACGAACAGCGCACCACCCGCCCAAAAAAGGGTGGTGATGATTTTAATCCAAAGCGTGGCTTTCATGGCGAGCGCGTGGGCCTGTGCTGAAGATGAAGGAGGCACGTCAGCGAGAAAAACCCCACCATTCCCCATATTGGTTTTATAGACACATGGCGGAAAAAAATATAACATTTCTCCTCGAGTAGAATGTCAGGTAGGCTGCTTGGATGGGTCTGGCAGCGTGGGTGCAGGGAATGCTGCGGCCGAACGTTTTGCACCTGCTCATGCAGGTTTAATCTTCTCCTCATGTACTTCTCATGACCCGCTCATGTAGCGCGTTGGCGGGATGGGGATGTTGAGGGCAGGAACGTCCTTCTGCATCCACTCCTCCCGTGCATCATGACCGATCTAGCTTCTTGTATGGAGCGGATTCCCACCAGCACCTGGCACCAGCACCGCCTGGCCTTGCTGGGCTGTGAAGCGGGCACGCTGACCGTGGGCGTAGAGGACACACCGAGCCCCTCCTTGCTGCACGACCTTGCCTTTATGACTGGGCTGACGGTGGTGACCACCCACGTGGAGCCACACGTCATTGATGACTTTCTGGGCACCGTTGCCACTCCGGCGCCCCCTTCCATTCCCCGCGCCGAACGCGGTACATCAATCCGCTCGGCAGTCCCCCATAAATCCTCTGTCCCACAAGGACCGGTTGTACAGCAGGTGGACCGCATCATCCGCGAAGCCATCGAGCGCCGCGCCAGCGATATTCACTTCGAGCCCTACGAAGCGTTTTTCCGCGTGCGCTACCGGCTGGATGGTGTTCTGCACCAGGTCGGCGAACTGTCTTTGTTGCAACGCGAAGCCATCATGTCACGCCTGAAAATTATGGCCGGGCTGGACATTGCCGAAAAGCGCCGCCCCCAGGACGGGCGCATTCGTTTTCAACACGGCGACCGGCGTACCGGACGCACCATCGACTTGCGCGTCTCGACGCTGCCCACTGAGTTCGGGGAAAAAATTGTGCTGCGTATCCTCGACAAGGGGCTCCTGCGGCTGGACCTGGAAGCGCTGGGCTTTGAAGCAGGGCCGCTATCGCTGTTTCGCCGCGCCATCCACCAGCCGTACGGCATCATCCTCGTCTCCGGCCCCACGGGCAGTGGCAAAACGACAACGCTCTACGCCGCGCTGAATGAGCTCAACACCGACGCCGTCAACATCACCACCATCGAGGACCCGATTGAATACAACCTTCCGGGCATCAACCAAACCCATGTACGCAGCGACATCGGCCTGAGCTTTGCGCATGCGCTGCGGGCGTTTTTGCGGCAAGACCCCAACATCATCATGGTCGGCGAAATCCGCGACCGGGAAACCGCCGAGGTCGCCATCCGCGCCGCCCTCACGGGGCACCTCGTGCTCTCCACCATCCACACCAACGACGCTGCCTCCACCATCACCCGGCTGGTCGACATGGGCATCGAGCCCTTCCTTGTCGCCTCCTCGCTGCGGCTGGCGCTGGCGCAACGGCTCGTCCGGCGGATCTGTCCCGACTGCAAACACGCCACCACCCTGGACCCCGCTTTTGCAGAGGCGTATGGCCTAGAGCCAGAGGCATCTGTGTACAGCGGCACGGGCTGCGCCACATGCATGAGCACGGGTTATCGGGGGCGCACCGCCCTGTTCGAAGTCCTCCCCATCAGCGAGCGGATGACTGAACTCATCACGCAGCAATCCACCGCCTACGCCTTACGTCAACAAGCCATGGACGAAGGCATGCGGACGCTGCGAACGGTGGGCATTGAATGTATGGAACGGGGCGACACGACCCCCGAGGAAATCGTCCGGGAAACCAGTTTTTAACCCCTGCACCTGCTGCTTTTTGCCGCTTTGATTCACATGTGAACCCGATGTATCACAAAGAACACCATACCACCTTGCTCCTGCGCCCTGATCGTGCCGCCTGCGAAGCGCTGGAGGCCACCTTCCAGGCCTTTGCAGAAGCGACGACGGCCGCAATCCAGGCAGGCCGTCGGGCGCATACCACCAGCAATGCCCTCATTCATCGGCTGTGTTACCGCCAGTTGCGCAACGCCTTTGGCCTGAATGCCAACCTGGCCGTAAAGGCCATCGCCCAGGCAGCCCTCTACCTGAAAGCACCGCCTTCCACAACCCTTCCCCCGCTGATCCACTATGATGCCCGCACGCTTCGGGTGGTCGATGCCGGACATGCGGTCAGTCTTTCAACGGTACAAGGCCGCCTCAAAGAGGTGGCCCTCCGCCAACCCACTCCTGTGACATCGCACGACCTCCAGCATAGCCACGTGCTGCGAGGTCTTCTGCTTCGCGACCAACCCAACCGCTATGCCCTCGACCTGACGTTTCGTCTTCCGCGTTTCGCCCGTTCCCCTGTTGTGTCTGACGGTGGCCCTCTGCGCCCCTTCTGATTGGAGGATTCTATGTTTGTCCCTGCTTTTTTTCATCGGCTTGTTTTCTTCCTCGCGCTGTGCATGTGGATATCATGCGGACGACCCGCCCTCGCGCAGTCCTCGTCCCTCCCCACCGACACGCTCGCGGGGCTGCTGCTGGGTACGCTGGATTTCCCGGTGGGCACTGACGGCCCCAACTATGCACGGCCCGCCCAGGCATGGTTGTCTGAAAATGGCAAACCTTCGCCCGAAGACACCACCCGCACCGTGCGCGTGGCCATACGCACTTCCCAACCAACACCGCCCGACACGGTTGCGACCATACAACCCGTAGATCCTGACCCGCTGCCCGACGCCGCCACGGCGATGCTAGAAACCCTCAATGTGCGCGATGCCGATGTGCGTGACGTGTTTCGCGGCATTGCCCATCAGTACGGGCTCAACCTCGTCGTCCACAATGGCATCGACAAGCGTATTACGGTGCGGCTGTCCGACATCCCCGTGATCGAAGCGCTGGAGTTTTTGTGCCGCCGCAACGGGCTGCAGCTTAAACGCACCCGCAACATTTTTTATGTGGAGCCGCCCCCACAGGCACCCCCGCCACCGCCCACGCCACCGCGCGTCTTCGTCCGCGACAGCCTTCTCACGGTAGACCTGAATGACGACGACCTGGAAACGGTGATGCGGATGGTGGCACAACAGAGCGCCAGCAACATCATGGTTCGGCGCGGCATCCGGGGGCAGCTTTCGGGCATGCTGAAAGAAGTGCCCGTGGAGCAGGGCCTGCAAACGCTGCTGCAAAACAACGGCTTTGCGCTTCGCAACCGCGAAGGCATCCTGCATGTGGACCGCGAGCATACGGACGCGGATGCCGAGGGCCATCCCTCACGATCGCTGTGGGTGCAGGTAGAAGACAGCCTCATCACCCTCGACGTGGCCAATGCCCGTGTTGCCGATGTGGTGCGTGAAATCACGGCGCAGACGAAGGTAAACCTCATCACGTACGACACGCCCGAAGAGCGCATCACGGCCAAAGCCTCAGCGCTCACATTCGACGAAGCCCTCAACCTGCTCCTCCGGCAAACGAGCGTCACCTTTCGCAAGGAAGACGGCGTGTATTTCATCGGCAACAAGCAGACACGCGGCATCGTGAGCACGCGGCTGCTGCGCCTTAAGCACATCCGCGCTGACGCCGTGCTGGAACTGATCCCGGCGGTGGTGCAGGACAACGCGACAATCCAGGTGGTGAAGGAGCAAAACGGGCTGATGGTCACCAGCACGCACGACATCATCTTTGAACTGGAAACCTTCCTCCGCGAGGTCGACCATCCGACGCCGCAGATCCTGATCGAGGCGCTTGTGATCGATTTTAAGGCCGACGACCTGTTCGAGTTGGGGATCAACTATGGCCGTGACGCCGACGAAGCTGCGGCCGAAGCCGCCCGTGGCTACCGGTTCAACGGCGACCTGTCGAGTTTTGGCGACGAACCCCTGGACGACGGCACCAGCGTGGAGCCTGGTTTTTTTACGAGCGCCAACGGCCCGCAGGTGAGCAGCTTTCTCAACGGCTTCACCGACCTGATGGGCTTCCGCAACGTGGGGCGGCTGCCGGACGACTTTTTCCTCAAAATCAGGGCGCTGTCCGTCGAAGGCAAAGCCAACGTCCGCTCGCGCCCGCAACTAGCAACGCTCAACGGCCATACGGCCAGCCTGACGATTGGCACGACGCAATACTACATCCTGCGCAGCCAGACGCCCTACCAGTCGCCGAGCCAGGTGCTGTTGCAACAGAGCCAGCGGTTTGAAAAAATCGAAGCCAACGTCACCCTTGAAATCACCCCGTGGGTCAGCGCCTCCGGTGAAATCACCGCCGACATCCGCCCCGAGTTTTCGACCCCCGTGGGCGACTTCGACCCCGACGTGCCGCCGACCATCAACAGCCGCGTCATCGAATCGACCGTGCGCCTGCGCGATGGCGAGACCATCATCCTCGGCGGCCTGATTCAGGACGAGACGCGCGAGTTGCACAACAAGGTGCCCATCCTCGGCAGCATCCCGCTCTTGGGGCGGCTTTTCCGCAGCACCTCCAACGAAACCACCAAGTCGGAACTCGTCATCTTCCTCACGCCCCACGTCTTCTACGGCGACGACCGCGACAACGAACGCTGGAACCAGGTGCGGGATAGCATGGAGTTGCAAAGCATAGAGGACCGCAACCCCGTAGAACAACTCATCGACCGGGTGCGCTAGCGATATGGCCCCATTCTCCAAAGATCGCCTGCTGCGTCGCCTCAAGGTCCCGTTTGCGACCCGGACACTCCTCGGCATCACCATCGGGGACGACGAAGTGATATGTACCGAGTTGGTGTGTTTCGGAACCACCCTTACTCATGCTCGCATCCAACGCGAATTCATCGATGATCACGATGTTGAGGGAGCGTTGAAGCGCCTCGCCGACACCGTTAAACCCACCCATGCCTATGTAGCCGGTGCGCTGGATCCGCAGCATGTGCGCTACCAACTGGCCGAAGGACCGGTCTTCGACGAATGGTCGTCGTTCGCCGCATGGTTGGAGGCCGAAGCAAGTCATTTGTTGCCCCTGGGTGCCCGACTCGACGACTTCGAGACGCGCTACCGCATCCTCGAAGCTACCGAAATAGGAACGTGGTGCCTGATTGCGCTCGTCCACCGCGAAGCCGCCCACGCCCGTCACACCCTGCTCGTCGAGGCGGGCTTTGCACCCGTGCTTCTTGGCTGTCTCGACGCCGAAGCCGCCGCCTTGCTGGCTGTCGAGGCAGAAAGTCCGCAGGTGATCACCCTGTCTGTGCATCCCACCCATGCAGCGCTGGGTGTAAGCCAGCAAGGAAGCCTAAAAAAACTGATCGCCCTCGCTTCTGGCACCGATGACCTGGAGGCCCTTTGTGCCGAAGTACAATCGTACCTGCTTTCGCTTGACAGCATCCCGACCAGCGCCCCGGTAGTGGTGGCAGGTCATCAGGCTGCCGCCGTTGTCCAATGCCTACGTCGGAATGCGGGCAAAACCTTCCCTATACGCGAGAGCACTCTTTCCTTAGCGGTCTCAGATGCCTCGTTGACGGTTCCGCCCGACGCTCTCCCATCCGCCGCCCTTGCGCTGGGCCTGCTGCACGGCACCGATCCTTCGCTGAATTTCCTCCCCCCGTCCGAGACCCAGGCCCGGAAGCAACACCTGGAGCGGGCCGACGCCATGCGGCTGCTGGTGATGGTCGGCGGTATGCTGTTCCTCTGCGTGCTATTCCTGTTTGGCACGGGCAACTACATCGCTTCGAAGAAGGCCGCTTCTGATGCAGCATTGCGCACCGTGTCGGGGCAGATCGCTGAAATAGAGGCCGCCCAGGAGAATCTGGCGCAGTGGAAGCGCGACGTGGCCCAGGCCGAGCGGCTCGTTGTGGAGCGCACCCACGCCGCTGCCGTACTCACCGTGGTGGGGCGAGTGGCCCCTGAGGGCGTGTGGCTGTCAGGCATCACACTCGAAAATACGGACAACGCGCCCGGCACACACCGGCTCACCTTACAAGGCGCTGCTGTCGATGAACCATCGATGGCGACGTACCTCGACCGGCTGGAGCAAGCCTCATTTATCCGCAACGTGCGGCTGCTCTACTCCGAGCGCATCGCTGCCAACCGCCTCCTTATGCAGGCTGCCCAAGGTTCACGCCCCGTCATCCGCTTCGAAATGCAATTCGATGCCTTGCCGGTAGACCTGTCGTCTTTCGGCGTTTCGTCCGCCGACTCTGCGCACCATTCCAACCCCGTGCCCTGATGGAAACCCTACTCCAATGGCTAGATGAACACCGATGGCGCGCGACAGCTATCGGCGGGCTGCTGCTGGGCCTGTACGTGGTGGTGATTTTTATGGTGCCGCGCTTGCAGGCCCTGGTGCTCAACTACCGGGGATGGCAAGCCGATGAAGGCACGCTCTCTGCCGTAGCGACGTGGCCGCAAGAGCGGATGCGCGTGCAGGCGCAGCGTCGGCACCTCGAAGCCCGCTTCGCGCAGTTGTACGTGAGCCTGCCACGCAGCGACCAGATGTCCACCATCCTCGAAGTCCTGCAAACCCACGCGTTGGAAACAACGGTATCGATCAAGCAGGTACGGCCCGGCGACCGCTTGGCCCATGCCAACTACGACGACGTGCCGTTCGAGTTGGAGTTGCAAGGCTCGTTCCATGCCTTATCCCGCTTCGTCCACCGCATCGAGCAATCACAGTACCTCATGAAGGTGATGGCGCTGACCATCGAGCCCGCCAAAGCGCCCACGCCCGATGCCCCACTTCTGGGCACGCTGTCCTTGCAGGTGTCTATCCTCAAAGAACATCCCATCCCGTATGAGTGACGCTGCCCAACCCCGCCTGTCCCGCAAAAACGCGCTGATGGTGGCGCTCGCGGTGACCTGCACGGTCATCTGGGGGCGGGTGCTGTATCAGGTCGCCACCGGGCTCGATCCCGTAGAACAGCCCGCATTGGTCCTGCCCGTCGCGGCTCCCGGTTTAGCCACCGATGGCGAGGCCGTCATTCCCATTCGCCAGGATCAATTCGCCCTGCTCGACTCCGCGTTCCGCGACCCGTTTCAGCCGCCCGCACAGCTATTACCACGCCCTACCGCGCCCCGCACCTCCCGGCGGCGTGTGCCCTCAGAACCCAACCCGCTGTCGCTCAGCCTGCAGGGCGTCATCGACGACACGGCCTTGCTCCAGGACGAAAACGGCGTCCTTCACTTCGCCCACACCGGCGACCGTATCGGCACGGCGCAGGTGCTTCGCATCGAAAAAACCCAGGTGGTGGTGCGCCATGCTGGCCGGACCACCACCCTGCCCTTACGCTAACCTCTCACCAAACGAACCGGTATTATGCAAACGTTCGCCTTATCACTCCGCCGCCTCTCCGCAGCGCTCTGGAAAGAAGAAGACGGCTTCTCGATGACCGAGTTGATGGTGGTGCTGGTCATCATCGGCATCCTGACCCTGTTGGCCCTGCCGCGTTTTATGAATATCACAACCAAGGCCAAAATGACCGAGGCCAAGATGGCCCTGAAACAGATCCACGCGCTGGAGCAGGCCCACTTCTTCGAGTACGACACCTACACGACGGACCTCGCGGCCATTGGCTATGAACAAAATGCTACGGTTGAAAACGGCGGGACGGCGCGGTATGTCCTTTCGATTGAAGTGGCGGAAGGTCCCAACATGATCGCCATCGCCACTTCAGTGGTAGACTTCGACAAAGACGGGATCTTTAACGTCTGGCAAGTTGACCAGGATGGCATTGTCACCGAGCGCACCCCGGATTAATGCCGGAAAAGACAAGAAAGCGGTAGCGGTTGGAAAAGGCTAGGTATCGCCTCTATCCATCTATTTTCGGTCCCGGTGCGTTTCTCGTAACTCCGCCCTCTTCGCCCCTATGCTCTGGCTCAGCGTGTACGCCGGTGTGCTCGGCGCGTGCATCGGCAGTTTTTTAAATGTGGTGATCTACCGGCTGCCCCGTCGGCTTCCGCTGATCGCCCCGGGCTCGCGGTGTCCTCACTGCGAGCAGCCGCTTCCGTGGCGTTACAAGGTGCCCCTCCTAAGCTACCTGTGGCTACGGGGACGCTGTGCGTACTGCCATCACCCTATCGCCCTCCGGTACCTGATTGTTGAAACCGCCACCGCCGTCCTGTTTGCCGTATCCATCCTATTGATGGAGATATCGACGGAGTTGGTGCAGCACCTCCTGCTACTGTCGATCCTGCTCGCCGCCGCTGAAATCGACCGCCTCCACCGAATTATCCCCAACAAGCTGTTGCTCACCGGAGCGCTCGGCGGGCTGCTGATTCTCGTTTGGGCAGTTCCCTCGGTGGTGGGCCTGCACCTTTTGATCGCGCTCGCTGCGGTACTCCTTGGTGTGCTGCTGCGGCAGTTCACCCTCTGGATCTGGCGCACGCCGGGCATCGGCATGGGTGATGTTAAACTCATCGGAATGGTAGCGCTGTTCTTGGGCGACCAAATCCTCGGGGTGGTTTACCTCGCGTTTCTTTTCGGGGGTCTGTATGGCCTTGTTGGCCTGCTTTTGCGCCACCTCACGCGCCGGCAGCGCATCCCGTTTGGCCCATTCATCGCCCTTGCCACCGTGCTTTACCCCTGGTGCCAGCGGGTTTTTTATACATGGGTAGAGGCGTTTCTGATCGCCTGATCCCTATTGTAAAAACAGAGATGAATGGCTCGTTTATCCAGAATCACAATAAGTCGTACTCACGGCTGTGGAGGAAACAGCCATTGATACGCGTCGGGGAATACGCGCTGCCAGAAGGGCTCGTTGTGTTGACCTTCTGGGTCGATATACGCCTTCACTTCGGTCTCGCGCTGAAAACCGGCTGAAAGCAACGCCTCCACGAGCCGTTCCTGGGCCGTAGTCTGGGCCTGTTGCGCGAGCACGTTCTGCCCTTCTTGCCCTCCACTGACAATATAGAGGCGGGAATGAAGCGGGATGGCGCGGGCTGCCTCAGCTTCGGCAAAAACCTCTGGCGAAAACCACAGCGACGGAGAGAAAATACCCGCCTTTCCAAACACCTCGGGATAGGCGAGCACGGCGTACAACGAAATCAACCCGCCCATGCTCGACCCCATAATACCCGTCTCCCCCCGGCCGGGCCGGGTGCGGTAGTGCGCATCGATATGTGGTTTGAGCGTGTGCACGATAAATTCGATGTATTCTTCCCCTTCCCCTCCGCCATACTGTGCGTTGGTGTAGGGCGCATACTCGTCAATACGGTGGGAGCCTCCATTGTCGATGGCTACGACAATCAGGCCAGGGTCACCCTGTGTATGGAGGCTATCCAACGTTTCGTCTACGCCCCACTCACCGGCATAGCTAGTGGCAGTGTCGAAGACATTCTGGCCGTCGTGCATATACAGCACTGGATACGTTCTGCCTGATGTGGCATAGTCGGGCGGAAGGTAAACCCAGATCCGGCGGGTGCGGTTTAGTTGTGGTATTTCAAACGCCTCGCTCAGCACGGATACGGAGGTGGAGACTGTCGAGGGCGGAGGGGTCCCGTCGTTCCAGCCAGACACAGTGCCGGTGTAGGTCACAGCCCCCGTAGCAGGTACCGTAAAAGTCCGGTTGGGCACATCTTGCCCAGACGAATCTATTTCTACAGCATCCCATCCCCCCAACGTAAACTTAAACGCCACGGCTCCCCGGATGCTGTCAGCCAACGTAAGCGAATACGTGCCCTCGCCCACCGGCTGCAACTGAAAACCGGAAGCCGCTGGATTCCAGTTGTTGAAAGATCCCGCCACAAACACCGTCGCCGTATCGGGCGTGCTGGCAGGCACGTGAGTCAGGGTGATCGTGAGTTGGCCAAAGGCAGGCATGGGCATACCCAGCAGCACCCATAGCCCCATCAACCAAGTGCAGGCCCGTCCGTTGTAATCCCTCACGACAGGTCCTCTCCAGTTTCAGTCGAAACAAAGGCCATGAGGGCCTCCACAATCAGATCGGGGTGCGACCACGGGACAAAGTGGTTCATTCCTGGCACCCGCACCATCGTAACGGGTGCGCGTGTAAGCATGCGCTCGGCGAAATCGGCGTTGGCAGCAGGGACCAGCACGTCTTCCTCGCCCTGGATCACGGTGACGGGATGCGTGATGCGACTCCACAGCGGCATCATCGCCTCCAATTCGTCTTTGAGCGCTAGAATCTCGCGGTTGGACGAGACCAGGGATTGAGGAATCATCCACGATAGCAAGAGCCAGTCTGCCGGGATCTGAAACCATTTGGTTTTCTCCAACGCAGGATCCACCGATCCCGCCACCATCACGAGGGCCTGCACCTGCTCCGGGTGATCCATTGCCAGACGCGCAATGACGGGACCACCGTACGAGTGCCCCACCACAATCGCGCGCCGCCCCGGATGTTGCTCCCGTAACACCTGCGCCAGCACCGCCGCCTGCTGGGCCACCGAGGGCTCGTGCGGTCCACCCGTCTTTCCAAACCCAGGACGATCAACCGAAAGCAAGCAGAACCGGTCGAGCAACTCGGCGCGGGTCATAAAGCCCAGGAAGTTGTCCCACGTCCCGGGCGAGCCGTGCACAAAGAGTACCAACGGCTTCTCCCGGTTGCCCACTTCCACAAAATGTACCTCACGGTCCTGAAACGTAACTGCCCCGATGTGCGGCGTGATGTTCTGGGCCGCAAAGCGCCGGTCGATCTCCTCCGGCGGCACCGAAAAGTCAACGGTGTGCAGAAGCGCCACGCCAACGCCGATGGCAACAACAACAAGAACGGCGGTAGTCACCACGATTCGTTTAACCCATTTGTTCATAGCCACTGATGGTACCTATGGCGTCGTAAAAAAGGATAGCAACGTAGTATGCTCAAGGGTCGAAAAAAGATGCAGTTCCATCGCCCCACCGTTTCTTCACACCCCTTCTCTTGCAGAGAGATGTCTTCTCCTTTATTATTCGGACAAATTACTCCGAAATAGAACAGCCATGCTGCTTTCCAAAGCTTGCGAATACGGATTCCGCGCGGTGCTGCACCTCGCTTCGTTGCAACCTGACGGGTATGTATCCATCAGCACCATCAGCAAGGAGTTGAACATTTCGTTTGCCTTCCTGACCAAGGTGTTTCAGCAACTTACCCAGGCGGGGCTGATGACCTCGCACCGAGGACCAAACGGTGGGGTGGCCCTGGCCCGGTCCGCTTCCGAGATCAGCCTGCTCGATATCTACACGGCCATCGACGGACCCAAACTGTTTTATGGCTGCATGCTGGGGCTTCCCAACTGCGGAGACGCCGCTCCATGCCCGCTACATGATCAGTGGAGCCAGGAACGCGGACGGCTTCACCAGTTGTTCGCCTCTACCGATCTCGAAGCGCTCGCAAATGACATGGAACGCTTCAACTTCCGCCTGAAAACGGCTTCCGAGTAATTTTCCATTTACCTCTATTTAAGACAAAATTGTCTCATGTACTTTTTAGCCTTACACACGATTAAGGGAATGCCTGACAAGCCACGTGCAACGCGCCCCCTGCCCCTTGCAAACCGTCGCCTCCTACCCTGTTCATCAACCTTTGGCTCCGGCCTGCTTAATGCCTCTACCACGATGCGCTATTTCATTTTCCTCCTTTCGCTTGCGGTCTTTCCGGCCCTTATGGGCTGTGGAGGGACCGAGTCGGGACCGGCTCCTGCCACCCCGCCCCCACCAGCCTCGGGTCTCAGTTCTACTCAACTGGAAAATGGCGTGGGGCCTATCTCGACGCTTGAGTTAACCCCGGCAATAGATGCCGCCCTTGCCGCCCAAGGTGAGGAGATCTTCACCACCAAATGTTCGGCGTGCCACAAATTTGACATCCGCTATGTGGGGCCGCCTTTGGGTGAAGTGCTGGCAACGCGTAGCCCTGCTTTTGTAATGAACATGATGCTGAACCCGGCAGAAATGCTCGAAAAGCACCCCGAGGTGAAGGCCATGCTGGCGCAGTTTGCCACGCCGATGCCTAACCAGAACCTCACCCAGGATGACGCCCGCGCCGTCCTCGAATACATTCGTGCCCACCAGAATAGTGCCCCTAACAGCGCAGAGTAACGCGCTTGCTCACTCTCCCTTTCTCCAACCTGATGGAGTAAATCATGAAACCCCTGATACGCAACCTCCTGCTCGGCTTCACCGCGGTGCTGCTCATGGGAGCCACGGTTTTTTCGTGCCAGACCACGCAGCCCGTTGGTACGTCTGATGCCGCCTCGGCGGTGTACGTCGCCCCCGGTGAATACGACGAGTTCTATTCCTTCTTCTCCGGCGGCTTCAGCGGCAACCTCACCGTCTATGGCCTGCCTTCGGGCCGTCACCTGAAAGATGTGCCGGTGTTCTCTCAGTTCCCAGAAAATGGCTGGGGCTACACCGAAGAGACCAAACCCATGCTCAATACCTCTTACGGCTTTGTGCCATGGGACGACGCCCACCACCCCGAATTGTCGATGACCGACGGAGTGCCGGACGGACGCTGGATCTTCATTAACGCGAACAACACGCCGCGTGTGGCGCGCATCGACCTGACGACGTTCGAGACCACCGAGATTATCGAGATCCCGAACTCGGCAGGCAACCACGGCTCGCCATTTATTACGCCTGATTCCAAATACCTCGTCGCCTCCACCCGCTTCAGCGTCCCGATTCCCCAGCAGGACATGGCGATTGGCGACTACGCCGGTAACTTCAAAGGCACGCTGTCCTTCATCCGTGCCGACGATCCTGGCAACATGGACGTCGCGTTCCAGATCCTCGTGCCGGGCTACAACTACGACCTCGCCCACGCAGGCAAAGGTCCATCGTATGGCTGGATGTTCTTCACCTCCTACAACTCGGAAGAAGCGCACACCCTGTTGGAAGTTAACGCCTCGCAGAACGACAAGGACTTCATCGCTGCCGTGAACTGGCTGCGCGCCGAAGAATGTATCGCAGAAGGCAACAGCGGCACGATGTCGGCCCAGTACGTACACAACTACATTGATGCGAGCCATGTGGGCCAGTCGGAAGAAAAAACGAGTGTCACGGTGCTGCAACCGGCGGACTGCGACGGGCTGGTGTATTACCTGCCCACGCCCAAATCGCCGCACGGCGTAGACGTAGACCCGACCGGACAATACATCGTGGCAGGCGGCAAGCTGGCGACCGTAATCCCGGTGCATTCGTTTGACAAGATGCAGGCCGCCATCGCTAACGAGTCGTTCGAAACCACCATCGAAGGCATCCCGGTGCTGAACTACGACGAGATCCTGTACGGCGAAGTCGAGAACCCGGGCCTCGGGCCGCTGCACACCGAGTTCGACGGGCGTGGCTTTGCCTACACGACGGCCTTCATCTCATCCGAGATCGTCAAGTGGGACATCGCAAGCACGCAGGTGGTAGACCGCATCCCGGTGTACTATAGCGTGGGTCACCTGATGATTCCGGGCGGTGACAGCCAGCAGCCGTGGGGCAAATACCTCGTGGCGATGAACAAAATCACGAAGGACCGCTACCTGCCCACGGGTCCGGAACTGGCGCACGCGGCACAGCTCATCGACATCAGCGGTGACAAGATGCGGATGCTGCTGGACTTCCCCACGATGGGCGAGCCACACTACGCCCAGGCGCTCCCGGCCGACCTCATCATGGACAAACAGGTGAAGTTCTTCCCCATCGAAGAAAACACCAACCCATATGCCGTCAAGAACGAAGGAGAGACACGCGTCGAACGGGAAGGCAACGTGGTGCGGGTGTACATGAGCACGATCCGTACCCACTTCGCGCCTGACAACATCGAAGGCATTCGGGTGGGCGACGAGGTATACTTCCACGTCACCAACCTGGAGCAGGACTGGGACGTGCCGCACGGCTTTGCTGTGATTGGGGCGAACAACTCCGAACTGCTGATCATGCCGGGCCAGACGCGCACGCTCAAGTGGTACCCGACACGAGAAGGTGTCTTCCCGTTCTACTGCACCGACTTCTGCTCGGCGCTGCACCAAGAGATGCAGGGCTATATCCGGGTCTCGCCCCGGAGTTCGGATGTCCCGCTGGCCTATAGCATCGGTCAGTAAATCCCTTGAAGAATGGGGAGAAGCCCCCTCCAACCGAGGCCGGGCTTCTCCCCTCTTCCCCCTTCCCTTTTTCGCTCTTGCCTTCCAAAGCCATGACTCCCCGCACACGCCTTGCTCTGGCCTTCGCCGCGCTGCTGCTGGTGCTGATGTACCTCTTCCCGATCTGGAAAATCACGCTTGACGCCCCGCAGTACCCCGAAGGGCTAGGCATGTATATCTGGATCGACACCGTGACGGGCGAGAAGCCGCAGGACCTGGCCAACATCAACGGCCTGAACCACTACATCGGCATGAAAACCATTGAGCCGGATACCATCCCCGAACTCAAACTGATGCCGTGGCTGATCGGTGGCCTGCTGGTGCTAGGCCTGGGGGCGGCGGCGGGAGGCAAGCGCTGGATGCTGTACACCTGGGTGGGGCTTTTCCTGATCGCTGCCGTCACGGGGCTGGTGGACTTCTACCTGTGGGAATACGACTACGGACACGACCTCGACCCCACGGCGGCGATTAAGGTACCGGGCATGAACTACCAGCCCCCACTCATTGGCTCAAAACAACTGCTCAACTTCGTGGCCAACTCGTGGCCGTCGTGGGGGGGCTGGGCAGCATTTGCGTCGTTGGGCATCGGTTTTGTCGTTGCCGTACAATCGTTTTTGGGCAACCGCAAGAAGCAACTGACAACGCAGACTTCGGCATCCGCCCGTACGGCTGAGCTTGCCCTTGTCGGTGCCCTGATGGTGGGAATGATCGGCTGCACACCCGCCCCCAAACCCTTGGTGCATGGACAGGATGCCTGCGCATATTGCAAGATGACGCTGGCCGATGAACAGTACGGCGCTGAACTGGTCACCAACACGGGCAAGACCTACGCCTTCGACAGCATCGAATGCCTCGCCGCGCATCAGTTGGAGGAGCGCGTGCCGCCGGAGGACGTGCATTCGCTGTGGGTCGTCGATTTTCAGAACCCGCCCCACCTGCTCCCTGTCGCCGACGCCACGCTGCTGCACAGCAAGGACTTGAGCAGCCCGATGGGTATGTACCTCACGGCCTTTGGACCCGGCATCACACCGCAGGCGGTTACCCATTCGTTCTATGGAAACCTGCTGACGTGGGACGATGTGCTCGACGTGGTAGCCGACAAACAGCCACCACCCGGCGCTGAGGGTGTCCCCACGGTGATGCACGGTGCCCACGACGCGATGCAGCATTAACCCCCGCAAACCGCCCCCTTGAGAGGGCTGTCGCCGTAGGCGACGGGGGGTGTAAACCACCGAAATACACCCTCTGGCCCGTTGGGCCACCTCCCTCATGGGAGGGGTTGAGCGTGCCGACTTCGTACGTAGTGATCAACTGAAATGACACGGCTTCTCCTTACCATCCTGCTGCTTACGGTGCTCCCCGCTCAGGCCCAGGACCACCTCACCGTCTCCCCCGATGGCCCCATGCAGAGCGTGGCAGAAGCGCTGGCGCAGGTCGCGCCCGGCGGCACCGTGGTGATTGAAGCAGGCGTGTATCAGGAACCGCCGTTGGTGATCGACAAACCCATGACCCTCCAGGGCCAGGGCGACGTGATCCTCGATGGGCAGAGCGAGCACCAGATCCTCACCATCACCGCTGACAGCGTAACCGTGCGGGGCCTCACCTTTCGCAATGTTGGCGTCAGTTTCATCGAGGACCGAGCGGCCGTGAAGGTAGACGATGCAAGCCACTGCCTTATTGAAAACAATCACTTCGTAGACACCTTCTTTGGCATCTACCTTGCCCGCACCGCCAACTGCCGCGTGGTGGGCAATGAATTATATGCCTCAGGAGAAACAGAGACCAAGTCGGGCAACGGCATCCATCTGTGGTACTGTAAAAACATTACTGTCGCCGACAACTACATCACGGGGCACCGCGACGGCATTTACTTCGAGTTTGTGGAGGACAGCCGGGTGGCTGGCAACCTCAGCGAGCGCAACCTGCGCTACGGCCTCCACTTCATGTTCTCGGACCGCTGCCAGTACCACGACAACACCTTCCAGTACAACGACGCAGGCGTGGCGGTGATGTACACCGAACACGTGGAGATGTACCGCAACCGCTTCGCCCACAACTGGGGCTCGGCGGCGTATGGGCTACTGCTCAAAGACATCATCGACAGCCACATCGAAGGCAACGTGTTCGAGCAAAACACCATCGGGATGTACGCGGAAGGCTCCAACCGTGTCGTGATTCAGGATAACACCTTCCGCGAAAACGGGTGGGCGGTGAAGATTATGGCGAATGCGCTCGACAACGAGTTCACCCGCAACAGCTTCGTTGCCAACACCTTCGACGTGGCCACCAACAGCCGCCAGAGCTACAGCACTTTCGACGGCAACTATTGGGACAAGTATCAGGGCTACGACCTCGACCGCGACGGCGTGGGCGACGTGCCGTTTCGTCCGGTGCGGCTGTTTGCCTTACTGGTGGAGCAAAACGAGCCGTCGCTGTTGCTCCTGCGGAGCATGTTTGTCGATCTGCTCGATGCCGCCGAGCGCGTGCTCCCGGTCTTAACACCCGAAACCCTGGTGGACACCCAGCCCGCCATGCATCCACCCATGCAGCCATGATTCCTGTATCCAGCCATACCCTCAGTATCGACGGCCTGCACAAGCGGTTCGGAGCATTGCACGTGCTCCGGGGCATCGACATGCAGTTCGAACCCGGTAGCGTCACCGCCATCCTTGGACACAACGGCTCCGGCAAGACAACGCTCATCAAGACCATCCTCGGCCTCGTCAAGCCCGACGCCGGGCGGCTGTTTTTTGACGGCCAGAAGCTCAGCGCGGATGCTGCCTACCGCGCCCGCATCGGCTACATGCCCCAGATCGCCCGTTTTCCCGAGAACCTGACCGGCACGGAGTTGCTTGCCATGCTCAAAGACCTGCGCGGCAATCCTGCGGCGCTCGACGAAGAATTACTTGGAGCGTTTGCGCTGAAAAACGAACTTGCGAAGCCCCTGCGCACGCTTTCGGGAGGCACGCGGCAAAAAGTCAGCGCCGTAATCGCCTTTCTGTTCCAGCCTTCTTTCATCATCCTCGACGAACCGACCGCCGGGCTCGACCCCGTGGCGAGCCGCGTGTTGAAGGATAAAATTATTGATGAGCGTGAGAAAGGGACCACGTTCGTGCTCACGTCGCACCTGCTGAGCGAAGTGGAAGAGTTGGCAGACCGGATTGTGTTTTTGCTGGACGGACAGATCCGGTTTGCAGGAACCGCCACCGACTTGAAGGCAACGACGGGCCATCCTGAACTAGAACGCGCCATCGCCCACCTGATGACCGAGGCCGCCGCATGAACGCCACCGCCAAAATCCTGACCTACGAGTTGCAGGACGTGCTCCGGAGCCGGGGCGTGATTGCCTACGCTGTGTTTTTCCTGCTCCTCACCGAGGCACTACTGCAATTTGGGAGCAGCACCGCCAGTGTACTCCTGAGCCTGATGAACGTGGTGCTCTTGCTGCTCCCGCTTGTTAGCCTCGTCTTCGGCACCATGTACCTGTACAACGCCCGAGACTTCGTAGAACTCCTTCTCTCCCAGCCAATCCGGCGTCCGCATCTGTTTGGCGGGCTGTACCTGGGTCTTGCTGTGCCGCTGGCCACGGGCTTCCTTGCAGGCACCTGTTTGCCCTTTCTGTGGCATGGCGTCGAGGCCGCCTCCCATGCTCAGACACTCCTCGTGCTGGCGCTGACGGGCACAGCCCTCACGTTTATCTTCGTAGCGCTGGCGTTTCTGATCGCCGTCCGCTTCGAGGACAAGGCGCGTGGGCTGGGTGTGGCGTTGGTGGTGTGGCTGTTCCTCGCCGTGCTCTACGACGGCCTCGTACTGCTGGCCTTGCACATGTTCGCCAACTATCCATTAGAAACGCCTGCTCTCGTCCTCACGTTGCTCAACCCGGTGGATCTGGCGCGGGTGCTGCTGTTGTTACAGGTCGATATTTCCGCGTTAATGGGCTATACAGGAGCCGTCTTCGAGCGCTTCTTCGGCAGCCTGTTCGGCGTGGGTGTTGCCAGCGCCGCGCTGCTCGTATGGCTTGCCGTGCCGCTGTTTTTCGGGCTGCGGCGCTTCAACCGCAAAGACTTTTGACATGAAAGAGACCGCCCGTTCGTGGACATCGCCCCACCTCCTGTCTGGACTCCTTGAGGCACAGCCGGGTGCTGTGGTGAGCCGGGTGTTGCTCAAAAAAAAGACCGGCAACGTGTCGCTTTTTGCCTTTGATGCAGGCGAAGGGCTAAGCGAACATACAGCCCCTTTCGACGCGCTTGTTTATGCCGTGTCCGGAGAGGCCACCGTCACCCTTGGCACCGAGCGCCACCCCCTCGCCGAAGGTGCCTTCCTCATTTTTCCAGCCAACGTGCCGCACGCTGTGGAAGCGCAGACCCCATTCAAAATGCTCCTGGTCATGCTCCGGGCATAACGTTACGTGCTCCGGACATTTTTAATTTAGCCCCGATGCCGTACGCAACTGCACAACCTAGTCAACCCATGCTTCCTGATATTCAGACCCGCAACGACATTCAGCAAATCGTGGATGCGTTCTACGGCGACATTCACGACGACGACGTGCTGGGGCGCTTTTTCGCTGCGCTCGACCTGGAGGCGCACCGCCCCCGCATGGTGGCATTCTGGTCGAGTGTGGTGTTTCAGACGGGCACCTACCGCGGACGCCCCTTCGACGCCCATGTGAGCCTGCCCGGTCTGGAGCCTGTCCATTTCCAGCGATGGCTCGAGCGGTTTGTACGGGTGGTCGACCAGAACTTCGCAGGCGACGCCGCCGAGCGCATTAAACAACGCGCAAACCAGATCGCCCTCATCTTTCAGATTAAGCTGGGATTTACGGGCGTGGTTGCACAAGGATAAGGAGAGGCTCTTGGTGCTTGCCAAAGCAAACACCGGTTGATATCATTCATCACTAGGGATTGTTGTACGTGTGGCAGAGGTGCGCGTAGTGGTCACGGTCACTCACCTTCCTCGCCCCTGGTTACCGCTCCAGCGCAGTACGCCGTTGTTGGAACGGTGGGTTTTGTCCAGGGTCCATACTTCGGCTGTCGTCCTATCTAAATCGAAACCAAGGCGAGTGATATGAGGCTCCTTACGGCATTTACCGTCCTTGTTCTATCGGTTCTTGTTACCAACGACGGGTGGTCACAGCCACTTTCCTATAACAATCCGCTGGCCGAACAGCGGGCCGATCCGTGGGTGGTCAAGACCGAGGACGGCATGTATTATTTGATCGCTACCGTTCCGGAGTACGATCGCATCGTCATACGAAAAGCAAGCAGCATCAATGGGTTAAAGAATGCCCCAGAGAAAGTGGTGTGGCATAAACACGATACGGGCGTGATGAGCCATCATATCTGGGCACCGGAGTTACACCAGATTGACGGGACTTGGTACATCTATTTTGCAGCGGGCGAAGCCGAAAACATCTGGAATATCAGGATGTGGGTGCTGTCCAATCCCGCCACAGACCCGATGGAAGGGGAATGGAACGAAGAGGGGCAGATCAAAACCGAGCAGGATTCTTTTTCGCTGGACGCCACCACCTTTGAACACGGAGGCAAACGGTACTTGATCTGGGCACAAAATGTAAACGGCATGGAGGGCACCGCCCTGCTGTTATCGGAGATGGAAGACGCGACGACCCTGACCGGCCCCGAGGTGATCATCACCACGCCCGAGTTTAACTGGGAGCGCATGAAATACAACGTGAACGAAGGGGCGGCGGTGATAAAGCGACATGGGAAAATTTTTGTCACCTTCTCCGCCAGCGCCACCAACCACAACTATTGCATGGGCCTGCTATGGATTGATGAAACGGCTGATTTGCTGGATGCCTCCAACTGGCACAAGTCGCCCGGCCCTGTTTTTTATTCCCAGGAGGCGTTAAACCGGTACGGACCCGGCCATAACTCGTTTACGACGGCAGAAGATGGAGAAACCGTCGTGATGATCTACCACGCCCGCGACTATAAGGAAATTGAAGGGCACGAATTAGACGACCCTAATCGCGCGACTCGCGCCCGGGTGGTACAATGGACTGCAAGTGGTTTTCCCGACTTTATGCAACACACGGGAGATTAATTCGGAGCCAACGTCCGCCACGGGGCGTCATCGGCATCGCTTCTCCAATTTCCAATGCGCTTCGTTCAACGCTTGTTGTGGGTAGACTGCACCGCCGGAGCCTTCGTCGGGGTGGTTGTGCTTGCGTTTGCCTCGGGGTTGAGTGCCCTGGAAGGACTGCCGCGCGGAGTGCTGGTGTTTACGGGCGGCTGCAACCTGCTTTATGCCAGCTACTCCTTCTCGCTCGCCCGTCGACCCGTGCGCCCCATGTCCTTCATTATGCTGCTGGTGGCTGCCAATCTCGCCTGGGTGCCGGTGTGCTTGGGACTGGCTTGGTACTTGCGCGATCAAGCCACTGCCTTGGGATTTATGCACCTCGTCGGGGAAGCCGTTTTTGTCGGCGGGTTGGCTTTGCTCGAATGGAAAAATCGGCACTTGCTCCTCACAGCACCACCCAAACGCAGCCTGTCGACTCGGTGACGCAGCGGAGCACAAACGGCAACAGGATAAGATTTCGGCGAGATTCCGCCCCACTGAGCCGCATCTCTGCACCAAAGCAGGCGTAGAGCGGCGCACGCCCTTTCTCTTTCCAATTCTCTGCTTCGATGATCCGTGGCAACTTCCTTCTGCCCGTCCTGCTCTTGGCCGGACTGCTCCTTTCAAATCGCGCCTTTGCGCAGCCCACCGAATCCACCCGCCTTTTTGAACGCATGGTCGAGCAGGTAACAGCGCAGGAAGAGGCCCTCATCGCGCTGCGGCACGACATCCACCGGCACCCCGAAGTCTCGGGCGAAGAAGAACGCACGGCTGGACTCGTCGCCGAACACCTGACCGCACTCGGCTTTGACGTGCGCACGGGCGTGGGCGGGCATGGTGTGGTAGCCGTGCTGGAAGGCAACCGTCCCGGCGCTATCGTGGCGTTTCGGGCCGACATGGATGCGGTCCCCTCCACTGCCGAAGACCCGGTCGAGTACCGCTCGGTTATTCCCGGCGTGCGCCACATCTGCGGGCATGATGTCCACACCACCGTTGGCGTGGGGCTGGCGGAGGGATTCGCCGCCGTCAAAGACGACCTGCCCGGCTCCGTGATGCTCATCTTTCAACCCGCCGAAGAGCGCGGTATCGGAGCCAATGCCATGCTGGCCGAGGGAGCGTTCGACACCATCACGCCGGAGGCCATCTTTGCCCTACACACCGCCCCTTACAACGTCGGCACGGTGGCCACGGTGGCAGGCGGGATGATGTCGGGCCGCGCCTCTATTGCGGTGACTGTCCGGGGGGCCGGCGACCTGATAGAAGCGGCCTCGACCGTTCGAGAAGCCATCGAAGGCGTGGGCACCCATCCACCCCAAATGGCGGGTATGATTGCTCCGAAGGGCTTTATTATGGTTAACCTGTTCCCTCAGCGTGGCACGGCGGGTGGTAACATCGTGATTCAGGGACAAATCATGGCGGCGGGCTATGAAGACCGCGCCCGCGCCAAAGCGGCTGTACTGGACACGCTCAAGGCGCTGGACCTTCCCGGCATCACACTGGAAACCGCATACAACGAACGGTTTATGGAAGGCGTTAATAACGACGCCGCGCTCGTAAACCTTGCCAACTCAGGGATACAAGCACTGGCTCCTACCGTTGGCATCGAAACGGTCAGCGGTGCCGTCCCTGCCTTCAGCGAAGACTTCGGCTCGTTCCAGGCACGGGTACCCGGCGTCATGTACTTCCTCGGCGTCAGTAATCCCGAAACAGGCACCGTAGGTATGCCCCACAGCCCCACTTATGTCGCCGACGATGGGTCGATCCTCGTTGGCACCCACGCCATGCTGGCGGCGATGCTCACGCGGATGATGAACAACTAGAGGAGGAACAGGGTAGGGAGATCATTCAGAGGGCGCGTCCAGCATTAACGTTGAAATGAAACGGGTAGCCGTCATTGGCTGTGGCATCATCGGGCTTACTGCGGCGATTCGGTTGCAGAAGGCAGGTTATCACGTTCAGATCATCGCCCGAGACCTCCCGCCCACCACCACCTCCAACAAGGCCGCGGCCATCTGGGAGCCCTATAAGGCGGAGCCCAAAGACAAAGTGGCACAATGGTCCGCCGAAACCTACGACCGGTATGTTTCCGAATACAAGATCCCTGCCGCAGGCGTCTCGGAAGTGGAGTTGATCGCCGTCTCAAAAAGCAGCCTTCCTCCTCCTTTTTGGCTACGGCCCGCCTATCCGTTTCGACGGCTTTCGCCCGGCGAACTGCCCGCCGGATACCAGGACGGATATGCTGTAATGGTCCCCTTCATCCATTCGGGAAGGTACCTCGACTACCTACTCCAGCACTTTGCAACGAAGGGCGGCGACATTGCGCTTCGGCACCTCTCGTCGCTTGCTGACATTGGCCCTGGGTTTTATGCCATTGTGAACTGCTCGGGTCTCGGAGCGAGAACACTGGTACGCGACGAGAAAGTCTACCCAATCCGCGGCCAACTTGCGGTAGTGTCACGCCCCGGACCTGCCCGGTTCATCGTGGATGACACTTCCTATGCAGATCCCGTGTATGTGCTCTCCCGAGACAATGTGTGTATACTTGGAGGAACCGCCGAGGAACGCAGCGACCTCGGGGACGAAGACCGGGACACACGCGAAATAATCCTGGCGCGATGCCGCGTGCTAGACCCTGCCCTCGCGGACAGCATCTTTCTCCGACCCGTTGTTGGTTTCCGGCCCGGGCGCGAGGAAGTCCGCCTGGAAGTCGACCCCGAGGCAACAAGTCCCCGCATTGTTCATAACTACGGTCATGGAGGAGCAGGATTTACCGTAGCCTGGGGATGTGCCAATGAGGTGATCCGGCTGCTTTCCGAGTAGTCCGTGCACCGCGACGATGTGCGAGAAACGGAGTCCTCCTGGAACAACGTTGGGATACGAGGCCGAACGGCTACATCGAGGCGATCATGCCCATGATGCCAGAGCGGATCATCGCGACAGAGATCGCGGCAAGGAACAGGCTGGCGACTTTGGCAATGGCCTTCGAGGTGTTGGCCCCGAGCTTCTGCAGCACAATCGGTCCGAATAGAAACACCACCAACACCCCGCTCAGGTTGATGAACATCGAAACCAGCGTGGGCAAATAGCCATAGCTCTGTTGCGAAACGAGGATGGTGGTGATGGCCGCAGGTCCCATGATGAGCGGAATGCCCACCGGGACGACGCCCAGCGTCAGCGCCTCATCCGACGAGTTTTGCTTTTCCGTGCCGCGCCGCTTAAAGTCCCCGAAGATCAGGTCCGTGATGCTGAGTACCAGCAAAATGAGGCCCCCACCCACCCGCAAATCGTTGACCGTGATGCCGAGGGTCTGGAAGATGAACTGACCCGCGAACAAAATGAGCAGGGCAATAACAAAGGCCGTGGTGACCGCCTGCAACACGAGTTTACGGCGGGCCTGGGTCGTCAGTCCGTCGGTCATCCCGATAAATAGCGGCAATACGCCGGGCAGGTTGATCGCGACAAAAAGAGGCAGGAAGGCTTCGAGATATACGTTCACGGCGAAACCGAGTCTTGGTGGGTGGGTACGCTGGCAGCAACTTTACGACAAATAGACGCTCAATACACGGCACCCGCCCGATGTATGCAACCCCTCGCCGCACCGCTTCCATGATGCCCTCCTTTTCATCGTCGCTTCTTGTTCTCGTCCTGCTCGCCTTCGTCGGCTGCTCCAGCGAACCACCCGCCCCACCCCCGCCTGATCCCGAGCCGGTGTCGTTCACCCGCCTCGGGCAAGGTCAGCATGCCGACCTCGCCGATACCACCGAAACCATCGTCCGCGACGCCGCGTCCTGGGCCACCCTTTCGGCATCGCTCCGCCCCATGGTGCCCTTCGACAGCGTAGATTTTTCTACCCATGTGGTCCTCCTTGCTGCCGTGCCCGTACCGTCAGGAGGCTACAACCTCGGCTTTGAAGAAGTATACCGCCTGGGTGATGAAATTGTGGCAAGCTACATCCTGATGCAACCCGGTGAGGACTGCGCCACGGCACAAGCCCTCGCTACGCCGTTTCAGGCCATCATGCTGCCAACTCCCAACGCACCCATCCGCCTCGAACGCACCACAGAGGCTTATTCGTGCGAGCGCAAGAAAATATAGGATGTATGAGGGTATGAATGCGTCGGGTTATTCTACCCGATGTGCCTGCTCCAGATCTAGCAACCGCTGCTTTCGCCATACGCCGCCGCCGTAGCCGCTTAGTTTGCCATCTTTTCCAATCACCCGGTGACAGGGCAGCAGGATGGCGAGGCGGTTGGCCCCATTGGCCTGCGCCACTGCCCGTACCGCCGATGCCTTCCCCATGGCTTCCGCAATGGCCCCATAGCTGGTGGTTTCGCCATATGGAATAGTGCGAAGTTGCCCCCACACTGCCTGTTGGAACGCCGTACCCGGCGACATGAGCGGCACCGTAAACACCTGCAACGTCCCTTCAAAATAAGCGGCGAGTTCGTCCTGTAGCTGTGCGATGAGCGCGTTGGTGCCAGGTATCATCACCCCGTTCAGGAGTGACCGGAGCCGCTTCACCTGCCCCTCAAACATACGCCGGTCAGCAAATTCGAGGAAACACACCGCCTCCTCCGTCGCACCCGCCACCATCGGCCCAAGGGGGGTGACGATACGGCTGAAGACAACGAGCGGGCCGCTGGCTTTACGCGGCGGCGTACCCACCATTTGTCGGAACGCGTCGTTGAACCCGCTTAGCGACTCGTAGCCGTGGGCAAACGCGGTCTGTGCCACCGGCTGGCCTTCGCGGATCTCGGTGAATGCTTCGCCCAACCGGCGGGCACGCGCAAACGCATGAAACGTCATGCCATGTTGCTTTTGGAACCACCGCCGCACGCGGTCGGGAGCAAGGTTCAGGCGCTTCAGGTCGGCGTCTTTCCACCGGCGTGCGGGATCCGCTTCTACTTGACGCATCAGTTCCGCAACCCAGGGCGGAGCCGCGCCAGGAGGAGCCAACGGCTTACATCGCAGGCACGCCCGGTATCCAGAAAACAAGGCATCCCGTGCCGAGGCGAAAAACTCTACATTTTCAGGCTTTGGCTTGCGTGCCGTGCAGGTGGGCCGACAAAAAATGCCCGTCGTACGTACGCCTGTAAAAAACACCCCATCATACGAGGCATCGCCGGACAGAAACGCCGCGACCATTTCTTCGCGGGGTGGTAAAGACAAGGACATGATTCGGATTGGTTCGTTTATGATGCTTCCTCAAGATGCAACACGTCTTTTCCACGTTCCACCGAAAAACGTGGATGGAACTCCCGAAATATGATCTCACCCTTTTTTGCGAAATGGTGCGTTTTCAAAGTTAAATACATGGTCAACCCATCCCGCCTCTTCGACAACCAGCCCTCACCATGCGGCGATTCACAGGGTGGAGCCCTCCCACGCCGCACTACCCTCTGGCAAAACTTCGACCGCACCGCCATCCTGAACGACTTCTTCGAAACGATGGACCAGCCAGCACTTGTTGACCCTGATTCATGGATTTAAGCTCCCCCCACGCAGAGTGGACAAACCGACGGTTTCCGGATAGACACGGAGATTACGTCTTCATTGTATATTGCACGCTGTTGCCTTCTGATAACCCGCTCCTGCCCTGCCATGACCAAGACCTTTAACTGCCCGTCGTGTAGCGGCCCCCTTGAATACACTGCTAACGCGGGTCAGGTGGTGAAATGCACGTTTTGCGGTCAAAATGTGATGGTCCCCCACCTTCGTGGGCCTGTTAGATCTACATCTTCAGGAAGCCGGGGGATCATCGTCTTCTTGGTCGTAATCGGCGTGTCGGTGGCGGGTCTGGTTGTTTTTTTGCTGCGTCCGAGCAGCCCCTCGTCAGTTTCGCCCTCGCCGCCTAGCTTTACCAACCCGATTCCTGCATCGCCCTCTATTGTGCAACCTCTTGCCCCCGCTGTGAACAACCAGTTCCGGGTCGTGTGGGCGTTCGGCGAGGAAGGCACCGGGCCCGGCCATTTTGAAGACGCGCGCCACCTTGCACTCGACGGTGCAGGCAACATGTATGTTGGCGAGTATTCGGGCGGTCGTATCCAGCGGTTTGACACCACCGGGCGCTTCCTCTCGCAGTGGATCGTGAACCCCGACATGCCCCTGCGCGGAATGGCTGCCGACCGCAACGGGGTGGTGTACGTGGCACAACGCGGCCAGCTCACCCGTTACGACGGCGCAACGGGCAATGCCCTCGGTACCTGGAATGGCCCAGCAGGTTTTCGCTTCGATGGCATCTATCCTAAACTCGACGGGGGCATGCTGGCCTATGGGAGCGCAGGGGCAGAGGGCATGGTGGTCCACCTAGACGCTCAGGGAAACGTGCAGGTCGCGTTTGAGACCCAGCCGCGCAACATCATCGCCACCGTCGATGGCGTGGGCAACACGTACGTCCTCGGACGTTTTAGCGAGCGCGGCAAGTCGGACGAGGCAGTGTTTAAATACGGCCCCGACGGTACCTTCCTGAACCGTTTTGGTAGCACCGGCGACGAACCCGGCACGTTTCGCGCCCCGCACGGCATCGCCGTAGATGGGCGCGGGCGCGTGTTTGTCAGCGACATCAAGGGGCTGCAGGTGTTTAGTCCCGACGGACGCTTCCTCGAACGTGTGGGCGTGGGCGGTAGCGTGTTTGGCTTTGCGTTTGACGACCAGAATGCGCTCTATCTCATCGAGCGCAACGCAAATGAAGTGCGCAAGCTGGTGCTGACGCTGGATTAGCCCCACGTGATTCGCCCGGTCCTGATCCGCATCCAGGCCGCCCTTCCTGCGTGAACTAACCAGCACTCTCCATGACCTTTCTGCTGTTTTTTGGTGGTCTTGCGTTGTTGATTGTTGGTGCCGAAGCCCTGGTACGCGGCGCGTCCAGACTCGCAGCCAGACTCGGCATTTCGCCGCTGGTTGTTGGACTCACGGTGGTAGCCCTGGGCACAAGTTCACCCGAGCTTGCTGTCGCCCTCAAGGCTGCGCTTTCGGGGCAAGCCAGCATTGCCGTCGGGAATGTGATCGGGAGCAACATCTTCAATGTGCTCTTTATTCTGGGCCTTTCCGCGGTGGTGGTCCCCCTCGTTGTCTCTCGGCAACTCGTGCGCCTCGATGTGCCACTCTTGATTGTGCTCTCGGTGCTGGTGCTGGTTTTTGCGCTCGACGGTCGCTTCGGGCGGCTAGACGGGATCGTCTTCCTGATTGGGCTGGTGCTGTATACGGGTTTCTTGATTCTTCAAAGCCGAAAGGAACATAGCGCTCCAACGGACACCTCTACTCCCGAATCAAACCGAGCCGCCTCCTTGCAATTTCTGACCAACCTCGCGTTGACGGTTGCGGGGCTGGGTTTGCTCATTCTCGGCTCCCGCTGGCTCGTAGATAGTGCCATTGCTTTTGCCCACTACCTCGGCATCAGCGAACTCGTGATCGGCCTGACGATTGTGGCGGGAGGCACCTCGCTGCCCGAGGTGGTGACGTCGGTTATTGCCGCCATGCGGGGCGAACGGGACATTGCTGTAGGCAACGTGGTAGGCAGTAATATCTTCAACATCATGGCGGTGCTGGGGCTCACCAGCATCATAGCACCCGGTGGCATCCCGGTTATGCCTGCCGTCATTGGGTTCGACATCCCGATCATGATTGCCGTTGCCTTTGCGTGTTTGCCTATCTTTTTTACCGGGCACCGCATCAGCCGACTGGAAGGTGCGCTGTTCCTGGGCTACTATGGCGCGTATACGCTTTATCTCATCCTGGCGGCATCGCACCACGATGCACTTCCCCTGTTCAGCGCCGTCATGCTTTTTTTCGTGATCCCGCTTACCATCCTTACGCTGGGCGTGGTGGCACTTCGCGAATTGCGTCGGCCCCGACCTCGTTCCAATGGCTGATTCTCCTACCGACCTAGGGCCTCGCTATTCGGTAGGGTCAGAAAGCCGCACCGTCAAGAGTTGACGGTCGTTATTGCGGAAGCCGTGTTTGGCATATACCGCCTGCGCCCGGTGATTCGTCCGCTCCACTTCCAGATGCACCGCACGCACGTCCAGCCGATGTGCCTCTTCCAGCACCTGATGCAACACCGCCGAGCCGAGGCCTTGATTCCGGTGCGCGGGACGAATGTAGAAATCATCGATAAACGCATCGCGGCCATAATATTCGAGGCTAAACCCGAACGTGAGCGCCAGGTAGCCGACCGGTTCGTCCCCCACCAACACCATCCACACGCATCCAAGCTCAGGTTGGGTCACCAGTTGGGTAAATGCTCCCCGTGCCGCTGCCTCGTCGAGTGGATAGCCAGACTCGGCGTAAAACTCGCCAATGAGTTGAACAAGCAAATCCACCTCGTCCGTGGATGCCAGCCGAAGCATTGATTCCACAGCAAGCCCTCGATACATGAACAGGTAGTGCCAGTACGCCTTGTTCCACCCTTCGCTCCGTGCGTAATAACTACGCCTCATCGGCATTGGTAAACGTTTCGGGGAACGTAACCGCCTGCTTCCACCAATGCTCCGCCGTTGCTGCATCTAACGTCCACAAAATGGGGGCAGACCAAATAAACACTGTTCCACCTGCTGCCCCTCGGCAAAGAGGTGAATCCCATATCGGAGACCGTCAGGATTATTTCATTGCCGTCGATGAGGATTTCCCGCAATTTCCTGATGATGTGGATGATCTTGGTGTATTTCCCCTCTCATGGGCCCTTGCCATCCGCATGGTGCGTTCCGAAAGCGGCTCGTTGACTTCCTTCGCAGAAACCCCCCTTCGTTTTCGGAATATGAAAATCCTCCCTCTACCTTTGCGTGCTCTGGAGCTTTTTCGCCCACCTTCCCTACGTTTGCTCTCATACTTATGGCCTCGTCAGAGCCTTCTGTCACGTCCTTGCTTCAGTCCCTTCGTGAGGGAGAAGAAGACGCGTTTGATGCCCTGTTTCCGATTGTATATCAGCAGCTACGGACGCTGGCACGCAAGGTACGACAGGGGCGTGCCAGTGATACCGTCAACACGACGGCCCTCGTCCACGAAGCCTACTTGAAACTGGTGGGCCATGGCGATTGGGAAAGTCGATTGCATTTCCTTCGTACCGCCGCCAAAGCCATGCGGCAAATCCTGATCGGGGCCGCCCGTGAAAAACTGGCAGCCAAGCGAGGTGGCGACATGCCGAACATCACCTTCGATGAGCAGGTGTACTCCACCCCAATGAAGGCGGAAAAACTGGTTGCGCTCGATGAAGCCCTGGAAGGGCTTCACCATTTGGATCCCCGCATGGCCCAGGTCGTCGAATGCCGCTATTTCGCGGGGCTGAGCATCGACGAAACAGCCGCAGCCCTGCGCATTTCGCCACGCACCGTCAAGCGAGACTGGCGCACCGCCCGGGCATACTTGGCAGAAGCGATGCAAAAATAAACCGACCTGACGAGCGACCTCTTTTGTTGCAAGAGACTTTGTAACTTAAGCATCTGCTTAGCACACGCACCAGCATTCCTTTTGCGGCCACCGATGGACCGGGAACGATGGCTACATATCCGCGCCCTCTTTGAGGAGGCTGTTATCTTGCCTCCAACCGAACGGGAGGCGTTTCTGGACCGCCGCTGCATAGACGACGCCGAACTGCGGGAACGGGTGGAAGCCCTCCTCGCCGCCGACGAGAGCGCAGACGCGTTTTTCGAAGAAACCCCGGATGCGTTGGCTCAGGAGCTTTTTAATATCCCCGCTCCCCCAATTCCTGAGCGCATTGGTCCGTATGCTCCCATCCGTATCCTGGGACGTGGAGGTATGGGAACCGTCTACCTGGCCCAACGAGACGATGCGACTTTTGAGCAAGTCGTGGCCTTGAAGGTTATCCGACGGGGAATGGACAGTGACGATATTTTGCGCCGGTTCCGTGCCGAACGGCAGATCCTGGCCCGCCTGCACCATCCCAACATCGCCCAACTCTATGATGGTGGAATGACAGAGGATGGGTTGCCGTACTTTGCCATGGAATACCTGGAAGGCCTCCCTATTACCACCCACTGCGATAAACGCCAACTAAACCTATCGGATCGACTCACACTGTTTTCTCAGGTCTGCGCCGCCGTACAACACGCCCATGATGCCCAGGTCATCCACCGCGACCTCAAACCCAGCAATATCCTGGTAACCCGCACAGGCATCCCCAAACTGCTCGACTTTGGCATCGCCAAGGTCTTAAATCCAGACCTCCTCGGGGTATCCGTGGCCCATACGCGCACCGGGTTTCGGGTCATGACCCCGGAATATGCCAGCCCTGAGCAAATTCGGCAACGCTTGTTGACGCCTCGTACCGACGTGTACAGCCTGGGGGTTATTTTATACGAGCTACTTACGGGCCACCGACCGTATCGCCTCACCGGACACACGACCCATGAAATAGAGCAGATCATTTGCGAATCCGAACCCATGCTCCCGAGCACGGCCATTCGGGCCACTAAAAAGCGCTATCACCCCGATGAAACCGCGCCCATCCGCACTCCGGAGCATATAAGCCAAGCCCGCGCCACCACCCCTGACAGCCTACGGCGCCAATTACGCGGCGACCTGGACACCATCGTGCTCCACGCACTCCACAAGGACCCTTCGCAGCGCTATGCTTCTCCCGCCATTTTGGCCGAAGATGTACACCGCTTCCTGCAAGGCCAGCCAATTCAGGCACGTCGGACAACCTTTGCTTACCGCACCAAAAAGCTCATCCTGCGGCATCCTGCCCGCATTTTGCTGATCCTGACCGTGCTGCTTCTGGTGATGGGCCTGACGGGCCTGGCCTGGCAAAAATCGGTCGAAGAGCCCTCCACTGCATCACCACCCGTGCCCCCGGAGCATACCCCCCTAATCGCCGTGCTCCCGTTTGATCATCAGGGCCCTGAAGAGCAAGATTATTTCGCCGATGGCATGGCCGACGCCATCATCGCCCATATGTCAGGGCTTGACGGAGTAGGTGTTATTGCCCGGAGCAGCACGCAACTCTTCAAAAACACCACCAAGACCCCCTCCGAAATCGGCGCGGAGTTGGGCGTGGACTTTATTCTGGAAGGCTCGATTCAATTTGAGCACCCCACCAATCCTACGGGTCGCATCCGCGTGATTGCGCACTTGATCCGTGCCACCGACAACACCAACCTGTGGGCAGCATCATACGAAGAAGTCGTCTCCGACGTTTTTGCCATTCAATCCCGTATTGCGGGGCAGGTCGCCGACGCCCTCAACCTAACCCTGACCGCCCCTTCTTCTACGCTCCGGTCTTCCCAAAACTTAACGGCCTACAACTATTACCTCCGAGGCAATGAGTTTTTTCGCAATGATGAGGATGCCACCAGCTTGCGCCTCGCTGAAACCATGTATACCGAAGCCGTCGGACACGATTCGACGTTTGCAGAGGCCTATGCTGCGTTGGCCAAAGTGCATGCGGCTCAGTGGTTTCACCGAGTAGACCCTTCCGATGAACGGTGTGAACGTGCCCATGGAGCCGCAGAACAGGCGCTGGTGTATGCCCCCGATCTACCGTACGGCTATGAATCTTTGGGCATGTACTTTTACCGCTGTCAATTAAACCTGTTGCAGGCACTTCATTACTTTGACCGCGCCTTGGACTTGCAGCCCGATGCGATTGACGCCCTTCGGGGCAAAGCGTTTGTGTTGCGCCGACAAGGGAAGATGGCCGAGGCCCTGGTCTATTTTGAACGCCTCGTGACTCTTGATCCTCTGCAAGCAGATTATGCGGCCCTCGCTTTCACGCACCAAATGCTGCGCAACTACTCCGCCTCTGAGCAGATGTATCTCCGAGCGTTGGATCATTTTCCCGACGCGGCTCTGCTTTATGCCACGATGGCGCGCATGTATCTCGCGTGGACGGGCTCACCCACCGATGCCCTTATCGCGTTGGATCAGGGCATATCGAGTACGATCCATGATGATTTCACCCGCATCACCGCCATTTATATCGAGTTGGTAGGCCAACAGTATCAGAAGGTGCTGGATAGGATCTCCGCGCTGGACCAGGAGGTGTTTGACACCCAGACGTTTTATATCCCGTCTGCTCACCTGAAAGCACGGGCTTATCGGGGGATGGGACAGGCCGAAGAAGCCCGGCAGCAGGAATCCCTGGCCCGGCAGCACCTCGAAGCCTACCTGCGCGACCACCCCGACGATGCCCGGGCGTATACCACCCTGGGGCGTGTTTATGCGGGGTTGAGGCTGAAAGAAGAAGCCCTTCAAGCCGGTCAGCGCGGCCTCGACTTAATGCCCATCACCCGCGACGCGGTACAAGGCCCCCTGCGGGCCGAGGACATGGCTGCTATCTATACCTTGGTTGGTGAAACCGAGGCTGCCATCGACCAACTCGAAGCGCTGTTGGCACATCCCGGCTTTACCTCCCCCCGGCTTTTTTCCGTAGATCCAACTTGGGCTCCACTCCGCGAGCATCCCCGGTTTCAAGCCCTGATCCATGCTGGGGTATGATCCTTTCGCCCTGCTGTAAACGAAGAAGCGGATCGAACGACATTTTCTAGTCGGTGATGCTGATCTCAAATGGCCCAGTGGGTAGCCCCGCTTCATCATAAAGCGTGCAAATGGGACTGTCGGCCCAGCAGTAGCGCACGCGGCTGACATTTTGGGCACTGTCGCTGGTGAGGACAACCTGCGCCCCGTCAATCACGGCGTTGGCATACTGGCAGCTTCCGGCTTCATCACCGCACAGTTCAAAACCAATCGGCGCGGTGTGGCTGTAGGTGACCAATGCATCCTCCACGTCGTCAAACGCCACCGCAACGCCGTGCTCGTGCCGGGTTGCCTGCACTGGAACCGGCCCTGACGGTGATATTTCTTCCCCGTACACCACCTGCCGGGCAGCGCGCGCCAGCCGACGCCCCAGTTCTTCCTTGTTCGCCGGGTGGATGTCATATACGTCGCCGATGTCGATGGCGACGGCGAGCGCGGCGTTTTCATCGTTGGCAACAGCGAGGCGCTGGGCTTCGCGAACGTCGGCCCAGCCAGATTCGGTCGGTGCCATGGGCGGGCGGCCATAGTTGGCTAGTTGGATCACCAGCACGGGCAAGGCTTCGTTTTTAAACTGCGCCCGCCACTGCGTCATCAGCGCTTCAAGCTCGGCCTGATACGTAGCGGCCTCGCCGGTATTGGACTCGCCCTGATACCACAGCGCCGCCTTAACGCCGAAGTTTTTAAGCGGCGCAACCATCGCATTGTGAATCGTCGTCAGCCCGGCGACGGCTTCCCATGGCGTACGCGGCGGAAACCCCACGGGGCGCGGCACCTGCTGGTAGCGCCATTCCGTGAGGGGCACCCGGTCGCCACTGGCAAGCACCAGCGCCCGCGCCGACGGATCACCCACCAGACCGCCCGATGCCCAGGTGTTCAGCACATTCACAACCACTACGTTTTCGCCCTCCCGAAGCTTTGCGGCGGGGATGGGATATGTGCGCGGGGTGCCATAGCCAAAGGTGTTGCCCACCACCTGCCCGTTGATCCACGTCTGGTCTACTTCGTCGATGCTGCCCAACGAGAGGTCGGCGGCTTGCGCCGCTTGCTCGGCCGTGAGGGTGAAGGTGGTGCGGTACCACAGCATCCCGGTGAAGCCTTGTAACCCGTCCCAGGCCGTCCAGTCGCCCAGCCCATCTGGCGCTTCCGTCCATGCAGCGCCCGTAGCGGGCTGCCACGGCTCGGTGCCTACGGCTTCATTTGTCCGCTCGTGCCACCATGCCTGCCAGGTCTTCTCACCGAAAAGCTGCTGCGCCGCCGCTTCGTCGGTGGCATAGGCCGCCAGCATCTCCAATGAGGCTTCGTGTCCGCCCACCTGCGCCAGTGCGTCCGCATTCATCCAGGCCCGGATGTTGGAGCCGCCCCATGCGCTCACAATCAACCCCATCGGCACATCGACGGTCTGTTGCAGTTCCCGCGCAAAGTAGTAACACGTCCCCGACCAGTTGGCTACCGTCTGCGGCGAGGCTACCTGCCACGACACGTCGTTCTGAAAGGCATCAAGCGGCCACGGGCTGGCGACGTTGCCCACGGTCATCATGCGAATCCGGTCATTGGCCGCAGCACGCACTTCCGACGGCCAGTTCAGCGTGCGGTTTATCTGCACCACCATATTCGACTGGCCCGAGCAAAAGAACACATCTCCCACGAGCACATCGTCCACGGTTTGCGCGTTGCCTCCATCGGTCGACACTCGCAGCGTATGCGGCCCACCGGCTTCCATTGCGGGCAGGGCGGCGTTCCAGCTGCCATCATCGTCGGCGGTGGCAATAGCCGTTTCGCCCGCCAGTTCAACCGTGACCGTTTCATCCGAAACCACTGTGCCCCAGACGTTGATGGGCTGATCCCGTTGCAAGACGACGTGGTCTTGAAAAACGGAGGCGAGCAAGGGCACCTCTTGCGCCTGTCCCGTATGTGGGGCTATCAGACCCATCATAATAACCAGGCCAAAGAGTCGGAAAGAGAATAACATTGGCACTTCTTTTTTCGGGAGAATGGATTACGGAGTCAGCGTCATCATGCCGGAGGCAGCCTGCGTAGCGGTCACGAGTCGGTACACGTAGGTGCCTGCCACATACCCGGTGGCATCCCAATGGGTGATGTGCCGCCCCGGAAGCAGCGACGTATTCACCAGCGTCTCCAACTGGCGTCCCAACAGGTCGTACACCTCCAGGCGTACCCAGCCTGCTTCAGGGACGTAATAGACGATGCTCGTGGTAGGTGAAAACGGGTTGGGATAACTCCGGACTGTGGCGAAAGCCCGTTTGGGTTGGTCATTTGTCTCCGCTCCCGTAGCCACGCTTTGGGCGAGCACCACCTCGCCCCCATCGGGAACAGCATCGAACATCACGTACCGTTCATCATTTTCTTCCACGACGCGGACAGGCACCGGGATGTCTTGCTGTGTTGCCGTCGCTGATTCCCAGTCGCCTGGCAGCAGGCGGCGGACCGAGAGCGGCACGTTGTAGATGGTATCATCCAGCGTATCGGTGACTTCCAGCGTGATGCGGTCGGCCTCAGCAGATATTTCGATCACCGACGCAGCATCGCGTTCGCGGAGGTAGCGCACCACGTGACCAAAGGTGGCGACCCAAAACGTGTCTTTGTGTTCGGCGAGGTATTCCAGATGTCCCCGAAGCTCATCCGAGGCGACGGGCGACCAGCCGCCGTCGTTGTCGATGCCATGCGAGAGAAACACCGCCCAGCCTCTGGCCCGAACGGCGGATTCCACCCGGTTGTTGAGATGTGCTGCGGTCTGCACCGAGCCTTCGGAACCCACAACAATGGAGCTGATATTGAGCATATCGCTCGGCGTCCGCGACTCGACGCGCCCCTGGCAAGCGCGGGCTGCGATGTAGTACGTTTCCGTCAGCCCCCGGTCGCCCGCCACACAAAACGGATACGCGAGCGTCAGCGCCGATTGCTCCGGGATATGCTCGACGATGGCATCGTGCGACGCTTCCAGTTCCACCCGCTGCTGATCGAGGGACAGGTCGGTGAGGGTCGGGTGCGTAACGGTGTGCCCGGCGATCTCATGCCCCTGCGCCGCGGCTTCGACAAGACCCACCCAGTCGATGGGCCGCCAACTGGCACCCGTCAGCGCAAACAAGGTCAGCTTTAGGCCGAACTCGTTAAACATCGGCACTGCCACCGCCAGTTGGTTGGCGTCGTTGTCGTCAAAGGTGTGGCTGACCGCCGCAGGCCGAAAGCCGTGCCAGGTTCCGATTTCATAGTTCGGATCTACCGACTGCGCCACCCCGGCGTTGGCCCCGGCCACCAGCGTCAGTATTCCTATCAAGGAAACAAGCCCCGGCGGCTTTATCTGCTTGCCCATCAACCCTTGCTTTTTGCTGAGGAAACCGTGTAGCACCGGCGTCTGAGGGAGGCCGACTTTACAAAGTGATATTATGAGTCCTCATTTTTAAGCGCAAGCGTTGGTTGAAAGAACAGCCTCGGATTGATTTACTCCGCCACGCGGTCCAGCGTCATCTCAAAGAATTGCTCCCAGGTCTCGCCATCACTGGAGCGCTCGCCGATTTCGAACCACTGCCCCTGCTCATTCAAGCGGATGGTGTAACGCACGTCGCCGAGTTGTGGGTTTTGCATCGTCCAGATCAGGTCCTCACCTTCCATCGTGGCGGTGTAGTCGCCGCTGTACCCTTCCGCCAGATACGTGCGGAACCGGTAGTGCCCGGCTTCCGCATCATACGTGAACACCCCAAAGGCATCGTGGATCACCATTGGTTCGGGGCGGTTGGGAATTGCTACGCTGTGCAGACCCGACACCAGCACCACCAATCCATCCAGGCGCGCCTCCACGGCTTCGGAGGAGGTAAAGGTGCTCCGCTGTCCGCCAAACGCGATCCAGCCGGTTCCTTCCCAGTGGCCGACCAAAAACTGAAGCTTCTGCATGGCCTCGTGTTGGGCCTGATAATCGGGCGACTTAGGCCGCTGCGCCATCGCAGCGGCGGTAAACAGGCAAAGCAAGAGAACCATCAACAGCGTTTTCATTCGAACCTCCAAACAAGAATAGCACGGTGACGAACCAGAGTATAGCCACAAGGGATAGCACCATGCTTGAACAAAACCGACATGGACGCCCCCTCGCTAGGGATTCACATCGCGGTGCTCAATGGCTTGGATCTTTTCTTTCATCTCGGTGGGAGCAGCCCCATATAAATCCTGAAACTCGCGGGTGAGATGGGCCTGATCGGCGTAGCCTTGTTCGGCCGCCACCCGTCCCCATGCGTTGGGGGCATCATGCAGCATATTCCCTACCGAGCTACGAAAACGCCGGATCCGAGCGAACTGCTTGGGCGTGAGCCCCACGGCCTGCCGAAACCGCCGTTGCAGTTGCCGTTCACTGAGCCCCACCTGCTCGGCCAACGTCCGCATCCGCAGTTGCCCCTGCGATTCCATCAGGGCATCGACCGCTGCTTGCACAAGCGCATCGGGGGCGTTTGCCTGTGCGGCCAGGGGCGTCAGCACGTCAGTAAACAGCGCAAGGGCCTCCGCCACCGATGTACAGCGGTTTAACCCTTCCGTCATGGCCGATGCAAGCCGCGGTATATGCTGCATGGCAGGTTCCACCACCTCCCGAACGTCTACGCAAGAAAGCCCCAGCAAGCCACCCGCTGCCCCCGGCCGAAACCGCACGCCCCAGTAGGCGGCGCCCGGATGCACAGGCACCACCAGCGCATCAAGACGCGGCCCCACCAGATGCAAGACCTGAGGCTGGCGCAGGTACACCAGTTGCACACAGCCATCGGGCATCACCCGGTGTTGATACACTTCCTCCAGATGGGGAGGAGCCTCGAAGACCCAGTACGTCAACACAAGATGTTGGAGGACTTCAGGCGGGGCAATTTCACGGTAGTACATATGGGGCGGACTTTTTTTCAAGACCTCGTATTGCTTCCCGCATGCAACGTTTCCGGATGTGACGAAATCTCAAGGAAGTGCGGCCTTAGGTGTCACAGGCATGCCCTCACCCTCGTAAGCCTGTATCATCCTCTGAGACCATACCTTTTGAAATAATGAACCGCTCTCGTCTTTACTTGCTGCTGGCCTTTTTGGCCGCTCCCCTCGTTTTTAGCGCCTGTATTGTGGATGTTGACGTTGATGATGATGACATCCGCATCGAAGGATCCGGTGTTGTGATTGAAGTGAACCGCTCGGTGGACCGCGAGGTGCGCGGGGTTTCCCTCGAAACCATCGGCACCCTCGAAATTGTCC